>JAHFUG010000111.1:10204-11391 GCA_023265195.1 Blastocatellia bacterium | reverse complement strand
ACATCCCGGAAGTCGGTCGTCAGAGCCAGATCGCGGCCTTCGTACAACTGCTCCGCCGCAAGGCCGGGCCATTTGCCGTAAACTCTCCCACCCTTGACGGGGCCGCCCAGCGCGAACAAACAACTCGCATGGCCGTGATCGGTGCCGCCCGATCCGTTCTGCCGGATCGTTCGTCCGAACTCCGTCATCGTCAAGATCACAATATTTCGCATGCGGCCGCCAAGGTCTTTGTACAATGCCGAGACGGCCTGACTGAAGTCTTGAAGCCGATTCGCCAGTTGTCCGCGCGACGAACCTTGATTCGCGTGAGTGTCCCAGCCGCCAACGTCGGTGAAGGCCACTTCAACGCCGACGTCCGATTTGATGAGTTGAGAAATCTGCAGCAACGCCTGACCAAACGGCGAACGCGGATAGTTCGCGCCGTTTGCTGCCGCGTACTGCTGAGGGTTCGCCTTTTTCAACATCTTGACGGCTTCAAAAGCCTCTTTGCCCGTTCCGTGAAGGGCGTCTGGCATGCCATGCGAATAAAGCTCTTCAAATCCCTTAGCAACCTGACTGTTTCCCTGGCCCGCGCGAACGCCGAAGTCCGCGATATTGGTCATGGCAATGGCGGGCGCTGGACCCAGCAGCGTCCTGGGCAAATTCGACGTAAAGGAAACGGCGCGGAACGGCGTCGCCCTGGCGTCTTTCTTGGCTTGCATGTAGCGGTTCAACCAGCCGTCTCCAGTGCCTTTGTTACCCGGCGTGCCCGCCTCCATATAATCCTGAGCGTCGAAGTGCGAGCGCGTATTATCCGGCGATCCCACGGCGTGAACGATCGCGAGATGGCCTTCGTCGTAAATCGGTTTGAACGATGCGAGCGCGGGGTGAAGTCCGAAAAAGCCGTCGAGATCTATAGCTCCATCCGCATTGCCCTGCTGCGGTTGAGGCACTGCAATCTGCGGACGCACGCTGTAATAGCTCCGGTCCCCGAACGGAATCACGGCCGAGATTCCATCCATTGCGCCGCGTTGAAAGATCGCGATGATGACCGGGTGATCCTTACCCGCAACGCCGCCCGTCTGAGCCAGGGCGACGCGTTGTAGAAAAGAAGGAGCGGCGGCGAAGCTCGCCATTGCCACGCCTGATGATTTGAGAAAGAACCTTCGTGTTATTGCCATGATCGTTACTCCACTCAATTGGAAATT
>JAHFUG010000111.1:0-10104 GCA_023265195.1 Blastocatellia bacterium | reverse complement strand
GTCGTCGGCGGACATCGCGATTTGCGGCGTCAGATCTTCCCTCAGCCCCAGCCGCCGCTCGAGACGTTCCGGATTAGCGGCCTTCTCGGCTTTTCCAACCGGCCGGTTTTGAGGCAAGACCTCCATTGAATTGTCGGCCATAACGTCGTCGGTGGCGGCTGGGATCCTTGGAACCTCTCCAAGCTCGCCTTTCACGGGCACGCCTTCCTTCAATTGCTTATCCAGCACGGAGCGGGTTTGAGGCGATACATCCCCATTCAGAAGCATGGCGATCGCCCGATCCAGAACACGCTGCCGCTCGGCGCTATCGACTCCGGGCGCCAGCCGCTTCACGTCCACCACCGCGCCGCGTAACTTGTTCGTACAGAGCGCAAGGCCGTAGTTCAACCGCTCGAGCAGCGAGCCGGTATTCACCCATTGATCCGCCCGGTCAGGATAGCCCGTCGGCGCCTGATAGAGGTACAGAGGCTGACCCATCTTCGCGATGAACTGACTTGTTTGCTGAGCATTGCTCAGGTCGCCTCCAAGCGCCCGCAGCGCCGACGCGGCCAGTTCGAATGGAGACTTGATTTTGGAGCGATAGGCCTCGGCCGAGTTGAACTCCGGCGACACGAGGATCGTCTTCAGCATCTCGCGGATATCACCATCCGTCTTCGTGTAAACCGACGCCACGCGATCCACCAGCGATTGAGGCGGCGTATCGCTGACAAACTTGCGGACGAGTTTCGTGGAAATGAATTTCGCGGTGCTGGGATGATGCGCCAGTATGTCCATGACCATCTCGCCGTCTTTGATTCCACCGCCGGCTGGAATCTTATGGCCAAGAACGGTCTTTTCGCCGTTGTCATGCATCCAGTCCCGAAAGACGAACTTCGTTCCCTGACGCGGCCTATCGAGCGTCCAACCGGTCAGGCAGCGCGCAACCTCCTGTACGTCCTTCTGAGTATATCCGCCTTCTACTCCCAGCGTGTGAAGCTCCATTATCTCTCGCGCGTAGTTCTCATTGATCCCAGGCTTGCGATTTCCAAGCTGGTTCGGGATCGGCTGGCCTTGCCCCGGCCGCGCGTTAGGTTGATCCTGGTTACGCATCTGATCGTTCTGGACGTTGCGGTTGGGAGGATAATTAAGCCTGCCGCTCAATCTCGGATTGCCAAAGGCGCCGGCAGCTCCGGGTCTTCGGTTGAACTGGCCCGGCCGTTGCGGAATCCGAGCGTCGGGAGACATTGATTGAAAATTGTCCAGGTAGACGAGCATTGCAGGGCTTTTCGCCGTCGCGATCAACAGGTCCTTGAACTTGCCCATTGTATTTGGGCGGATCACGTTCATCTCGTAGTTGGTAGTCAGATCTCGATCGGCGTTCTTCGCCCAAAAGATGTTGAAGTGGTTGAACCAGAAGTCGGTCATTACTTCTTGAAGCTGGCGCTCGCCGTAGATCGCGCGCATAAGCTTTTGACCTTGGAGTTCCTGCAGCAGGAACTGAGGCGGTTTGAGGTCGTGCGCCCGGTAGTACGCCAGAATCTTCTGGCGGTCGGCGCGTTTTTGATTCTCATCGCCGGCGCCGGGCTCCTGGCCGGAAGCGTTCGGCGCGCCCGCTCGGGGAGGGGCTTGCTGGCCGGCCTGGCGCAATCCAAGCTCACGCGCCAGCAACTGTGGCAGCGGATACTTCTCCTGAATCTCGGCGATGCTCATCTTTAGCGAGGGAAAACCCGCCAGGCGCGCTTCCAGAGCGGTGTCGTCCATGCGGTCCGGGTGGAGCTGCAGGTCGACGTACTTGTCGATACCCATGCGCTTCACCTTCTCGACGTCTCCCGCACGCGGGCCGTAGCCGATCCGGTTCAAGAGGTGAATTATCTTCTGATTTTCTTTGAGAGCAGCCGTCTTGGTCTTTGTGTCGGCCGACACGTAGATGGCCGCTGGATTGAGCGCGCTTACCGCAAGAGAGTATACAAGCGCTACCGCGACAAGGGCTGGCGCGGCGTTCCAAACACGCCGGCCGCGGGAGCATTCGTACATAAGGCCGCTGTTCCTATTAGCATGGATGGTATTGGTCGATTTCATTACAACTCTCCCCGGTCCAGCAGGTAAGCTGGACCTGGCTTCGGTCAAGTTTTCACTGGGGATTTTAACGTCGATGCCCGCCGGCGCTTTGCTTTGGGTGATGGTGAGCCTACGCATTCGGTCCTCTCGGCGTCATTAAGGTCATCAACTCAGTGCAAACTCTTAGACAGGCGGTATCCAACGTTGGTCTGGAAAACTCGGCGCTGGCTCGACCGCCTCCATTGCTTCGTGGCCTTCGTGAGCTTCGTGGTTTCGCTTCTATCGCCATCGCTCGCAAATCAATTAACGCTCGATGCCGAAAGTATTTCGTCTGCCGACTCTACATGGGAAGTCTCAGCCGCGCCTGGCAACCTCTCCTTCCGGCTCGGTTTTCGAGAGTTAACGTCCCTCCGTGGCCTTCGGCAATCTGACGGCTCAACACAAGTCCGATCCCGGATCCGCCCGGCTTGGTAGTAAAGAAGGGCACAAAGAGGTTCGACGTGTTAGACAAACCAGGCCCATCGTCGTCAACCCAGACGTCTACGCGGCCGTTGTTAGTCTCCCATCCAATCTCCACTCCGCCGTCGGTCTCGAGCGCCGCGTCCACGGCATTGCCTACCATGTTGATGAGTAGCTGTTCGAGTTGATCCGCGTCGGCGCGCACCGTGACCGAGGGCCCCCGCTTGACCGCCACCGCCATACGCGTCTCGAGTCCGGAAACCCGGCTAATCAACTCTGATATTCGAATCGGCTCCAGCCTGGGCTTCGGAAGGCGAGCCAGCCGCGCATAAGCGTTCATGAATCTATTGAGCGATTCAGCCCTGCCTGCGATCACCGTCAGGCCCCGCCGCGCATCATCGCGCCAATCGTGGGGAGGCGGGTCGCGCTCGATCAATGCCTCAAGGCTTCCGGCAATGGATTTTATGGGCGCGAGAGAGTTGTTCAACTCGTGGCCGATCACGCGCACAAGCCTCTGCCAGGCTTCGCGTTCTTCTTCCCTCAACTCACGGCTGAGATCGGACAGCACTATTACACGATGGGGGAGGCCTCCCTTTCGAAAATTGCCGCGCCGGAGCGCCCAGCGGCCTCCTCGATCCGACGGGCCAACCTGAATGGTTCTGACTGGGTCGCCCTGCAGCCAGTCTGAGACGCCGAGATCCTCGGCGCTAAGCCCGAGCGATCGCTCCGCGGTTTGACCGAGCAACTTCTCACCGGCTCTGTTCACAAGCCGGAGTTGTCCGTGATCGTCGAATGCGAGCACCGCCACGTCGATTTCCGTCATTACGGTTCGCAGCAAAGCAGTCGCGTCGAGCGTCTCGAGCCGCTGCTCTTGCATGATCGCCCCGAGCGCGTTCACCTCCAGCAAAACCTCGCCCAGGGCGTCGTTCAACCGCGCGCCACGCGCCCGGATCGAATAGTCTTCCTCGTGAAGCGCGGCAAGCAGATTCGATACGGTTTGCAGCGGACGCACCACGCGTCCGCGCACGGCGTAGGCGAACCCCAGCCAAAATGTGGCTATGAGGATCGCACCAGTCCATTGAACCCTGGCCGCCCCCACGAATTCCCACAAAAGAAAGATCGCGATTGCGGAGCCGGGCAGCCCGCCAACAAGAACCATCAGCGTTATCCTGGACTCGAAGCGGATAGGATTCCTCCTTGTGAGTCTCCAGCGGCTTCATAGTGGGCGTAAAAGAAATAAGTTCCCTTTTTCGAGGTAGTTCACCGCGGAAGGAGACGCAGAGGGAGCTTACTCTCCGCGGCTCTCTCAGCGATCTCTGCGCCTCCGCGGTGAAATTCTCACTTCACCGGCGGTCCTCATCTCGTGCTGCCGCATAACTCAAAACGGGAAGTTAATTTTTTTGCGCCTCCATAGATGCGCCTGTTGCTCTCGTGAAGCCAAACCAGACGCTTAAAGGTTGATGCGCGGGCGGGCCACGGAGCCCGCCACTTATTCCGTCCACCCGAATTCAACGACCTCCGTGACTACCGTATACAAACTGAAACCCGCGGGTCGCCACAACGTCCGCACAAAACTCTGCGCCAGACCCCTGCCACATCAGGCTACAACCCATATCGCTGGAGCCTTCTGTATAGAGCGCTCCTGCTGAGGCCGAGCGCCTCGGCAGCCTTGCTAACGTTGCCTTCGAACCTCGCCAGCGCTTTCTGAATCAGAAGACACTCGACGTCTTCAAGGCTCATTTCCTCCAGCCTCGTTGTCCCATCGCGCGACTGCCGCAGACCCAGGTCGCTCACGGCTATCATCTTGCCCCGAGCCATCAACACCGCTCGCTCGACGGTATGATCCAGTTCCCGAACGTTTCCCGGCCACGGATAATCCAACAGCGCCTGCATTGCAGCCGTCTCGAAGCCGCCGAGCTGCTTTCGGTAATGCTTGGACCTCCGGTTCAAGAAGTGGCCTGCGAGCAACGGAACATCTTCCCTTCGGTCGCGCAAAGGAGGAACTCTAATCTCGATTGTATTGAGCCTGAACAGGAGATCCTGCCGAAACCGGCCTCCCGCCGCTTCGTCGTTCAGATCGGCGTTAGTCGCCGAGATTATCCGCACGTCGACGCGATGCGTCTTCGACGATCCGACTCGTTCGAACTCTCCGGTCTCGAGCACCCGCAGCAGCTTGGCCTGTTGAGTCGGCAGGATGTTTGCTATTTCGTCGAGAAAGAGCGTTCCGCCGGAGGCCAACTCGAACCGCCCAACGCGGTCTGACTTCGCATCCGTAAAGGCGCCCTTTACGTGACCGAACAGTTCGCTCTCGAAGACGCCTTCCGGCAAACCTCCGACGTTAACGGTCACCATTGGTCTCGTCGAGCGATTCGAAACCGAATGCAGCGCTTGCGCAACGACGCCCTTGCCAACGCCGTTCTCGCCGGTTATCAGGATGTTGGCGTCCGAGGGACCGACCCGCTCGATGATCTGAAGCACCGGTTGCATAGCCCGCGACTGCGCGATCAGCGACAGCGATCCCTCATCTCTCAGTATTCGGTTTTCTGCTTCGAGTAATTGGCTCCTCCGTAACGCCCTGCCCAACTCGACCTGGGTCTTCATGATGGAGATCAAGCGAGCGTTGTCCCACGGCTTCTGCACGAAGTCGCGGGCGCCCTGGCGCATCGCTTCGACCGCGACTGGAACGGTTCCCCACGCGGTCATCACGACCACCGGAAGCGAGTCGTCAAGCGATTTGATCCGATTGAGCAAATCCAATCCTTCCTGGCCCGATGTTGTGTCGCGCGCATAGTTCAAATCCATCAGCAGCAGACTGAAGTCCTTCTTCTTGAGAGCCTCGATGACGCCGGCAGGCGACGAGGCCGCGCTCACGTGAAAGCCCTCGCCTTTTAGAAGCAGACGCAGCGCTTCGATGACGTCAGGCTGATCGTCCGCGACCAGGATATTTGTAGAGTTGTCAGTACCCATCTCGCTCTCTTTCGGATCGGCTATTCGAATCGGCTATGAAGTCAAGTCCCTCGCCCGAGGCGCTCCGAGACCGGCCCTCACGTCAAACTCCACTTAATGAATTTGATTCCAGTGATCAACAAGGCTATCCGTATCCCAGTACCCGGCGACCTCTTCCAGAGTACCCGCCTTCGAGATACTTGTGAGTTGTCTTTCTTCATTCTCTTTCAATACTTTTTCCGTTCAGTTTTATCCATCTCTAACCAGCAGTGCGCCACTAACCCAAACACAATACGGCGCCAAATCGCCGGCTACTCCTCCAGTGAGAAAGAACACAGACAGTATTTACCATACATCAAGAATGTCAAGAACTAGTGGTGCTTGGCGAAAGTTGTCAGGCCGGGAAAGCCGCCGATTTGCGCTGACTGCGTGACGCTGATCTGCGCAGATCAGCGTTACGCAGTCAGCGCAAATCGGCGGCTTTCCCGTGTGGCGCTGCCGGTGGGACGTCTATCCGCGAAAAAGACTGGTTACCCAAAAGAATGGTCCGGCTTGGCAAGAACGCAGGCGGGAGGAAAGGACGGGCAAAGGTGAAGCACTCGCTGTAGGATTAATGCCGCCGTGAAAAACAGGAAGTCTCCGGACCTTCGCACCAAACAAAGTCGGGTCATTGTCGATGCATAATCGCTTTGGACTCTAATGCGAGTCTTCTCTCTCAGACAGCCTGCAGTTCTTCTTTCTCCGAAGCCCGCAAGGAGCAGCCGCTCGCTATGCGCCTAACCGACTCGCTTCGCCGGGAGAGGCGGCCATCACCTTGGCCATCGTCCGATCCTCAACAAGCTGCCTCGCTCTTTCGAGAATGGCGACAATGTTGGAGCTATAGATCGGCTTGTTCACCGAAAAATCCGCCTTGCCGCTCGCGTCCATCACCGAGCCGTCAGGATCCTCGAGTATGGTCATGAGTATTATTGGTATGTCCTGAGTTCGAGGCGCCGCTTTTAGCTTCTCAATCAGGCTGAATCCGCTCTCGCCCGGCATCATCGCGTCGGTGATGATGATGTCCGGCATACCAGATGCGATTAGTCTCAACGCCTCTTGGACGTCGTTGGCCGATGACATCGAGAATGCGGCTCTGTCTAACAGCAGCCTCAGAATCTCATGCACGAGCCGGTCATCATCGACCACCAGCACCTTTGTTGGCGCAATATCTTCCGTCATAGGTAACTCGAACACCGGAGGTGAAGCAGCCAGGGGTTACAGCCGCCCCATCGCTGTAACAATTAGCGGGCCGAAGCTAAAGCCGCGATTAGACTAGACGCGAGAAATCTCCTGGGGCTTTATTCCGCAGCCACGATGTTCCTCCTCTGTGGCGCATAGAACGATTTAGCTTTCTCGGGTTGCTTGCGTGCCCAGCGCTTGGGCGTCCATACTACACCTTCTTTGCCGCTGCTCGGCATCCGTCGTATTGTGCTCGGCAATACAACGAGCCGCAATGTGGAGCCTCCTATTGCAAAATAACCGCGAAGTGTTCATACCGTTGCGCAGTGGGCTTGAGAACATTGGGCCGGTGGCTTCGTCACAGGGTCCCAAGGAGAGAGGATGGGTCTAACGGGCAAATGGACAAAGATCTCGAACGCGCCGTGCGATCAGATATACCCAGCCGAGATAGAGTTCTTCGAACGTCCGCGATACCTTGGCAAGAAAGGGCCCGGCCAGGGTTTCATCTGGTGGGACGCCGGCGGCTATGAAGTGGTCGGCGAGAACGAAGTAAGGCTCAGCGTAGCCACCGATGCTCAGACGTTGTATAGATTCGCGATCTCCGGGGACATCCTCACTTTCGTGGACAACGAAGGCTGTGAATTCCAATATCGCCGTTCAAGCTAGTTGTGCGGGGCGGAAGTTTCATGGCCACAAAAGGCGCAGACGGCACAGACAGACTGCAGGCCCGATTGGCCCGGACGTTTATTGCTTGCGGCCACTTTTCGCGGTTTTCTCACTTGTGATCTTTGCGCATCTTTGTGGCTGATGACTTATTTCCGCCCAGCACCACTAGGTACTGGAACGGACATTGATTCATTCAATTTGGCCGATGGCGATCGGTCAGATCCAATCGAGTGAAAACTCAAAACTGAGAACTGAAAACTCGAAACTGTTTTAGTAGCAATCCGGAAGTCTTTCGCGTCTATAGAGCATGGGGGAAGTGAATGAGTTGCCGTAACAATCAGCGCCCCATCGCAAGCAAAAGAGCAATGTAAGGCGCGGTCACTTATTGGAATCCTCACAAGCGGCAGGCCGCCGCTTTCGCCCGCGGCAATACACGAGAATCGCATAATAGCGAACGCCGTTTTATCGCCGTCTCGCCGCGGCCTGAGTTCTTGATAAACCCTATGCGCCGAAAGCGGAAGCGCACCAATCTGCTGCGGAGCCAATCAAGCGGGGCAATCAACCGAGTAACGCCGTTAACGGCGAAACACGACACAGAGACAAAGGAGCAAGACTATGTCAGACACGCACGATCACACAAACACGGGCGATCCTTCCGGGTACGGCTTAATGGACGCCGCCACGCACTCAGGAAAGGCGCACATAGGATTCGTTCCTGTTGCCCAGAAGCTGCCTGTTGACAGCGCTGGAGACTTCGGAGATCAACCAACCGCGGATAATCCCACGGGCGCGGAATCGCAGCCTGTGGGTTCATTAGTAGCGCCCTCTCTCGGATGCAGAATCAATCTCAGGGAGGGCTGCTACCGAATAACTCTTCAACCAAAGACCGGCACGAACATCTTTCACGGAACCTTTCGCGTCGAGAAGAGCGGAAACAGGACCGTCATCAGCGGCGACCTCTATCGCTTCTTGAACCCGGCTATAGCCTTGCCAGCGCCGGTAGCCAGCGCCGCCACTGCGACGATCAGGCCCGCCCCTTCGAGCTTTCTTCCAACAAAACTTGGAATCCCCATCTATGAGCGCGACAAATACCACTCGTACCTCAAAGTGACGGGCGTCAAGACGCCGCCGCCTCTGGCGCGAGACTGCAGATTCACGCTGACCGCGCAGGAGTACGTCTATACGCAGCCTCCTGCCGGTCAATTCAACGGCACGTTCCCTGCCCCGCCGGGATCAAGAACGATCAATATCGTTCTTGCGAACGCCGCTGGCCCTCCCGGTTATTCCAGCGTTTACTTCGAGGGAAAAGTGTTCGAAGGCGCCGTCGAGAAGGGATCATTCAAGATGGGGTGGGTCTCGCCTTTCTTTCGAAAGGCCACCGTGGAAGTCGACACTCTCAAGGGGGCGGTCGCGCCTAAAGCGGTTCCCGCAATCTCCGGCAGCGGCGGAGAGGACTTCAAGAGCGCGTTCAAGACCGCGGGCTGGGATTTGACCGTCGTCTTCGACCAGAAAGACGTCCCGGTTCCCCCCGGCGTTAACTCGAATGCCTGCTGGTCGCCGGCGAATCTTCATGCGTTGATGCAAAATGTTCGAAATCCCGCCACCAATCTCGATAAGGAGTGGCGCTTCCATCTACTGGTCGTTCCCGCGACTATGGGATGCTCCAGAGGAGTAATGTATGACCAGATCGGCGTGCCCAGGGAAGGGTCCGCTAGCTTTAGCGATGATGGATACCCTTCCACTGATTCAGCACTCTTCGGAACAGCCGAGAACCAGAAGCAGCGAGACGTGCCTCGGGCGTACCTGCGCAGCGCGTGCCACGAACTCGGACACGGATTCAACCAGATTCACCAGGAACAAGAGGGCGGCGCCGACAACTCCATAATGACGACGACCCCCAGCGTCGCTGACGTGCTTGGCACGGCGGGGACGGGCGAGCCGGGCGTGTTTCCGGATAACATACATCTCGGCTTCAACGAACACGTCAGACATCACTTGGTTCATTTTCCCGATCCCGCCGTAAGACCTGGCGGGATGACGTTCGGATCGGGCCATACCTCGACGGTCCCGCAAGCCGACAAGGACCGCCACTACTTCTCGGCAAGCGACCTGTCGTTGACCGTGACGGCCGAGCACCAGCAAATTCATCTCGGAGAACCGCTTTCGTTGAACTGGACTCTGACGAATAACTCGGACCAGCCGATACCGACTCCAAACGACATCCGGATCGAAGCGCTCTACACTCACATCACCGTTACCGATCCAGCGGGAGTCTCACGGCCAATGCCCACCTTTATCATCGAATGCGAGAGCGCCAAAATAGCTAATCTTGAACCCGGCGGCAGCCTGACGGCGCGGACTCGCGTTTATTGGAGTTCCCGCGGCTTCGCTTTCGAGAGGCCGGGGCGGCACGTGATCGAGGTTCATGTGATGTGGGTCATCACCGGCGTTCCATTTGGCGTCAACGGTCAGACCGATGTCTGGCTGAACTTCCCGCAGTCGACCGCCGACAACGACGCGGCCGCGAAGCTGCTTCACCCCGAGGTCGGAATGTACGTAGCCCTGGCTGGAGGGGCGAACCATCTGACGGAAGCCGTTTCACGTTTGAATCATGTCTCTTCATTGGCAGGGTCCGCGGCGGATTCGGCGGACGGCAGGGGTTCCGGCCCCGCGGCCCTGAGAGGCTACCAAGGCTTGTTGCCCACGGGAAAGGCGAACACATTGGACTCTGGCGCCGGGGCCAAACGGCGGTCTGCATCCGGCAAAACGAGCAAGCCG
>JAHFUG010000474.1 GCA_023265195.1 Blastocatellia bacterium | reverse complement strand
TTGAACTTCTGTGTGAATATCCGTCGTGTCACGCTCATAAGACCTCCAGTCCCCATTCTATCCGGGGAGCCCCAGTTTTTCTGGGTCTTAACTGGATGTCTCATTTCTGGGGTTCACTCCAACCCGAGACTTCGGGCGACTCGTTCTCGCCAAAGAGAGCGACTTTTTTTGTTGTCGAATTCAGACGCCTTGAGAGTATAATCGGCCCAAGGATGGGGAACCGGGCGCTTCGGTGTCTAGTTGACGAATGGCGATCCCGGGAAGATTCATTCCTCAGAGGATCGCGGGAATCGAACCCGCGCCAGGAGGTTAGATGAAAACAGGCAAGACAATTCTTACGCTGAGCGTATTGTTCATTGTTGCTGGGATCGGCTGCGCGCAGGCGCGACGGCAACTCTCACAAGAAGAACAAAGCCGCTTCCTCGTTTCGGCGAAGGCCGGCAAGATAAGCATCGCTGAAGGCGACGTTTCCCACTCGCGTGGAAGAGCAGACTGGGAGATTGTCATTCCCGGTGACGATTTGGCCAACGGCGATTTGGTTAAGACAGGGCCCCAAGCCAATGCAGAGATACTATTGAACCCGGGGTCTTATCTGAGACTCTCGGAAAACACGGACATTGAATTCACGGACGGCTCGCTGAACAACATAAGGTTCCAGCTTCTGAATGGTTCGGCCATCGTTGAAGTATCAACGGCCGAAGGCATGGACGGAACCATGGCCACGGTTGTGTTGCCAACCGCTCGGTTCGCAATCACAAAAGGCGGCATATACCGATTCGACGTCTTACCGAACGCCGTCTCGAACGCATGGGTCCGAAAAGGCAGAATGGTGATGATCGGCGGACCAGCCATGCCAAAACAACAACCAGACTGGGTAGCCACATCGACGGGCCACGCACGGCAGTTCGTGCAAGGGACTCCAATTCGAGAAGGTCAGAAGGTTATTCTTGACGGAACCGGCGGCGGCGCACTCGCCGCATTCGACAAGAACGACGTGGATGGTTTCGACATCTGGAGCAAGTACCGCGCGAAAGCGCTGTTGGCTGCAAATAAGCGGCTGCCTGGCGGCGTTTCGGCGGGATTAGGCTTTAGCAGATTTGGAGGCTGGGTATTTGACCCCTTCCAGAGCTGCTACACTTTTCTGCCGAGTTACTACGGTTTCGGGTCGCCGTACGGAGGACGCTATCCGACTTCGGGATATCCCGTCGGCGGAGGTTATCCGCGCACGGCGCACAATTGGGGCAATCACGCGCCTGCGCCCTCGAGTGGCCCCTCGACTGGCGGGACGAACGGCGGCGGGGGCTCAAGCAGAGGTGGAGGGTCCAACAACGGATGGTCGGGCTCGAGCAGCGGCGGTTCCAATGCGCCGTCTGGCGGGGGCTGGTCCGCCACCCCGAGCAGCGGCGGGACTAGCGGGCAGTCATCTCCAACTGGCGGCGGGCGGGGCGGCGCCGCTCCGACTCGTCACTGAACCATCTATCGAAGAGTATTCCGAAGAGGCGGCAGGTATCTCGATCCCTGGCCGCTTCTTCTCTTTCGTCGGCCATGAGAATCGCTCTCCCATCGGCCCCTCTTATCCTCCAACCGTGTTTCGATGATCCCTTCCCTGCCGCTGAGGTTTCAGCCTGCAACCAGTGAAGCCGCGGGCGCCGGATTTACAATCAGCCGCGCGCCGACGCTGCTTGTCAGCTTCGCTTTGGAGTCTGGCCGTTTTTGGTTGACTCTTGCGAGGCGCCAAGATGAAGGAGATCGCCAAACAACAAAAAAATCACAGGCCGGGAAGCGGGATTTATCCTCGCTCCTCTCCTTGCTGCAAGTTTGAGTGAACCGTAACCGGAGGAGCGGGAATATCCCCGCTCTTCTTGTTGCTGCAAGTTTAAATGAACTGAACGAGGAGCGGGGATAAATCCCGCTTCCCAACCTGTGATTCTTTGAAGTCGAACGCGGAATTTACATCATGGCATTCCCAGGATGGCCAAACTCCATAGCTTCGCTGGTGCGCGTGAATCGGCGCTACGAATTCCGCGGAAACCAGCGGCCTTTCCTGATCTGCCACGTGTGGCTGCTCAAATTGAAAGGCGCGACCAGCGCGACACCCTCGCTTCACATCCGCCTAATTAGATAATAGAATTGGTCAATCGAGCGAAACCGTGGCTTACATAATAGATGGCAACAACGTGATGGGACAAACACCCGGCTGGCATCGGGACAAGCCGAAGGCTTGCCGGAATTTGCTCGAGCAAGTGGCCGCGTTCGCTCGCGTTGTTAGAGCCCGAATCACGGTGGTTTTTGACGGAGCGCCCAGCGCGTTGATTCCCGATGGTTCGGCGTTCCGCGGAGTAAAAGTCCTGTACGCCGACAGGGGATCGGACGCCGATTCAAAGATAGTTCGAATTGTCGAATCATCCTCCGATCCTAGAGGACTAACGGTTGTCACCTCCGACAGGCATCTCGCTTTCATAGCCCATTCGCGTGGAGCTGCCGTGCTTAGATCGGGGGAGTTCCGGCGCAAAATGAGCGAAGCGGCTTCGCTGGCTCCGGTTCCGAAACCCGAACAGGACCCGGCGGGCCAGAACACGGAAGAGTGGTTAAGGTATTTTGGTTTTTTGCCGGACGACGACGAGGTTGGATAGGGAGGTGAACGCATGACAGCGACGGAAAGCCCGGAACGGCCGCGCGCGTATCGTGACGTGAGCGTCGGAGAGCTGCTTGCCTTGCTGGCGCGTGACTACCCCAATAACGACGCCCTGATCTACCGGGACGCCGGATTGCGGTACAACTTCAGTCAACTCGAGTGGCTGGCGCGTCAGATCGCCAGGGGATTGATGTGCGTGGGGGTCGAGAAGAACGATCGAGTCGCATTGTGGGCTCCGAACATTCCCGAGTGGGCGCCACTTCAATTCGCGCTGGCGAAGATAGGAGCGATACTCGTCACCGTGAACACCGCTCTTCGCGCGGCTGAGATTGAATACTTGCTCGAGCAATCCGAGACGAGCACGCTGATAACCGTGCGCGGTTTTCGCGACAACGACTACCTTGACGCAATCAATCAAATCGCTCCCGAGATCGCTTCCGCTACTGAAGGCGAGCTTAAGTCATCCCGCCTTCCCTTCCTTCGAAGAGTGATCTATATCGGCGAAGACCATCCCGCCGGTACGATCAAGTACGACTCGCTCCTTGCGCTGTCGGAACAGGTCACGGACGCACAACTCGACGAGCGCATGGCCGATCAGGGGCTCGATGACGTTATCAACATGCAATACACGTCAGGCACTACTGGGTTTCCAAAAGGAGTAATGCTATCGAGCCGAAACATCGTCAACAACGGCTATTGGCTGGCCGAGGGTCTCGGCTACACCCACCGCGATAAAGTGTGCGTGCCGGTTCCCTTCTTTCACTGCTTTGGCTGCGTAATCGGCGTCCTGGGCGCTTACACGCATGCGGCGGCGCTCGTTCCACTCGAGTGGTACGACCCGCTCAAGGTGCTGCAGTGCGTCGAAGCGGAGCGTTGCACGTCGCTTTACGGAGTACCGACGATGTTTCTCGGCGAACTCGAGCAGTTGGATTATCACAGCTTCGACCTGTCGAGTCTTCGAACTGGAGTGATGGCGGGCGCGCTTTGCCCGGAACCGCTCATGCGCAGGGCGATGGAGAAAATGAACCTGACCGAGCTAACCATCGCTTACGGGCTCACGGAAGCGTCGCCTGGAATCACGATGACTCCCCGAACCGATACAATAGAATTGCGAACGCAGACCGTCGGCCGCGTGCTGCCGGAAGTTGAAGTCAAGATCGTCGACCCCTTCACCGGCGACGAGCGCCCACATGGCGAGTCCGGAGAGCTGTGCTGCCGCGGCTACAATGTGATGCGAGGCTACTACAACAATCCTCAAGCGACGGCCGAAGCAATCGACAAGGAGGGCTGGCTGCACACGGGCGATCAGGCGAGCCTTGACTCCAGCGGTTACGTTCGAATTACGGGACGGATCAAGGAGCTGATCATACGCGGAGGAGAGAACATCGCGCCGAAAGAGATTGAGGACTTGCTGCGCACGCATCCCAAGATAGCCGACGTGTATGTGTACGGCGTGCCCGATGAGAAGTTTGGCGAAGACGTGGCGGCGGCGGTCCGGCTCAACGCGGGAGAAACCGCTGCCGCCGATGAGATTCGCGCGTTTTGTGAAGGAAAAATCGCGCGATTCAAAATACCGCGGCAGTTTCGATTCGTTGAGTCGTTTCCAATGACTGCTTCCGGCAAGGTGCAAAAGTTCAAGCTTCGCGAGATGCACGCGAAAGAAGAATGAGCTTGACGCGTCAGTGCTTGATCTGAGCGGAGTACGTACCGAAGTTAAATTTCGGACTCGTCTTCGCCGTATGACACGCCGAACAGGCCGCCTTCACATCGCTGATGCGCCCATATCCCTTGCTCGGCTTTGAAACGTGATCCATTCCGGAGCCGTGGCAAATTTCACAACCGACATTGCCCAGCGCCCCTTGCTGGCTACTGATGCTCTGATTAGGAACTCCGGAGTGGCAGGAAAAGCACGTCGCATCCAGTTCGTTTTGTTTCGTGGCAAGCGAATTGGATGATAGCGCGTGCCGCGTATTAGCCCACTTCACGTATTGAGCCAGATGACATTTAGAACAACTCTGCGATCCGGCGAAGATAGAGTTCTTCGATTCGTTCGCATCTCTGACAGCCGGTTTCGTGAACTCAGCGAAACCGGCCTTGCGCGCTTCGTGTTGAGCCGCGATTATCTCCAGAGCCGTTGTATCCTCCGGAACCTCGCCCTCGAGCGAGATGTAACGGTCCTTAACCGAGAGCTTAGCTCCTTCGTAGAACCGGAGCTCACCGATCATTCTCGTTTCATTCGGCGTGAACACGATGAGCGTATCCCGCAGCCGCACCGGAGGAGTAAACAACTCGCCGTTGCCCGCTATCAGAACATCGATTCCCGGCGCCTCCACCGCGATACGCGCGGCTACGTCAGCCTTGACGTGAGCGAGAACGACGACTACCTCGGCGGCGCGCCTGGCTTCCGGCGCGATGCGTTTGGCGGCTTCGATTGGATCACCTATTGTTACTCCGGCTTGCGGCGCCGCGATGGTTTCCGCGAGGCCGATTATCGCAACTCGAACCGGTTTGGACCGGCGATTCACGGTGATTTCACGAACCACGAATGGTGGATAAGCGCCTCGTCGCGCGGCCTCGGAGACAATATTTGCCGACACGATTCGTTTCAGGATAGCGGGAGATCGAGCGGAGTCAGTTCCCTTCACTTGAGATAAGGCTTGAGACACGTATGGCAAGTCATTAGCCGACACGTTGGCTACATCGACGGGAAACTGATCGTAAGCTTTGATCACCCATTCACTCTGTATCCGAGCGTCGGCCTTCAATTCGCCGTGTGCGCTCCGCTCTTCATTCAGGAAGTTGCCCGAGTCGACTAACAGGGCCGGAATATTCGGCAACTTTTCTTTGAATGCTTTGATATAGCTGACACGCCGTGCCAGTCCGCCCGCCGGGCGGCCTTTTCAGCCACAGGTGTCGAGGTTGCCGTGAATGTCGCCAACGAAGTGAATGGCGAAGAGCGCTCCATCGTCATTTCCGACTCTCTCGACAAGCGAAGAGCCGC
>JAHFUG010000473.1 GCA_023265195.1 Blastocatellia bacterium | reverse complement strand
GGACGTTCGCGGAGATGACGCCGGATCAAAAATCTTCCGTCAGCCATCGCGGAATTGCTCTCGGAAAACTGGCCGAATGGATCAAGCAATCTGGTTTAAAATAGAGGCCCAATGGGCTTGCTTATTAGGTAAAGGCCGGGTGTAGAATGGTCCGAAACATTGGGGCACATCCCTTCCGTAAGAGGTGCGATAGTATGCGGCGATTTGGGAATACAGTGGTGCTAATCTCGCTGGCTGCGGCCGGGTTCTGCGCGCCTCACGCGCAGGGCGCTTCGCTCGGTTCCATCCGAGGGTTTGTGAAAGATGGAGCCGGTGCGCCGCTGGCCGGCGCGTTGGTTTTTGTTCTTGGAGACGCAGAGGCCGCCAAGCCGGAAAAGTTGATCAAGCGAGCGAGAACTGACGTCGAGGGCAAGTTCGTCGCCAGTGGCATTAATCCCGGACGATATCTCATCAAGGCGGAAGCAAACGGATACAGCCCAGTTGAAGTGGCCGCTGTCGTAAAGGCGAACAAGGCCACGATATTCGACTCCATTCTCCTTAGACGCTCCGGTACTCTCGCCCAGGAAACCTCGATCAGCGACGACTCGAAATACGCGGCCAGAGCCCGCAAAGCGACGATCTTCCACTTCGATGAAGAGAAGAAATACCCGGCAGATGGTTCACAGCGGCTAGCCGACAGCGTTACCGAAACACATGGCTATATCGCGGCCTTCACCCAAAGGGCTTCTGGCGAGATAAGCAACACCGCGTCATTTACTGGAGCCAACTTCGCGATTTCCCAGCGCGTCGATAAAATCGGCCATCTTCTCATCAGTGGACAAACAGGACACGGAAGCGGAGCGCCGCAACGCTTGCAAGCGATGACCTCAATCAGCGCGGGCGACCGCCATCAACTCGCGGTCACTCTGGGTTACGGAAGATTGACGCTCGCCGGGACCGGAGTTCAATCAAACCTTGGCCAAGTGTCGGTCTCCGCCCGCGACACATGGCAGTTGAGGGGCCCTTTCATCGTCGTTTATGGCCTCGAGTTCTCACGCTTCACCGAGGGAGCTAGCGGATCGAGCATAATCCCCAGATTTGGAATCACCGCCGATGCGGGGCCGAGAACGCGGCTATTCGCGGGCGTGGTTCCGGGATCTTCCGTGGATACTCAATCGCAGTTCACGTCTGAATCCGGCGAAGTCGTTTTTCCTGAGCCCCGGCCAGTCGCGATGACCACGCTCCCGTCCGGAGCATCGGCTCCAAAGCCGGATCGCAGTTTTCGACTCCAGTTTGGGGGCGAGCAGATTCTCTCCGAAAGCTCTTCAGTGGAGATGATGGCTTTCATTGACACGGTGTCCGGCAGCGGCGTCGGACTGCTGGCGATCCCGCTTGACGGCGAACATCTTGGATCGGGACTGCACGGATACGAACAGAATGGCGTCACCCGTGGCGTCAGGGTCGTTTATCGACGCCATCTTGCCAAGATGGTGGACGGCTCCGTTGGTTATGCGGTTGGCGAGGGCCAGCAACTCGATCCTCGAGGCCTATCCGATCCCGCAAGCCTGTTTGCAAGGGCTTTCTTTCAAGTGCTGACAGCGAAGTTGGATGTTCACCTGATCAAGACCGGAACCAGGATCTCGACAGTGTATAGGCTCGCGCCCGGACGAGCGGTCTTCGCGATAGATCCGTTTCAGGGCAGGATTACAACGTACGACCCAAACGTGAGTCTGTTATTGACTCAAGAGCTTCCAACTTTCAATCTGATTCCCGGACAGCTAACCGCCGTTGTCGACGTGCGTAATCTTCTCGATCAACAAACAGCGGTTAGCGACGAGCAGCAGGAACTAATAAGCACTCGCTGTCGCAGGCTCGTTAGAGTCGGCGTGGCGTTGCGGTTCTAAGACAACCTGTCAGGAAGAGGCGCCGAGTTGCCGCCCCACCTGTGGCGCCGCAAGAAAACGCTCTGGAACACAGGGCAAAGCTGTTCAGTGGATTATCAAGTCTGAATGGAGACTAAGCAGAGTGCACTCTCGACTATTTCTGTTTTAGTGGGACATAACCCTTATCGGGAATAACCCTGATCGCATCCGAATTATTGGAGGGTTTCCGAAATAATGGAACGTGATGGAGATGAGTCGTTAGAGTTGCGAGCGAAAAGCCCGCTTTAGGCCGTAGAAACGACAAACGGTGGTGGGAATAACAGTTGCTCGAAATCTGAAGGATTTTTCGTCGTAGTTCGAATTTGTTTGTTGTAAGCCCGATCATGGATTTCTTAGCAAGCAAAATCAAGCTTGGCGCCGTGCTTGTGATAACAGGTCTTCTTGTTGTCGTCGGGATCTTAAACTTGCGCGACCGGCTTGGACCGGGGCTCGTCCCTCATGATGGCGTCACTTGGGCTGACACCAAGGGAGGAGTAGTCGTAAGCACCGTCAGTCACGACTCGCCGCTTGCTTTCGTTTTGAGGCAAGGCGATCACATCAGAGCTATCTACTATCAAGGCAAGTTCGAAGAAGTGGAGCACGCCGAGACTATCTATCGGTATCTCGACCTGATCAAAATCGGTGGAGACGCCCGCTACGTCGTGGAGCATTCGGATCCGGCGCTGCAGAGTGTGTATAGAATCCAACAGCCTCTGTACGACGTCGATTTCAAAGTGATCTCTGCCCCTAAGAACCTAGGCCGGAGCCTCTACTTAGCCGTTGTGGGGCTGGTGTACTTGATCATCGGCCTCTTTGTTCTATTCAAGCAGAACCGCGCCGCACTGACTTACCATTTCTACGCATGGTTCTTAGCGTCGTTCGTTGTTTACTTCTACAGCCCGACCCGCGAGTTCACGCGGCTCGATGAAGCAGTTGATTTCCTGGATTTCGCGGCAACGGCGTTGCTCGCGCCGCTTTTTCTACACTTTTGCATCAGATTCGCGGCGAGCCGGCGCTTGTTCCCCGGCCTGCGCCGCGCGTCGTTGGCTCTGTACGTTCCAGCCGTTGTTCTGATCGTCCTCGAGGCTCTTTGGCATTATCATCCGAGGGTGTTTAGAGGGGGTGCGCTTGTAGAAGTCGCGGATGCGCTGGATATCGCCGAGTTGATGCAGTATTCGATCTTCTTCGTCGCCGGCGCCGCGCTTCTGATCAGAAGCTTCATTCGCGCCAGGAGCCCCGAGTTGCGTCAGCAACTGAAGTGGATTGTGTGGGGCCTGAGTCTGTCTGGATTGCCGTTTGCCGCGCTGTATCTAATACCCTACGTCTCCAACATAGAAATAACGCCATTGATGGAATCCCTGGCGTACGGCCCATTGATCCTGATCCCGCTTTCGTTTGGGTATTCGATCGTTCGCTTCCGTCTGATGGACGTCGACGTAATCGTCAGGCGAAGCTTCGTGCACGTGTTCGCCGTTGTGGCGGTCGGCGCTATCTACATGGCGGTGCTTCTTGGAGTCGGAGACCTGGTCAAGTTCATATGGGCTACGGCCGATCTGAACTCCTGGACGACTCGCGCCGTGGTAGTCGTAGGAATGCTTTTGGTGGCGATGCTGTTTGCTCCGATCAAGAACCGGCTCCAGTTGTACGCCGATCGATGGTTCTATGGCGAACGATACACCTTGAGGATGGGCCTCCAGGATTTTGGAAGAACGCTGTCCCAGACGACGGCGCTTCCTCATCTGCTGGATTCTCTGGTTCGGCGTCTGGTGGACATGCTTTCGGTGGGAAAGATCGTGGTGCTCATCGAGGATTCCACCGCGCCATCCGGTCTACGGGTAGCCCGAGCCGCGGGACTCGATGGCGAGATATTTCTGCCGGAGGGCTTGCGTAGATCGCTTAGAATTCACTCCATCGGGCGAGGATATGTAACGTCTGACGACCTGGAGGCTGACCATCGCTACGTCGCTACGCACGAACGGAATCGTGACGAGACAATCGGCGGCGAGCCTCGACTCCGCGCGCCAAACCATATCTATTACTTCTTCCCTTGCGTGGTGAGGGATAAGATGGTGGCGGTCATCGGGCTGGGGCGCACCGCCTCGGGAGCGCTACTCACCAGCGAAGATATCGATCTCGTGAGGACGCTGTCGGGCTATGTAGCCGTTGCTATCGACAACAGCTTGCTCTACAGATCGGAGATGGAAAAGGCCGACGAGCTCGCCCGGCTCAAGGAGTTCTCCGAGAATATTATCGAGAGCGTGTCGGTTGGCATACTCGTCGTCGATCTGTCGGGTAAGATCACTACGTGGAATAGCGCGCTCGAAGAGATTTTCGGGATAGCTCACGGGCAGGCGCTGGGGAATTCAGTTGTCGACGTTCTCCACCCGGATCTGATCGAAACTATACAAACCGCGACCGGACGGACGGGTTGGGCTGCTCACGAAGTTCGCCAAATCTACAAGTACTCGGCGTCGACGGAAGATGGACGTCCAATATCGCTCAACCTGGTTATTGCCCCATTTGAAGCAGCGCGGGGCGTCGTAACCGGCACGCTCATGGTGATAGAGAACGTCACCGAGCGGGCCCAACTCGAAAAACAATTGCTCGAGCGGGAGAAGTTGTCATCCATAGGCCTGCTGGCCGCGGGCGTCGCCCATGAAGTCAACACGCCTCTGGCTGGAATATCGTCTTACGCGCAAATGCTGCTTCAACAGGTGTCGGATGGCGATCCCAGACATTTGTTGCTCGAGAAAATACACATGCAGACGGTTAGGGCGTCGGGCATCGTGAATAACTTGCTCAACTTCTCCCGGACGGGAGACGCGCAATTCAGGGACGTTGATCTCAACAAAGTGCTCGACGATACGCTTCAATTGCTCGAGCCCCAACTTCGCAACTCGAACGTCGAGATAGTTCGAAACAACGGCTGGAGCCTGCCGGGGGCTTACGCGAACGCCTCGAAGCTTCAGCAGGTTTTCATGAACCTCATACTCAACGCGCGTGACGCGATGCCCGGCGGCGGGCGCCTCTCGATTGAAACCCACGTAGCCGACGGCTGGCTGGTGATGGACTTTCGCGATAGTGGGATCGGCATTGCGCCCGAGAACATAGCTCGGATCTACGACCCCTTCTTCACGACAAAAGAAGTGGGCCGAGGCACCGGGCTGGGCTTGGCTCTCTCGTACGGCATCATTCAGGAGCATGGCGGCCGCATATTTGTCGAGAGCAGGCCGGACGAGGGCGCGCACTTCACCATAAAACTGCCGACGGCCGTCGCCCGTCAGATGCAGGTCGCCAGCGACTAATGGTGTTTGGCGAAAACAGTTCATCAGCCACAAAGATGCACAAGATCACAATAGAGAACTGCTGGATATGGTGTCTGTCTTCCCATCTCTGTGACTTCTGAGCTTTTTGTGGCTATGAGACTTCCGCCACGAACAACTAGCTAGCTAGTCCGTTTTAAGCGAAGTAAAGAGTGATAGCCGCAAAGCAACTACCATATCTCTGAGCAATCGCCTTCAACTACCGAAGAGCGCGAGCTTTCGGAAGCAACTCGAGAAGACTGTGTAAGAATCGGAATTTGTCCCAGGGCATGTGAAAAAAGTGTGAAGCGATTTTGGTGGCCGGCGAAAAAGTTCTTGACTCTAAGAAGGCGATGTCTTAATCTGCGGCGCTGCGTTGACGGATACAGTCAGTCCATAAGAGCACGATAGACGAAAGAAGGTTGCAGGTTGTA
>JAHFUG010000472.1:1736-5641 GCA_023265195.1 Blastocatellia bacterium | reverse complement strand
GCATGTAGGTTGAGCTTGAACTATCCCCACACTGCCGTGTGGGGGATTTGGGACAGGCAAGAAAGCGGCGCTTGTGTAGGCTGAGCTTGAACTATCCCCACACTGCCAAGCGGCTGTCAAAAGGCCGGTTCCAGTGGTGGGTGACAGGCGGGGAGAAGTCGCGGGAATTAGAAGCACATCAGGCGCAGTTGCTGCTGGCTGGCGGCAATCCCGAAACCGAAGCGGCCCCGGCGTGGCGAAAACTGCGTTGAGGCTCACAACAACGGCATTACTATAAGAAACCAAGCAAGCCACCGCGCACCCCAAACTACTCGCGTCTTCAACGGCTCACAACAACAGCACTAAGAAACAAGCCAGAGCGTCAATCAATCAGAGAGTAGCCGACAGAGAATAGCCGACGGAAAAATAATCGACGGAAAACAAACGAAAGACCTTGCGTTCTGGATTTTTCCATGTCAATATGCAGGCATGCCGGAAGAATACCGCTACCGAGGGCAAACGATCGGGCGAGACCAGATCGCCTTTCTTAGAGAATACATCGCCGCCCATACACAGAGCAGCCGCTGGAAACTGTCGCGGCAGTTATGCGAGGAGATGGGGTGGAAACAGGCCAACGGAGCGTTGCGAGACGTGGTGTGCCGAGGGCTGCTGTTGATGCTGGAGCGGGCCGGTGAGATCCAGTTGCCGCCAGTGCGGCGGCTGATCCAGGGCCAACGGCCAACCGACCGAAAGAAGCCCGAAGCGCTATCGATCGACACCTCACCGCTTGAATGCGGGCTCAAGGAGTTGGGGCCGATCGACATCCGGCAAGTGCGGCGGACGGTGGACGAACCTCTCTACAACAGCCTGATCCAGCATCATCACTATCTAAGATATGAACAGCCGGTAGGCGAGCACCTCAAGTACCTGGTGTGGGGCGTGGGGCGGCCGCTGGCCTGTGTTGGATGGTCGAGCGCCCCACGTCACTTGGGAGCGCGGGATCGGTTCATCGGCTGGGATCAAGGGGCGCGCAAGCGGAACATTCATCTGCTCGCCTACAACACCCGGTTTCTGATTATGCCCTGGGTGCGGGCGCCGCATCTGGCGTCCCACATACTGGGACGAATGGCCAGACGGGTATCTGGGGACTGGCAGAAAATCTACGGGCATCCGGTTTACTTACTAGAGACATTCGTGGATCCATCGCGGTTCCGGGGGACATGTTATCGAGCCGCCAACTGGATGGTTGTCGGCCAGACCACGGGCCGGGGCAAGGACGATCAGACCAAGCGGCCAAACCGGCCGATCAAACAGATTCTGGTGCTGCCGTTGGTCAGGGACTTTCGGCGGCTGATGGCCTGCTAACAAGGATCAACGATGCGATACGAGACAATCGATATCAGCTTAGAGGAGTTGGAGCAACTGGTGGAGCGAACCAGGGTCGGACCTCTAACACCGGAAGGGCAACGGAAGTTGAAGGCGGCCCTGGGGCGCCACCGCAGATGATCTGGCTAACGTGCGGGAACACTTCAAACCGGTTCTTGCGAGAACCGCTTAACGTCTTGAAACGAAGTTCTGTTTCTAGGCCTCCATTGGTCCATTTCGATTCAATGAATATCGCTGAAAGCCCTGAGAACGGTTGAATGCAAATACCAGGACTGTAAGTTCATCGTGGATTGAACTATCATAAGACCGACATGGCGAGAGGCTGGGAAAGCAAATCAATTGAAGAACAAATAGGCGCCGCAGAGTCTAAGAAGGAGTCAAGAACCAAGCAGGCATTGACGCCGTCCGAGATCGAGCGGCGACGACGAAGGGACGGGCTGCTCCAGGAGCGGAGCCGGATAGTGAGATTGCTGGAAGGAACGCACAATGAGCGCTACCGCGCTCTGCTTGAACGCACGCGGGAACATGTAGAATCAGAGCTGGCCAAATTCGACCGTTCGCAATCGGAGTTAGAGATCGAAAGCCTATGAGTTCTTATGTAGACAACATCTCGGTAGTTTGGCCATTCTGGGTTGCGCTCTTTGACAGGATGTAATTGGTTGGTCCGCCAAACATCAAAAAATAACAGGTCGGGAAGAGGGATTTATCCCCGCTCCTCTGCTTGCGCCGAGTTGAGTGAATCGTAAGCCGCAGGGCGGGGGTAAACCACCCTTCCCGACCTGAGAGTTTATAACATTGACCCTAAGACCTGATGTTGACCTGTCGTGAGTTCGGGAGCAGAGCGGGTAACTCCCTCATCCGAACTGTGAATTATGTGAGACTGAAGATTGGAATCGGGGTTTTGGCCTTCCCGAAATGACCAGACTCCAGAAACAACGCCTAACGATATCTTGAAAGGCGTCAATTTGTCGCGGTTCGGTTATTGCCACCGAGAACCCACTGAGCTATTCCGCGCGGGAGCGTCCTGATGTAACGCTCGTCAATCAATCAAGACAACCCAGTCGGAATTTCAGATCGCGCGTCCGTGATTAATGACAGATTGGCGCTTGAAGCGCTGGAGGATCATGTGAACCACGAAGAACTGCTAAAGAACACGTTTCAACTCGCAACCAAGTTCCTGCAAGGCATGAGCGACCGCCCCGTCGGCCGCCCGGTAGACCCGTCGAGCATGCTCTCGGCCCTGGGTGGAGCCTTACCCGATCATGGAGAAGACCCGCTCGCTGTTATCGAAGATCTCAACAAGGCGGCTGACCCAGGCATAGTAGCGACCGCGGGGCCTCGTTACTTTGGTTTCGTGACCGGCGGTTCCCTTCCTGCTGCGGTCGCCGCCGAGTGGTTGGCTGCGGCGTGGGATCAGAACGCCGGCCTCTATGTTCTATCGCCCGCGGCGGCTGTCGTTGAAGAAATCGTGGGAACCTGGCTGATAGACCTGTTCGGTTTTCATCGAGAGATGAGTTTCGGATTCGTGACCGGCGGCACGATGGCCAACTTCACTTGTTTGGGCGCCGCCCGGCACGCTCTGTTCCGAGACGCCGGTTGGGACGTCGAGCGGCACGGTCTATTTGGAGCTCCGCCTATCACCGTGGTGACCAGTGAGGAATCCCACGTATCGATCTTCGCCTCGCTTCAAATGCTCGGCCTCGGACGGGAACGGGTTACTCGGATTCCAACCGACGAACAGGGCCGTATGCGCCCTGACGAGCTTCGATCCTCTTTGGATGAAATCGACACGCCCGTTCTTGTCTGCGCCCAAGCCGGCAATGTGAACACTGGAGCTTTCGATCCCATCGACCGGATTGCTCCAATCGTCCACGCTCGGCCGGGCTGGCTTCATGTCGACGGCGCGTTTGGAACCTGGGCGGCGGCTTCTCCTCAATATCGTAGCCTCGTCGCCGGCATTGAAATGGCTGACTCGGTCTCGGTCGATTGCCACAAATGGCTGAACGTCCCGTATGACTCGGGCCTGGCGTTTGTGCGCGACAGCCGCGCGCATCAGGCGGCTATGAGTTTGAATGCGCCTTACTACGTGACGGGCAGCGGCGCGGCGCGAGATAACCACAATTTCGTCCCGGAAGCTTCACGCCACGCGCGAGGCTTTGCGGCTTACGCCGCGCTAAGATCTCTAGGCCGTGAGGGAATCGCCGAGATGGTCGAACGTTGCTGCCGCCTCGCTCGACTGATGGCTGAAAGACTGGCGACGGATCCAGGTGTGCGGATTCTCAACGAAGTCGTCATCAATCAAGTACTGGTGCGCTTCTCATCTCCGTCGGGGGAAAATCCGGATGCGTTTACGGCCGCCGTAATTCAGCGGGTCCAGGAGGATGGGACCTGCTGGGCTGGCGGTACGACCTGGAAAGGCAAGCACGCGATGCGGATCTCGGTTTCAAACTGGTCTACTACCGAAACCGACATTGAGCGCTCCGCCGAAGCAATACTCAAGTGCGCCGCCGCCGCTAATGGATCGTGAAGAAATAAGCTCC
>JAHFUG010000472.1:0-1636 GCA_023265195.1 Blastocatellia bacterium | reverse complement strand
GAGAAGAAGCTGCTCACGAAATCGGCCCTGCCATTGGGCTACCCGCTTGGCGTCGTAAGAAAGCTGCTCCACCGCGGCGCCAGGACGCATCTTGCCCGTATCTTCAGCAAAGCCCACCCGGCCGAGGCCGCGCACACGCTATCGCTGCTGGGCGACACGGAGCGGCAGCGGGTATTCACGATTCTGCTCGAGGAGTGCGAGTTCTCTCACGTGGCGGCCATCCTGAGCGAGCTCGAGATCGCGGACAGCATAACGCTGCTTCAGGAGGCCGGCGCCGAAACGACCGCGAATCTGCTGAGCGAAATGCCCGCCGATGACGCCACGTCACTTGCGTCGCGATTGCCCGAACCGCTTGCCGCGCAGGTGCTGGCGTTGATGGAAGCAGAGCCCGCCGCCGACGTCCGCGAACTGCTCGAGCACGACGAGCGGACCGCCGGGCGCATAATGACTCGAAACTACTTTGCCTTGGAGGAAGACGTAACCGTCGCCGAAGCGGTCGCCGCGTTGCAGAGGCGTAACGAAGAACTCGAGATGGTCTTCTACGTCTACGTTGTAGACCGGCACGATCACCTGGTCGGGGTGGTCAGTTTGAGAAAGCTCCTGACGACGCCGCCTTCGCATCAGCTTCGCAAGATCTTTTTCACCGACGTGATCACCGTCTCCACGAACACGCCTCAAGAGGAAGTGGCGAAGCTGGTCGCGCAGTACAATCTACTCGCCGTGCCTGTTGTCGACCATGAGGATAAGCTGGCCGGCATAGTGACCGTTGACGACGTCATAGACGTCCTTCAGGAAGAGACCACGGAAGACCTGCTGGCTCTGGCGGGCGTGGCGACCGAAGAACACCTTACAACTAAGATGTCCCGGTCTTTGCGTCTGCGTGCTCCGTGGCTCTTGATCAACCTTGGAACGGCCTTCCTCGCCAGTTATGTGGTGTCCCGGTTCGAAGGAGCGATCGGCCAGTTGACCGCGCTTGCGGCGTTGATGTCGATCGTCGCCGGAATGGGAGGCAACGCCGCAACTCAGACGCTCACGATTGTGATAAGAGGAATGGCTCTGGATGAACTGGTGTCGGTCCCGTGGATCGTTCTAAAGGAGGTCGTCGTTGGAGGCGCCAATGGTTTGATTAACGGGTTAGTGTGCGCGATGGTGGCCGGGATCTTCTACAGAAGCTTTTGGCTTGGCGTGGTCCTTGCAACGGCGATGGTTATCAATCTGGTGATTGCCGGATCGGCGGGAATACTGGTCCCCGTCGCTCTCAAGAAACTGAGAATAGATCCTGCTATCGCGTCAACGGTGTTCGTGACTACTTGCACGGACGTCGGTGGCTTCTTCTCGTTTCTCGGAATCGCTACGTTGCTGATGCCGCTACTGCAGCGTTGACCGTTGCGTCCATGGTACTTGGCGGATTTGCTTTTTCCTCTACATCTCACCGGCTGACAAGCCTTGCGTAGAGCTATCGGAAGCGGTGTACTTACTGTGGTCTAAAGCGAAGCAACGTTAATCTGATCGCGCACTAGAACCGCTGGCGGCGGCCTCAACCGGCCTCTTCATTGAGCCTTTGATCTTTTCCCATTGCGCCCGAGCCACGCCGACCTGAGCGAGGAGGCTAATGCTTCGGGCGGAGAGCGCCATA
>JAHFUG010000011.1 GCA_023265195.1 Blastocatellia bacterium | reverse complement strand
TTAGGCAGCCCGCCTAGTCGCCGCACTGCCTTTGCTGTATTGAGCACGCCTCGCAGAGCTGCGTTGACGGCCTCGTCGGTTGGGAACGCCGCGGCAATTTCCGCATCGAGGACTACAATGTTCTTTTCCTCGCGAAGCCGCTTCACATACTTGCCCCTAACACCGCCAGGCATGGAAGCAAAGTCGTATTCGGTGCGCAGGTCGTCTCGCGCTGACAATGGATGGTTAGTCTTCTTCATAGAACGCTCGTTCACGCCGTGTAGTTTTCCCGGCGCTAATGATTCGAATTGTCTGCTCCTGTTCAGTGTGGGCGACTACCAAGAGGCTGCCAGTTGATGACTTGCCGATTGTGAGAAAGCGCCGTTCGGTGCGGGAGTGCCCTTCGTCAGGAAATGTCCTTGACAGTGGGTCTTCCAGCACGGTCGCAGCTTCGCGAAAGCCAACGCCATGCTTGTGCGCATTCGCTCCCGCCTTGTTCGGATCCCACGTGAAAAACACTCGGCAAGTATACCATCCTCTTCTCAAAATGGGGGTCGGGTAACCGGGCAGGATTGCTCCGGCCCAGCCCCGCAAGTTCCGGACTTGAGAATTTGCCTCATCCGGCTCGAGCATCTCGTAACGCCTCCGGGACGAGATGCGGTTTCACTGCTTCCTGATCACGATCGTGAACTCTGCTCTCGCGCCTCGGTGAAGCAATAAATGATTGCTCATATTATCGCTTCGCCCATCATGCGTGGGACTGAGCCACAACCCCGCTACGGTTGGCAGGCTCACGCCGTCCGTTTTGCCGGCGTAGCCGAGTACATCGGCCTTGGGCTGAGTGACAGCAATCCCTCTTGTGTGGACGCGCCGGCGTTTATGATTCTCCACGTTGTTTTCTGAAGCAGATGCGCCATGTGCGCCACATTCGAGGCGCGGATTGATCGTGCCGCAACGCCAGTATATAGTCTCGCATCGAGAGGTGAGATGAACATCAGCTTTCTGGGCGGCGGCAATGAAATCGGCGCGAGCAGCGCCATCGTCGAAATAGGCAGCGGACGAGTGCTGGTCGATTGCGGCATTCGGATGAACAGGGCGGACGTCCTGCCTGACCTCGAAGCTATTACCAAATCCCGGTTGACTCATCTCGACGCGGTGCTGGTCACTCACGCTCACATGGACCACAGCGGGGCGCTGCCGGTCCTGCATCAGCATTTTCCATCCGTGCCTATCTACTGCACGGGTCCGACGCGCAAGCTGGTTGAGGTATTGCTCCGCGATGCGCTCAACATCATGCGCAGCAAGGCCGAGACCGAGGGCGAGCTGCCCCTCTACTCCAAGCCGACGGTCGAATCGATGCTGGATCGGATGATTGCGGTTCCGGCCGGCTCGCCCCTGGAAATCGGCAACTCCGGCCTTGTGGCGACCTGGTTTCCAGCGGGCCACATTCTCGGCGCCGCGTCGGTCGGCATCGAGGGTATAGAACGAGGGCGGACGCGCCGAGTGCTCTTCTCCGGCGACATCTCGGCGGCCGATCAAATCACCGTGTCAGGCATGACCGCGCCGGCCGGCTTTCACCCCGAGGTCCTGGTTATCGAGTCTACCTACGGTGACCGCCTGCACTCGGGCCGGGCCATCGAAGAGCAGCGTCTCCTGGAGATGGTCCAGGCGGTGATGTTGGGCAGAGGCAAGCTGCTCATTCCGGCCTTCGCCGTAGGCCGCGCGCAGGAGGTCATCCTTATTCTCTTGCGCGAGTTTCGCGCAAAGCGGCTCCCGCGATTTCCCGTTTACATCGACGGCATGGTTCGGCCGGTCTGCAGCGTCTATTCAGGCTTCCCCGAGGACCAGACGCCTTACCTGCAGCAGCTAATCGGGCGGCACGGCAATCCGTTCTTCAACGTCGTGGATGAGATTCGCAGCGTCGCCGCGCCAACCGATCGAGACGGAATTCTCGCCGGCGATCGCTGCGTGATCATCGCCAGTTCCGGCATGCTCACCGGCGGCGCCAGCGCGTATTACGCGAAAACGATCCTGGCCGACAATCGCAACGGGCTCGCGATAACGGGATATCAAGATGAAGAGTCGCCGGGACGCCAACTCCTGGAACTGGCGGCCGGTCAGACTAACCACGTAACGATAGGCGGCGCCGCATTGGAAGTAAAATGCAGCGTCGCCAAGTACGCGCTCTCGGCGCATGCGGACGCCGGCGAGATTGCCGCCTTGATCGAGATGATCAATCCCCGTCACGTCGTCCTCGTTCACGGAGAAGGCACGGCCAGGCCGGCGCTCGCCGAGATGCTCCGCCGCTCCGGGACTCGCAAGCGGCCGATCCATCTGCCCAAGACGGGCCAAACCCTGCGGTTCGATGAAAAGAGAACGAGCGCGCAGCCGCTCGAGCAACGCGAGATACTTGGCGGCGGCGCTCGTCTCACCGCCGAAGCCATGCCCGGGTTTGCCGGGCAGCTGCGAGCCTCCGCCGAGTCACAGCGGGCGTGGAGCATCGTCGAGTTACTCGATCTCTGGTACGGGTTGCGCAGTTGGAATGAGGATCAATACACGGAAGTGATAGGGCTGCTCAATGCGAGCGAACATTTTTACCGCCGCGCCGATAGGCCGCGTTTGTATTACCTGAGCGGCGAGGGCGGCGAAGTCGGAGTGAAAAGGAAGGGGTTCGCCGAGCCGAATCAACTTCTGCAGCGACTGGTGAAGGCGCTTGGGGCGGAAACGGGCCTATATCGCACCGGCTACGATCCGGCTAATCGCAGATTGACGCTGACGTTTGAGTTTCCGCTCGTGGCCGGCGAGCGTTACAAAGAGCAGATCGAACAACTGCTGGCTGATACGGGCTGGACCTTCGAGGTCAGCAAAGCAGTTCATCAGAAGCGGCTCGCCGAAGAGGCCGCCAGATGCTTGCCTGAGGGTATCGCCCTGCTGTGCGAGCCCGGCATTCATCTGGACCGGAACGAGGTTGTGGTTTCCGTCGCCGCGCCCTTGCCGCCCGAAGCGGTTCAGGCCGCCGCCGCGCGCTTAAAAGAACAGACCGGCTTCAAACTCGAGATCAAGCCGCCGTCGTCCGCTGCTTCGGAGGCCCCGTCGAGAGGCCTGCCGCGTTTTCCGCCGGGATCGAGGAAGGCGATGGAGATCAACGCCGCATACCGGGCGATCGACGACGAATTCAGCGATACCGTCGCGACCTCGCGGCCATACAAGAAGTCGCTCAAGTCGGAAGGCAGGAGGCAATTCATCGAGTTATCGTTTATCACGCCTGAGGTCGGAATGCGGGACGTTGAGAAGCTCGAACGGCTGGCGGCGAGAATCGGCTGGCCCTTGAGCATCAAGAGTGAGCCGAATCAAGTCGCCATGGTTCAGGTTCTCGAGGACATCATCCCGCGCGAATGGGGGCTGGTAGGAAAACCCAGCTTTCACATCGCTGGGCGCAGGGTGCGGATCAAGTGCGCGAGCGCGCCGCCCCGCGACAGCGCCGAATGGCCGACGCTGCTTGAGAGGTTCCGGGAATTGACCGGATATGATTTGAAGATTTGAAGGCAAAGACTCCTATCGAATAACTTTTCCTACGTAAGGGATGGTCGTTTTGCATGGCAGGAGCACACGTATGAGGAATGATAATAGCTTCTACCGAATCGCCAGCCTGAAAAGGTGAGTGGCCTGGGCTTTTTCGTAGACTGCGCTCCGCGAAAAAGCGCGATCAGCATTTCAGCCGTCAGCGCTCAGCTTTTGGATTAGTCCGGTGAGCATGCGTTTGAACTCGACGAGGCGCTGAGCCGTTTGCTCATAGGCTCTTATATTAGGAACCAACTTGTTGTCGTTCTTATTTCCGTAAGCGGCTAGGCTTTTTCGCGGACTGCGCCGCGACAAAATGGGCCGTCGGGCAACCAATTCTCCCGCGCAGTCCGCGAAAAAGCGCGATCAGCTTTCAGCCGTCAGCTTTTGGCTCTTGCGTTGCTCATTTTCGGTCAAAATTATTTTCTCGATAGTCTGCATCGTGGAGTTCCTGGATTGCGTCTTAAGTTCATGGATCGCAATGTTCGCCCCGAAATTCTTGGATCGCGGCGTTCGCCCCGAACAGGGGTTCACCGTAAACGTTCAGTTTCGATATTTGCTGGTTGGGCGGCGGCAGGCATGATTTGCCGGGCGCGCCTTGAGTGAGAGATTGGGTCCGTGCATGCGATTCCGCATATGGCGGAAGAGGTCCCTAGCGAAGATCTAATGCAATAGTACCTATGCCGGAAAATCCTCATCTTCAAATACAGCGATTAGTGGAATGGCTCGTAGAGGTGCTGTCGCGGGCCGGCGTCGCCTCTAATGACGCGAGGCTAATCGCTGAAAACCTAGCCGGAGCCGAAGCTCGCGGCGTCAAATCCCACGGCTTGATGCTGCTGCCGATATACATAAAGCGAATTCGCATGGGAGGGATAAAGACTGATTACTCAGTCAAGGTCGTCAAAGACACTGGCCCGGTCCTTTTACTTGATGGCGACGGCGGGCCCGGCCAGGCATTGGCGGCCACCGCGATGTCGCTGGCGATCGAGCGGGCGCGGCGCTTCGGGGTCTCATTCGTTTCTCTTCGCAACAGCAACCATGCCGGGATGCTGGCGACCTACGGACTGCAAGCCGTCCGTTCCCAGTTGATCGGCGTCATTCTCACCAATACATCGCCCGCGGTCAGCGTTACGCACGGGCTTGGGAAGCGCACGGGAAGCAACGCTCTTTGCGTCGCCGCTCCTGCTGAGCCCGAGCCGCTTGTCGTCGATATGTCCAGCAGCACGGTAGCGGCGGGCAAGATACAGTACGCCGCTATGCACGGACTCCAAATTCCATCAGGCTGGGTGCTGGATCGAGACGGCAATCCTTCCGATGATCCGGCCGATTTGAGTAACGGTGGAAGCCTGACGCCGCTAGGGGGATACAAAGGCTATGCGCTTGGCGTAATGATCGATGTCCTGACGGCGCTGCTGGCGGGCGGGAAGCCGAGCGTCGAATTAACAAGCCAGCTTTCGGAGCCTTCGCGGCCGACGGGCGTAAGCCAGGCTCTGGCGGCCATCGATCCGGAATTGTTTATCGGCCGCGACAACCTTAAGAGAGCCGTTGGAGACTACGCGGAGACGCTTCGGCAAACGGTCCCGGGGCTCGCTTCGACGCCGGTCATGGCGCCCGGAGACCCTGAGATGCTCGCCGGAAGAAAAGCCGAGATCGAAGGCGTGGAGTTGACGCCTCAAATACGCCGCGTCATGGACGACGTAGCCTTATCAGTCGGCGCCGATTTTCTAACGCTCAAATAGCCGAGGTTGCGATGGCGATCGAGACGATCAAAATCGATCACGTGCAGATCACGGTGCAGGCGGCCGTCGAGGCGGCGTGCAAGCACTTTTATGGCGTGACTCTCGGCCTTTCCGAAATTCCCAAGCCGGACGATCTCAAGAAGCGAGGCGGCGCCTGGTATCGGCTGGGAGAGATCGAGATGCACCTGTCGGTGGAGGAGTCGGCCTCCGGTAATCGTTCGAGCAGGCGGCATCTTTGCTTCGTGGTGCGAAATCTCGCCGAGGCCGAACGCGATCTTCAGCAAGCAGGCGTCGAGATCATAGCCGACAAACAGCCCGTCCCTGAGTGGCGGCGATTCTACGTTCGAGACCCTGGCGGCAATCGCATAGAGATTGCCGAGCGCGTTTCGGACGCCGGTCGGGATTCCCCGTGATCGAAAAAGGTGAGTTCGATGAAACTGACGTTCATTACGGATGAAGCAAGTCAAGACCCCGCGGCGTTCATCGCGCTGGCGAATAAACTGTCTCTCGACAGTGTCGAATTGCGCACGGTGTCGGGGAAGCACATATCGGATTTCAACGCCGTGGAGCGGCGCGAATTGAAATCCAGGCTCGATGACGGCGACTTGAGCGTATGTTGCATTGGCAGTCCGGTGTTCAAATGCGACCTGGCGTCCAACCCGGAAGATGAGATCGACAAGCTCGAGAAAGCGCTGGATGCAGCAGCCTACTTTGGTTCTCCGCTGGTCAGGATCTTCTCGTTCTGGCGCAAAGAAGACAGGGACCGCTATCTCGATGAGGTGACAGAGCGGCTGATGTCGGCCGGAGAGGTGGCGAAGCCTTCCGGGATCACACTCGCCATCGAAAACGGCAAACGAACCATGCACGCCACGGGAGCCGAGCTCGCTTCACTGCTTGAAGCGCTCGACCAGCAAGTCTTCCGCGCTCTATGGGACCCCGGCAACTCAATTTACGGACGCACGGACCCGGACCCGGTGTCGAATGGATACCCGTTGATCGCGAAATGGGTCTCTCACGTACACATCAAGGATCCGGCAGTCTACTCCGACGGCAGCCGCAGGTACGTTGAAATCGGCAGAGGCCAACTTGATTTGCGCAGGCAAATCGACGCCCTGAACGCGAATGGATACTCCGGGTACGCGTCACTGGAGACTCATTGGAGGCCCGAACGCGTGATGTCCGAGGGAGAGCTCGACTACCCAGGCGGGGAGTCATTCTCGAAATCCGGCTACGAGGCCACGGAACAGTGCCTCGTGAAACTTGGGCAATTGCTGCAAGTCGACTGAGACTTGTTGTTCGACCTCTTTGGCCCGCTCTTCATCTTTTTTGTCTCGATAAACAAGCGAGGGACAAACCTTGCTCGCTGAACCGCTATTCGTAATCGGAGCCCAGAGATCGGGGACAACCGTCGTCAGCCGGTTGCTAGCCGAATTGGAAGACGTGTACCTGACGGTTAACGGCAAGCTTCTCTACTACCTGATCGTCTGGATCTGCCGGGACCCAGCCGCCGCCAAGTCCGCACACCCGCGGCTCGACGAAATCGCTTACAGCTTGCGCAGAAAGCCAATTATTGGAATCGCCGAAAGCGGCGTCGATCGCATGATCGAGATGCTGCTCACCGGATTTCCGCCGGAGAGATTCGCCGGCGTTACTCCGTTCGAGATAACGCGGACGATCTGGCGCGAGGTGTACGAGGAACTAAGCGAGGGCAAACCCGTGGTAGGCGACAAATACAACGAGTACTTGCTCCAACTCAGCGAAATCGCGAATCTGTTTCCATGCGCGCGCTACATTTTTCTGCATCGCGATCCTCTCGATGCCGCCGAATCAATGTTGAGGGCTTTTCGGGGCCGGCCCTGGGTTCCCGCGGACGCCGCGCGGGCCCTGGAAAAGTGGACCAGATGGAACGAGTGCTGGCTTGCCGCGCGCGGCTCGATTCCCTCCGATCGGCGCCTTGAGATCGGGTTCGGGAATCTGACCTCCGCGCCGCGAGAAGTCTTTGAGTCCATCGCGGCGTTCCTCGGGATCAAGTGCACAAGCGAATTCCTGAGACGGGTGCAAAATGAAATCAAGAGCGACCGAGGCGGATTGGGGGCGGACTTGCGCATTGACTCGAATAAGACTCGGCCTTTCGAGCCGGAGTTGCGTCAAGTAGCAGCCGCATTCGGATATACGTTGCCTTAACTTCGCGATTGGAGGCGCAGTGACTGCATGGCCGATCGTACTGGAGTAATCATCGTAGGAGCCGGACGTTCAGGCTATCGGCACGCTATGGCCGCTGCTCGAACTCCTCGCGCGGAGTTGCTTGGCTTCTACGACACGATCGCCGGAGCCGCGGAATCGAAGGCCCGAGAATTCGGAGTTCCGAGTTTTTCCACGCTGGAAGACGCATTTAACCAGCGGCGTCCTTTCGTAGCGATCATTTGCACGCCTCCCAATACACACGGAGAACTCGCGCTGAAGGCGTTAGAGGCGAATGCGCACGTGCTGGTGGAAAAGCCCTTCGACGTCGATCTCGAGACCATCGAACAAGTCGCACTGCTAGCCCAGTCCCGCGGTTTGGCGGCGGGCGCGGTCGCTCAGCACCGGTTCGCGGATGACGCGGCAAGATTGCGCGATTGGATACGGGCAGAGGGACGCGGCGAGATCGAATCGGCGTCGATCCGCGTGCAACGGCATCGGTCCAGAGAGTACTTCGAGGCTAGCGCCGCCGATTGGCGAAAGGATGCGTGGAGAAGCGGCGGCGGAGTGCTGATCACGATCGGATTTCACTATCTCGATCTAGCCTGCTGGATGCTCGGGGAACTCCGCGCGCGCGAGGCGGGCGTCACGGAAGAGATTGACGGCGTTGAACTGGCTATCGAAGCCGAGCTTGTGGCGGGCGCTCTGCCATGCACGGTCTCGGCGCGTTGGGGCCGGACGCCCAACCTGGAGGACACGCTTTCGATCGGAACGTCGCGGGGAGCGATCGAGCTTCGCGGAGACCGCCTCGCCGTCGGCTACCCGCCCGGCCTTGCGAATGAATCGGCGCCTCCTTTTGATCGATTCGAATTGCATGCGCGTCAATTAAGCGATCTGTTGCTCGCGATCGACGAGGGACGGCCGCCGCTGGTCGGACCGCGGGACGTTGAGCCGGCGCTTCGCCTTATACAAGCCGTTTACAAGCTGGCCCGGCGGCAATGAAGGTGACCGATGGCGGAATGGTGCGTAACAGTCTTGATATTTCATCACGTGTCGCCCGATCTCGATTACTACACAAACACTCCGCCAGCGATTTTCAGGAGTCAGATCGCGGCGCTGGCTGATGAGTTTGAGTTTCTGACGGTGCGGGAGGCGCACCGCGCCTTCCTATCGGGGGAACCCGCGGACCGGCGGGTAGTCCTGACGTTCGACGATGGGTACAAGGACAACTTTCTATTCGCCCTCCCGGTGCTAAAGGACTTCGGGATCAAAGCGACCTTTTTCATCCTTCCCGAGTTCGCGGGCCGCATGAATGAATGGAATCAAAAGTGCGGATATCGAACCCCTCATCTGAGCTGGCATGAAGTTGACGCGCTGCTGGCGGAAGGGCATGAAATCGCGAGTCACGGCCTCTTGCATGCGCCTTTCACTCAACTCAGCCTACCGGAAGTCGAACGCGAGCTGCGCGTGTCGAAGAAGATGATTCAGGAAAGAATCGGTGTTCCTCCGTCCAGTTTCAGCTTTCCGTACGGAATGACAAACCGGGAAGTGAGCGGATTGGCGGCGGCTCATTACGACGTGGCCCTGTCGACGGTCAAGAGCAGCGAGACGGATTGGTTCAAGGGCAGACATGCGCTCCGGCGCACTTACATACCGGTCGATGCGGAGCCTCCGCGAATCCTGGCCATAGTCAATGGAGAAGCTCGATTATGATCACGGTAATTATCCCGACGCGCGACCGCCCAGCCGACTTGCTCGCTTGTTTGGCCGGCTTGGCTTGCCAAGACTCACGCTCACTGCTGTCGCGAATCGTCGTGGTCGACGACAATTCGCGCAGGCCCTATGGCGATCTGATAACGCGTTTCGCGGCCGAGTCCGGCGCGCCGGTTATTTCTCCCGCGGACTTCGCCGGACGGGGGGCCGCTGACGCCCGTAATCACGGATGCCGGTACGCCGTTGGAGAGATAATCGCATTCCTGGATGACGATGCAATTCCCGCGGCCAACTGGCTGAGGGTCATCGCCACTCACATGGAAAAAGCGGAAGTCAGCGCGATCACGGGCCGCATTCTGCCTCTCGACGAGCAGAAGCTCTTTTCGCGAGCGCGCCAACTGCGCTATGAACTGCGGCAGCGGAATGCGCTGGCCCAGCAGGGCCCCGTGTCGTTTCTTGCGGGCGGTAACTCGGCGATACGAAGAGCGGACTTTGAAAACCTCGGCGGCTTCAACACCGCGTTCACCGCGATGCATGATCAAGAGCTGGTTCTTCGGTTGCGGAAGGAAAACAAGCACTGCTTTTATGTCCATGACTTATTGATCAGACATCGGCATTACAAGGGGCTAAAGCTCGCGCTTACGCAGTCGTTTCGCTCGGCCTATTACCGCCTTCAATTGGAGAGGAGCTATTCACACCTCCAGAGATGGTCGCCAAAGGGCCAATTGAGGGGGTTCAGCGCAATAATGAACGCCTCGCGTTCCGATCCTAATCTGACAATGCCCGCGCTGGTCGCCGCGTTTACCGAGATGGTCCATTCCTGCGGATATCTGTGGTACAAGAGTTCGGACAGGTTTCGCCGCAACAACGGCAAGTGCGATAGGGAGATCTCGTAAGCATGAAGTTTTTGATCTTAGGCGGCACGCTGTTCCTCGGCCGGCGTATAGTCGAGGCGGCCGTAGCTCGGGGTCACGAGGTTACGTTGTTCAACCGCGGTATTCACGGAAGGGATCTCTTTCCTTCGCTCGAGCGCATCGCCGGCGACCGCACCCTGAGCCTCCATCCTCTTGAAGGCCGCCGATGGGATGCGGTGGTGGACACTTCGGGATTCACGCCGTCTCAGGTTCGCGCTTCCGCCGAGTTTCTCGCGGGCGCCGTCGAGCATTACACGTTCATCTCGAGCATCGCGGCGTACGCGGACTTCCAAACGATTGGGATCGCCGAATCCTCGCCCGCCGCCGCTCTTTCACCCGAGGAGTTGAGCGCCGCCGAACGCGTGGAAGTCAAAGGGCGCGTAACCTCGGCGGCCTATGGCGGCTGGTTCGGTGCGCTGAAGGCGATGTGCGAACAAGCGGCTGAAGCGGCCTTGCCGGGCAAGACGCTCATCGTAAGGCCCGGCTTGATCGTGGGTCCGCATGACCCTTCGGGCCGGTTCGCGTATTGGGTTGCGCGAGTAGCCAAAGGCGGAATGGTCCTGGCTCCGGGAAGGCCGGACCGCGGAATTCAACTGATCGATGTTGGAGATCTGGCGGAATGGATAGTTGGAATGGTGGAAGCCGGCGGGACCGGCGTCTACAACGCCACCGGCCCCGATGGAGTATCGACCATGGGCCGGTTCCTGGAAGAGTGCCGGAGAATCACCGGCGGCGGCGCGGAATTCGTTTGGGTCGGCGAAGACTTCCTTCTCGACAACGGCGTAACGCCTTGGGTCGAGTTGCCGCTCTGGATTTCAGAACGTCCGGACGGCGCCAAGTACGGTTTTCTCTCAATCGACTCGAGCAAGGCGATTGGGTCCGGCCTGAGATTTCGGCCGTTGGACAGGACTATCTTCGACACATTCGAATGGTTGTCGGCCGGACCCGCCATTCCGCGGGACGACCAGAATCGCTCGATTATGTCAGCCGCGCGGGAGGCGGAGTTGCTTCGCCTGTGGAGCGCCGCGCCCGGCGAGCGGCGGGACGGCCACGAAACTCGGAATGGATAGCGATCGAATCAATGTAAACGGCGTCTCGCTTCACTGCGCGATCCTTGGAGATGGCGCGCCGCTGATCTTCGTACACGGGAGTCTGAGCGACTTTAGGACGTGGGACAATCAGGCGGAGTTCTTTTCGAAGCGGTTCAGAACGGTCGTATACAGCCGGAGGCGCCACTATCCAAACGAATGTATGGGAACCGAACTCGATTATTCAATCCGCAACCATGCCCAGGACCTGACTGAGTTGATACGGCGCCTCGGCCTGGGAGCGGCCAATGTCGCCGCTTCGTCATACGGAGCGAGCGTGGCTCTTGACTTGTGTCTGACCAACCCGGAGCTGATCAAGAGTCTCGTTCTTGCCGAACCGCTCATACCGGCGCTGGCGAGCAACGGCGGCGGGGAACGCCGCTTATTTCTGAATGCGATTGAGAAATGCCGGGCGGCGTTTCAGGCCGAAGACGTTACCGGGGCGATCTCAGCTTTCGTGGACGCGATCAACGGCCCCGGAGCTTACGATCGCCTCCCGGCAAGCGAACTTCGGAACAGGATGGACAATGCGCCCGCCCTCCGATCGCAAGTGATGTCGGAAGACGGCAATTTCACCGTCGACCTTGACCGGCTCCGGAGAACCCCGACGCCGATGCTACTCCTGTCGGGTGAAAACACGCGTCCGTTCTTCCGGCAAGTGTTCGATAAGCTTGTGGAGATCCTCTCCCATGCGGAGAGCGCGGTGATTCCGGAAGCGGCCCACGCGATCCATCGCGGCAATCCGGATCGATATAACGAAACGGTGTCGATGTTTCTAAGCAGGATGATATGAAGCGAGTCCCGAACAAGCCGGTGAAGACCCTGACCGCGTTGCTCGACTCGCGCGCGGAAGAGCAGCCGGACCGCCGCATCTACACCTTCCTGGCTGAGGGCGAACGGGAACAGGAGACGCTTACCCGCGCCGAGCTCGCCGTTCAGGCAAGGGTCATCGCGGCTCTCCTCGAAGCCGAAGGAGTTAAGGCGGGCGACCGCGTACTGCTGCTCTATCCGCCGGGCCTGGCTTTCTTGCCGGCGTTCTTCGGCTGCCTCCGCCACGGGGCGCTGGCTGTTCCCGCGTATCCGCCCAGCGGCAACCGAAATCTCGCCGGCGTGTTGGGCATTGCGCAAGACGCTCAACCCATAGCCGCCGTTCTGACCGTGTCCCAGACCGCTTCACGCTCTCGCGATGCGATTCAGCGGTCCGAGGCGTTGAGGCGCGCCAGATGGCTGGTGACGGACGACTTGCCCAAAAGCGACTCGGGTTCGCACACGGCCTACGCCGCTACTCCGGATACGCTTGCGTTTCTCCAATATACATCCGGCTCGACCGCCAACCCCAAAGGCGTTATGGTCAGCCACGGAAACCTGCTGCAGAACCAGAGCATCATCGCGAGAGTCTTTGGCCAGACGGATGAGTCCGTCATCGTTGGCTGGCTGCCGTTCTACCACGACATGGGGCTGATCGGTAATCTGCTGCAGCCTCTCTATGCCGGCGCGCAGTCAGTTCTGATGGCCCCGGCGAGCTTTCTTCAGCGGCCGGTGCGTTGGCTGCGAGCCATCTCGCGCTTCAGAGGCGCTACAAGCGGCGGACCTAATTTCGCCTACGATCTTTGCGTCGATCAGATCGGAGAGGAAGAAAAAGCAGGTCTCGACTTGAGCAGTTGGACCGTGGCGTTCAACGGCGCCGAGCCCGTGCGCGCCGATACGATCGGCCGGTTCGCCGAGGCGTTCGAGCGCAGCGGATTCCGGCGAGATGCGTTTCGACCGTGTTATGGGCTCGCCGAAGCGACGTTGCTGGTCTCAGCCAGGCGCGCCGAAGACCCTTTGCTGGTCAAGAAACGGGCCGCGCGCGAAATTGAATTCAACGCCAATCAGGAGACTCTCGAGGAGACCGGCCCCGGAGAAATCGTAAGCTGCGGCCGGATTCCATCGGAGCTTCGGGTCGCCGTCGTGGACCCCGACACAATGAGAGAACGGCCAATTGGGCAAGCCGGTGAGGTCTGTGTCTCCGGCTCCAGCGTGGCTCAGGGTTATTGGAACCGGCCCGCTGAGTCGCGGGAGATCTTCGGAGCAAGCGTTGGGGAATCGGGCGAAGGCCCATATCTTCGAACCGGCGACCTTGGTTTTGTCCTCGATGGCGAGTTGTTTCTCACCGGGCGGCTCAAAGATCTGGTGATACTCCGAGGCCGAAACTACTACCCCGAGGAGATCGAGCGAATTGTGGGGAGCTGCCATCACGCGCTACGGCGCGGGGCCGGAGCCGCCTTCTCGGTCGAGGCCAGGGGACAAGAGCGGCTGGTCGTGGTGCAGGAAGTGAAGAGGCGTAATAGGAGAGACGATGTTGATGAAATTGTTGAAGCCATCCGAAGAACCATAGCCGAGGAGTACGAGATTCAAGCGTTCGCGGTAGTGATGGCGGAGCCGCGAGCCGTTCCTAAAACATCGAGCGGAAAAGTCCGCCGCCGCGAATGCCGGAACGCGTTTCTTAGCGGAACGCTCCGCGCAATTCATGTGTGGCGGGAGAGCAGGCCGTCATTCGTTCCCGGGAGTTCTCACGGGCAAAATCCGTTCGACGCAACCTTGCAGACCGAAGCATGGCTGGCCGCGGAGATTTCCGGATATTTTGGCGTCGATGAGGCGTCGATCGATCCGCTCAAACCGCTTGTCTCCCTGGGCCTCGACTCCCTCGCCGCAACCCAACTCCTTTTCAGGATCGAGGAGCGCCTCGGTTTGAAACTCCAGGTAACAGACCTGCTCCATGCATCCACTCTTTCCAAACTAGCCGATCATCTCAGGACGCCGCGGGCCGGGGGCGAACAGATAGCACTGGCGGGCCGCGAACCAATCACCAAAGACGTCTTGCATCGAGCAGCCGGGACGCCACGTGAATTCCCGCTCTCCGAGGGCCAACAGTCTCTCTTCTTCTTGCAGCGGATGACGCCGGAGAGCGCCGCTTATAACATTGCCGGCGCGGTTCGTTTTCATTTCGAACTGGACGTCGCGGCGCTTGACCGCGCGTTCAAACGGGTCGTGCAACGGCATCCGTGCTGGACGGCCGCCTTTTCGATGCGGGATGGCCGCGTAACTCAGGTAGTCGATCCTTCGGCGGAGATATCTTTCGAGCATCAAGACGCCGCCGGGCAAAGCTTGGAGGAGATCGGCGAAGCCGCATCGAATCTGGCGCGGCGGCCATTTGACCTGCTGAACGAGCCGGTGTTGCGGATTCGCCTCTTCACTCGAGCGAATGATGACCACGTCCTGCTGCTTATAGCGCACCATATCGCCGCCGATTTTTGGTCCTTATCCCTGGCGGCTCGCGAACTGGGGCTCCTCTATATTGAGGAGACCGGAGGTCCGCCGGCGCATCTTGCGCAACTCGATTTTACATACGCGGACTACGTTCGTTGGCAATCGAAAATGCTCGAAGGCGGCGAAGGCCGGAGACTGTGGGAATACTGGAGGGATCGGCTTGCGGGAGAACTAACGCCTCTGGCTTTGCCCGCCGACTTTTCGGCTCCGCATGATGAGAGTCATGACGGGGCCTCGCTGCATTTCGTTATCGGCAGGGAACTGATTACAAGGCTTAAAGCCGCCGCTTATTCGGAGGGCGCGACCACTTACATGATTCTGCTGGCGGCGTTTCAAGCGTTGCTGAGCCAATACAGCGGACAGAGAGACATTCTTGTCGGGTCGCCGGCGTCAGGCCGAACGCGGCCTGAGTTTCATGGAATAGTAGGTTACTTCGTCAACACGATAGTGATTAGAGGCGATCTCTCGAGGAATCCGTCCTTCACCGAATTCCTTCGACGGATTCGCGAGACTGTTCTTGGCGCGCTGGCTCATCAGGATTATCCGTTCGGGTTGATTGTCGAAAAACTCCAGCCTGATCGAGAGCCGGGTCAGTCTCCCATTTTTCAAGTCATGTTCTCTCTTCAAGGAACGCCCGGCTCCGAAGATCGAGATTTATCATTGTTCGCGGCAGGCAAGGCCGGCGCGCGCGCGAAGATCGGCGGATTGCCGGTCGAGTCAATCGCTCTCTCGCGCCGGCCGGTCCACTACAGTCTGACTCTCCTGGCCGCCGAAGCCGGCGGAGAGTTGCACGCCGCGTTTCAATACAAGACGGGCCTGTTCGAGGAGACGACGATCGGCAGGCTCATCGGGCGCTTCAACGTGTTGCTCGACGCTATCTCGCGACGACCCGATCTGCCGGTCTGGGAGTTGCCGCTTTTGAGCGGCTCCGAACGGCAGCAATTACTAATCGAGTGGAGTGACACGGACGCGGCTTGCCCGGCGGCTTCCGTACAGGAGTTGTTCGAGGCCGTGGTCCGGCGGATTCCTGAAAAGGTGGCGGTAGAGTATTCAGGCCATAACGTTACCTACCAGGAACTTAATGAGCGCGCGGACCACCTGGCTGATTTCTTGCGTGAGCGCGGCGTCCGGCCGGAGGCGGTGGTCGGCTTGTTCACCACGCGTTCCATCGAGATGGTCGTGGGTCTGCTTGGCGTTCTTAAAACAGGCGCCGCGTATCTGCCGCTTGATCCAATATACCCGCAAGCGCGGCTGGCCTTCATGCTAGATGATTCCGGCGCCGGGATTGTCGTGACCGAGCGCGCTTTATGTGACGCCCTGCCCGCAAGCGGCGTCAATCGGATCCGCCTCGATGTTGATTGGGATGCTATCGCCTCGGCTAAGCGAAGCGGGTCGCCGGGCAATGTCGCCGCGGACAATCTCGCCTACGTGGTCTACACGTCCGGATCAACCGGAACGCCAAAAGGCGTTTCGGTGACGCAACGTTCGCTGGTGAATTTCCTTGCATCAATGCTGGCGGAGCCGGGGATCGAATGTAATGACGTTCTGCTGGCCGTAACGACGCTTTCTTTTGACATCGCGGCGCTGGAGATTTTTCTGCCTCTCATCGCCGGAGCCCGCGTCGTTGTAGCCGGTCAGGAAGACACGATTGACGGGAGGGCTTTGATCGGAGCAATGAACGATTGCGGCGCGACTATCATGCAGGGCACGCCGGTCACCTGGCGCCTGCTCATCGAGGCGGGATGGGAAGGACGAGCCTGGCTGAAGGCGCTTTGCGGCGGCGAGGCTCTTACGCCGGACCTGCTGCGGCAACTGCTCACTAGAACAGCGTCGCTGTGGAACATGTATGGGCCGAGCGAGACCACCGTATGGTCTGCCGCGCTCCGGCTCGATCGAGATGACTGCCTCATTGGAAAACCCATCGCGAACACCCAAGTCTACATTCTCAATTCGCTCATGGAGCCCGCTCCAACGGGCGCGCTTGGCGATCTGCATATCGGTGGAATGGGGCTGGCGCGTGGTTATCTCGGAAGGCCGGATTTGACGGCTGAGAGATTCGCGCCTGATCCCTTCGGCGCCGCCGGCTCCAGACTCTATGACGCCGGCGACCGAGCGCGGTACGCCGCTGACGGCCGCATCGCGTTCTTAGGCCGCCGCGACACTCAGGTGAAGATCCGCGGTTACAGGATAGAAGCCGGAGAGATAGAGGCCCTCCTCGAACGGCACCCGCTCGTTAGACAAGCGGTGGTCACGGTGAGAGGAGAGGGCGCCGATAAGCGCCTCGTCGCCTATGTTGCCGGCGGCGGGACGGACCGCGAAACCGAATCGTTGTTGAAAGCTCACGTTCGGCGGCTGGCGCCTGAATACATGGTTCCGGCGTCGGTTGTGACGCTGCCAAGTCTGCCTTTGACGCCCAACGGCAAGGTGGATCGTTCAGCGCTGCCGGAACCCGAGACCAGGAACCATGCGGAGGCCGGCTTAGATACAAGGACCCCCACCGAAGAGATGATCGCGGGCATTTGGTCGGATGTGCTCGGTTTGCGGGAGGTCGGCGTCGATGACGACTTCTTCGAACGCGGCGGCCACTCGCTCGCGGCGTTGAGAGTCGTATCGAGAGTCGAGGAAGCCGTGGGTGTGACGCTGCCGGTGAAGCGCATATTCGAAAGTCCCACGGTTCGGCTGCTGGCTGAAAGCATAAACGCCGGGAGCGGGCGAGCTCTCAACCGGCCTTTGCTTACCAGACGCGATGACAACGAAAGGCGCGTGTTGTCGTTTTCCCAACAGCGGCTCTGGTTCATCGATCAACTGGAGCCCACAAGCGCTCTGTATAACATTCCCGCCGGCGCAAGGCTCCAGGGCGCGTTGAATGTCGAAGCTCTCCGGCAAAGCATTGAAGCAATCACCAGCCGCCACGAAATACTGCGGACGCGGTTCCGAACTGAAGACGGCGAACCGTTTCAAGAGGTTGTTCCCTATCAGCCGGCGCTGTTGCTGGCCGACCTGAGTTCCCTGGGTGAAGATGAGCGAGAAGTCGAAGCGCTTAGCTTGCTGGCCGTTCAAGCGCGGCGCGCGTTCGACATATCGCGGCTTCCGCTGATCCGCTGGCTGTTGATCCGTCTGCGGCCGGACCTTCACATAATCGCGGTCGTCGTTCATCACATAGTTTGCGACGGCTGGTCGATCGGCGTCTTGATTCGAGAACTGGCGCGCTTCTTACAAGATTTCGCGGAGGGCGCGCATTGCCGCTTGGAGCCGTTGCCGGTCCAGTACGCTGATTATGCTTATTGGCAGCGCGAGTGGATTGGGAGAGAATCGCCGGCCGATCAGCTTGCTTATTGGAGGACGCGTCTTAGCGGAACGCCGGCCCTGCTCGAATTGCCAACCGACAGGCCGCGCTCGGCGGCGTTGTCCCACGACGGTTCCACCGTGTCCATCGAACTCACTGAGGCCGCGTCGAGTGAGCTGAAGAAGATGAGCGCCAAACGAGGCGTGACCGTATTCATGACTTTGTTGGCCGCGTTCGAGGCCCTTCTTCACAGGTACAGCGGCTTCGAGGATCTGGTCATCGGCGCGCCGATGGCGAACAGGCGCGTCGAGCAAACGGAGCGTCTTATCGGATTCTTCGTGAACACGGTCGTCATCAGGTCTCGCGTTACCGCGGAAATGCGTTTTGAAGACTTGCTCCGCGATGTTCGAGAGACCGTTCTTGAAGCATATGACCACCAGGACCTGCCCTTCGAGCGGCTGGTGGAGGAACTTCATCCCGATAGATCCGCCGCTCGCAATCCGCTGTTCGAGATCATGTTCGCATTTCAAAATGAGTGGTTCCGGCAAGCCGCGTTTCCTGGAATTGAAGCCACCCCCATTCACGTCGACGCAGGGGCCGCCAAGTTCGACCTCACGCTCAATGTCGAGGAGTCCGATCGGCGATATGCGTTGCTGCTCGAATACAAGACGGGGCTGTACGATTCGGTCACCGTACAGAAGATGCTACGCCATCTGGAACGCTTGCTGGCCTGCGTAAGCGCGGAGAGCGGCCTGCCAATACACGGCATACCGCTGCTTAGCGAAGAAGAATGGAAGCAAGCGGTCCTTTCGGGTGACGGCGGTCGCCGGCAAGGCGCCATTGCAGCGACTATCAATCAGTTGCTCGATCAACAAGCGGAGCAAGAGCCCGATCGCGCCGCCGTCGTTCATGGCGCCGAACAAATAACCTACGGCGAGTTGAGCCGAAGGGCGGGCCGGCTCGCGCTCTACTTGAGAGAGCGAGGACTTCGCGGCGAGCCGGTCGGGGTGTTTCTCGACCGCGGCGTAGATATGATCGTGGCGGTTATCGGCGTGTTGAAAGCAGGCGCGCCGTACGTCCCTCTCGATCCCAACTACGCGAGTGAACGGACCGGCTTCGTGTTGGAAGACGCAGGCGTTCGATTGATCGTGACGAGGCAGGCTCTGGAAGGCAGGCTTCCGGGCGAGTTCGATAAGATTTGCCTGGACGCGGACCGGATCGAGATTGCCCGGCGGCCGCACGAGATCTCCGGCGACTTTGGCGGCCCCGATACGCCCGCATATATCATTTACACATCCGGCTCCTCCGGTCGGCCGAAGGGCGTAATCGTCAGCCATCGCAATCTGGTTCATTCGACGGTAGCGCGGCTGCTGTACTACTCCGAAGCGCCGCGCAGCTTCCTGCTTCTTTCTTCTTTCGCCTTCGACAGCTCGGTGGCGGGGCTCTTTTGGACGCTATGCCACGGAGGAGCCCTCGTCCTGCCGGCGGAAGAACTACACCAGGATCTCTCGCATATCGAGGAAGTGATCCTGCGAAACCGCGTCACTCATTTGTTGTGCCTGCCTGCGCTGTATGAAGCGCTGCTTCGCGGTTCAAACGCCGCCAGCCTGTCGCCGCTTCGCCTGGCGATCGTGGCCGGCGAAGCGTGTCCGCCTCGGGTCGTCGAGCATCACAAAGCGATTCTCCCAACGACGCGGCTCTTCAATGAGTATGGTCCGACCGAGGCGACCGTGTGGTGCACCGCTTTTGATTGCGATTCGTTCAGTGGCGCTGCGTCAACGCCGATCGGCAAACCGATACCGAACGCTGAAGTTTATGTAGTGGACGCTCACCTGAATCCGACGCCGTCCGTCGCGCCGGGCGAACTGCTCGTCGGAGGCGGAGGCGTTGCGTGCGGCTACCTGAATCGCCCGGATCTGACCGCGGAGAAGTTCATACCCGACCCATTCAGCGCGAGGACGGGAACGAGGCTGTACAAGACCGGCGATCTGGCGAGGGTCTCTCACGATGGTTGTATCGAGTACATCGGAAGGCTGGACAATCAGCTCAAAATCCGAGGGTTCCGCATCGAGGCCGGCGAAATAGAAGCCAGGCTTAACGACCATCCCTCCGTCCGCCAGTCGGTGGTCATCGCTCGCGAGAGCGCCAGCAAAGAACGCCGCCTTGTGGCGTACGTAGCCGCGGATGACTATCCCGGCGGTCTGGACGCGGTCCTCGCGAAACACCTCAGGGAAACTCTCCCGGAATACATGGTTCCGTCGGCGATTTTGATACTGGACAGGCTGCCGTTAACAAGCAACGGCAAGATAGACCGTCTCGCTTTGCCCGAGGCCGATTCGCCGCCCGCCGTCGTTGAGATCACTCGCCCGGCGAGCCCCATCGAGGACATTATCGCGGGAATCTGGACTGAGTTGCTCGATCGCCCGCGTTGCGGCGTTCACGAGAACTTCTTCGATCTCGGAGGTCATTCGCTGCTTGCGGCCCAAGCCGCTTCGAGGATATCGAAGTCATTCAGCGTGACTCTCACGGTCCGATCGCTCTTCGAGCATCCTACTATCGCCGGCCTGGCCGAGGCGGTGGAGGCCGCCCGCAAGAAGCGTCTCCCGCTACCGCCGCCATTCACGCGCGATCCGCTGGCGTCGCGCAATCCGTTATCGCACCAGCAGCAAAGGCTGTGGTTTCTCGATCGGTTCGAGCCGGAGTCGGCCGCATACAACATCGCCGCGGCCGTCCGGATTTCCGGTTCTCTCGATCAGACGGCGCTTGTGGAAAGCCTGAACCAGGTCGTTCGAAGGCATCAGATACTGAGAACGCGGTTCCTGGAAGAGAAGGGCGTCCCGGTTCAAGAAGTTCCACCGCACGAGCCGATCGCGCTAAGGGTGATCGATCTTTCGGCGATGAACGGCTCAATACGAAACCTCCGGACAAATCGGATATTGACGGATGAAGCGTCGAAGCCTTTCAATCTGGAGCAAGGCTCGCCGGCGAGATGGGTCTTGATACGAGAGTCGGCGTACGAGCACATTCTGCTCGCGGTGATTCATCACATCGTATCCGATGGTTGGTCCGCCGGAATCCTGCTCAAGGAACTCTCGGCGCTGTATGGCTCATTCATCAGGGGAGAGCCGCCGGACTCTGAAGAGCCGCCTTTGCAATACGGTGATTACGCGCGGTGGCAGCGCGAGTGGCTTGACGGCCCGGCGCTCGAAGCATTGTTGAGCTATTGGGAAGGCGCGCTCGAGGGAACGGAGATACTGGAGCTGCCGGCGGATCGGCCGAGACCTCCCGCGCGGACGTTCAAGGGAGCAACCGAGCAGGGCCGGTTGGCGGAAGATCTCGCCGATCGAGTGAGGCTCCTCGCCAGGCGGAACGGCGCTACTCCGTTCATGGCTCTGCTCGCTTCGTTCAAGCTCCTCATTCACGGATATACGGGCCAGGGAGATCTGGCCGTCGGAAGTCCCGTGGCGAACCGCGGCCACGAAGAATTGGAGGGATTGATTGGGTTCTTCGTCAACACGCTGGTGCTGAGAACCCGGATAATCGAAGATCAGAGCTTCATCGACTATCTGAAGCACGTTCGCGGCGCCACGCTGGACGCGTACACCCACCAGGATCTGCCGTTTGAAAAGCTTGTCGAGGAGCTGCAGCCCGAAAGAAGTCTCATCCGGAACCCTCTCTTTCAGGTGATGTTCGCCTATCAGAACGCGCCTATTCCGGATTTGGAGATGGGTGGTCTAAAGATGAGGCCCTTCCGCGCCGAGACCGGAACCGCCAAATTCGATTTGACGGCTTCGGTCGATGATCTCGACGGCGGATTCGGCGTTTACTTTGAGTACAACACGGATCTCTTCGATCAGGAAACAATCAGGCGGATGATGGGTCACTGGGAGCAGGTAATTCGCTCGGCCGTGGAGCAGCCGGAGCGCAGGCTGAGAGACACCAACCTCCTGACGGAAGCAGAGATGAGATGTCTGACATTGGATTGGAACCAAACCGCGAGCCGGCCGGCGCAGGCTACTACGATTCACGGGATGATCGACGCTCAAGCGCGGCTCACTCCCGAGCGGATAGCGCTCAGGCGCGGAGGCGCCGCCGTGAGCTACGGAGAGATGAACCGGAGGGCGGACCAGTTTTCCGCTTACCTGCGGCGCCAGGGAGCGCGTCCCGAAATACTGGTCGGCGTCGCGATGAACCGAAACATCGAGTTGGTTATCACGCTGTTGGCGGTTATGAAAACCGGCGCGGCCTATCTGCCTATTGACCCGAGGTATCCTCTCGAACGAGTCGCCTTCATGCTCGAAGACGCGGAAGCGGCGATGATCGTCACGGAGCAGAGCCTCGTCGACAAAATTCCCGAAGGGGCCGCGGCGTTGATAGTGCTTGACGCCGAGCAGGACCGCGTCGCGCCGTTTGACGGTGAGCGGGTGGCCAGCCTCGCGGCGCCGGAGAACCTCGCTTACGTGATATACACCTCCGGGTCGACTGGAAAGCCGAAGGGAGCAGCCATCGAGCATCGGAGCGCGGTCGAGCTCATCGGCTGGAGCCGCTCCGTTTTTTCAGACGAAGATCTTCAGGGAGTGCTTGCGTCGACCTCCATATGCTTCGATTTATCCGTCTTCGAGCTGTTCGTCACGCTTGCCCGGGGAGGGAGCGTGGTATTGGCGGAAGACGTCTTCGACGGCGTGGAATCGCCAACGCGCGACTGGGTGACTCTGATCAACACGGTGCCCTCGGCGATGGCCGAATTGGCGCGGCAAGACGGCCTCGGAAGCTCGGTTAGGATAGTCAATCTCGCCGGAGAGCCGCTCGAAGCGGAGCTTGTGGAGCGCGTCTACTCAACCGCCGCCGTCGAGCGAGTGCTGAATCTCTACGGTCCGACCGAAGACACCACCTATTCAACTTGCGAGGAGATCGAGAGAGGGAATAGCCGAGCGCCGCTCATCGGCAGGCCAATAACAAATACTCAGCTCTATGTGATGGACCCTAATTCGCGCCTGGCCCCGATTGGCGCGATCGGCGAACTATGTTTGGGCGGCGAGGGGCTCGCAAGAGGCTACTTGAGACGGCCCGGCCTTACCGCGGACCGGTTTAGGCCTGATCCCTGCTCCACTAAGCCTGGGAGCCGCTTATACCGCACCGGCGACTTGGCCCGGTTCAAACGAAATGGAAAGGTCGAGCTCCGGGGCCGAAGCGACAATCAGATCAAACTCCGCGGCTATCGAATCGAGCTCGGCGAAATAGAAGCGATGCTTGCTAAACACCCTTCCGTTCGTCAATGCGCCGTGGCCGCCAAGGAACAAGCCGGTCAAAAGCGGGTCGTTGGGTACGTCGCCACGAAAGAAGACGCGGATTTCAGCCGGCGAGAGATAAGAAATTATCTGGCGGAGCGGCTCCCCGAATACATGCTGCCGGCGCTAATCGTCAAGATCGAGCGAATGCCGTTGACGCCCAACGGAAAACTCGACAGACGCGCGCTGGCGGCGGCGGAAATCGCGCCGGATGAAAAAACAGACTCCGCTCCGGCGACCGTCGTCGAGGAGATACTCGCGGGAATATGGACGGCCTTGTTGGGTGTGGCGAAAATCGCGAGAAGCGACAATTTTTTTGAGTTGGGCGGCCATTCGCTTCTGGCGATGCAGCTAGTGTCCCGGGTAGCGGAGTGTTTCGCCGTTCAGTTGCGTGTTAGGACCATATTCGAGCGCCCGACGTTGGAAGAATTCGCGGCGGTAGTCGAAGGATGTAGAAAGAAACCCGCCGATGTTCCCCTTCGGCGCGCCGGCGCGGGCGAGTCCACGCGAAATCCACTGTCATACGCGCAGCAGCGGCTGTGGTTCCTGGACAAGTGGGAGCCTGGTTCACCGTTGTACAACTTGCCAACGGCGGCGCGGATCCGAGGGCCGCTTGATATTGAGCGGCTCCGGAGCGCCTTGAACGAAATCGTACGCCGGCACGAAATACTTCGGACCACCTTCATCGAAGAAGAGCCGGGCCGGCCAACTCAGGAAGTTGCGCAACACGCGGTCCATTGCCTTCTCGAAATAGATCTAACGGCGATCGATTCGCGAGAACGGGACGGCGAGGCGCTGAAACTGGCTTCGGTGGCGGCGCGGGAGCCATTCCACTTGTCCGCCTCTCCGCCCGCGCGGTGGAGATTGATCACGCTAGGCGAAGCGGACCACGTGCTGGTCGTGGTGATGCACCACATCATCGGCGATGGATGGTCGATAGGAGTGCTGTTGCGTGAGATCGCGCGGCTATACGGCGTCCCGGCCGAAGGGCCCGCGAGTCTCGACGATCTCCCGTTCCAATACGGAGACTATGCCCTTCTGGAACGAAGCTGGTTTGGGAGCCGGGACTTTTCGGAGCAAGCCGCTTACTGGCGGCGGCAACTAGCGGGAGTCGAGGGCGTCATCCAACTACCTTACGACCGGCCGCCCGCCTCGGCGATGAGTTACGCGGGCGCGGCTGAGAGTTTTCTTCTAGGACGAGACTTGACTGAAAGACTGAAGGAGGTCAGCGCGAGGCAAGGCGCCACGATATTCATGACGCTGGTGGCGGGCTTGAACGTGCTGCTGCATCGGCTCACCGGCGGCGCGGAGGATATCGTGATCGGAACGCCGCTGGCCAACCGGAAGAAAGCGGGAACGGAACGGCTTATAGGACTCTTCGTGAACACGCTGGCTCTGCGAACCAGGATAACCGGAGACTTGACGTTCGGCCGGTTGGTGGAACGGACAAGAGAGATGACCTTGGAGGCTTACGACAATGCGGAGACGCCGTTCGAGAAAATCATCGAGCAGTTGAAGCTTGATAGAAACGCGTCTCAAAATCCGCTCTTCCAAGTAGCGATGGCTCTTCAGAACATGTCGATGCCGGAACTCGAGATCGGGGAGTCGCGGTTGACGCCGATCGATCTGGAAACTAAAACGTCGAAGTTCGATCTGGGATTTTATCTGATGGAGACGGATGGAGATTTGCATCTGACGATCGAATACAAGACCGCCTTGTTCGACCAAACGACCATACGGCGGATCGGAGATCAATACCGAAACGTGTTGAGTTCCTCGGCCGAGAGCCTGGCCCGTCCAATTCGCGAGATCGAAGTAATGAGCAGCCGGGAGCGGGCGCGAATATTGGAGGAATGGAACCAGACTGCCTCGGCCTATCCATCCGGCAAAACGATACACGAGTTGTTCCTTGAGCAAGCCGATTGCACTCCGCATAGGGTGGCCCTGACCCTCGAGGGAGATAGCATAAGCTACGGAGAACTGAACCGGCGGGCGAGTCAATTGGCTTGCTACTTACAGGGTCTCGGCGCCGGTCCGGAAACTCCGGTTGGGATTTTGCTGAACAGGAGCTTCGATCTGATGATCGCGATACTCGGCGTGTTGAAGTCCGGAGGAGCTTACGCGCCGCTCGATCCCGATTATCCGCCGGAGCGCCTTGACTACATGGCGCGCGACGCCGGAATAGAGGTCGTGATAACGCGCGCGAGCCTGTGGCCTTCTCCGGCCGAACCTCCAATGCGAATCGTGTTGATGGACGAGTGGCGGCGGTGGCCGAGCCGGCAACACCCGTTGAATCCCATTTGCGCGGCAAGTCCCGAGAATCTCGCTTATGTTATGTATACGTCGGGATCAACGGGCCGGCCAAAGGGAGTAATGGTCACGCATCGCAACGTGATCAGGTTGGTCAGAGGCGCGCACTACGCCAGCTTCGGAGCCGATGATGTATTCTTTCACGCCTCTCCAATCTCTTTTGACGCGTCGACGCTGGAAATCTGGGGAAGTCTGCTGAACGGGGCCACGCTCGTCGTCCATCGCGGGGGAAAGTCATCTCTCATGGAATTGGCGCAGGCGATTGAACGCCACAACGTAACCTTTTTGTGGCTGACCTCGGCCTTATTCGAGCAGATGATCGACCATCACATCGACAGCCTCGATAATGTGCGGCAATTGCTAGCCGGGGGAGACGTCCTTCCCGTGCCGCAGGTAAAAAAGGCGCTGGCTCGATCGCCTGCCCGACGTGTCATCAACGGTTATGGGCCCACGGAGTGCACTACCTTCTCTTGCTGCGGCTCCATCGGCCGCGAGGAAGAGTTGGCGTCGAGAGCGCCTATAGGCCGCCCGGTCGACAATGCAAGAGTCTACATTCTGGACTCCGCGAAATGTCCGGTCCCAATAGGAGTGGGTGGAGAGATCAATATCGGCGGAGACGGTCTGGCAAGAGGATACCTGGGCGGACCCGGCGTGACCGCCGAGCGATTCGTCCCTGATCCGTATTCGGCCGAGCCGGGGCAAAGAATATACAGAACGGGCGATCTTGGGAAATTCCTGGCCGACGGGCGGATCGAATTCCTTGGGCGCATCGATAATCAAATAAAAATCCGAGGCTACCGGGTGGAGCCGGCGGAAATTGAAGCCGCGCTTCATCAACACCCCGCGGTCAGCCAGGCCGTGGTGGCGCCCCGCGGGGAAGGCTCTCGAAAGTCGCTGGCGGCGTATGTCGTTTTCGTTGATGGAGCGGAGCCCGGTACTGCCGAGCTAAGGGAGCACCTCAAATCGAAGCTGCCCGACTACTTGATCCCAAACGTGTTCGTCAAACTGGCGGCGCTGCCCATGACCGCCAACGGCAAAGTCGATCGGAAGGCGTTGCCGCCGGCCGCCCTGGACGCGGCCCCACGCGCGTCGATCCAGCCGAGGAACGATCTCGAACGCGTGATCGCGCGAATCTGGAGCGAAGAACTCGCGGTCACGCGGCTTGGAATACATGACAACTTCTTTGATCTTGGCGGCCATTCGCTGTTGGCGACCAGGGTTGTAACGCGGCTTCGAGAAGAGCTTGGAGTCACACTCGCCCTGCAAGAGCTTTTCAGGGCGGCGACGATCGCCGAGATCGCGAGCTTGGCGCGGGAGCGCGGTTTTGTGGAAGGCGGATTGGAGCCGTCTCGCCGCACCTCGTATCAGGCCCTGGGCGCTATCGATCGGCAACTCTCCGAACTCGACGGCCTGTCGCCTGAAGAGGTCAAAGAGCTGCTCGAAATGGAATCGCGGGCTTGATCGGACCTCCGCCGCAACGGTGCATCGAAGTGAGTGAAATCATCGGCCGAATAAAGGCTCTTTCGCCCGACAAACGCCGCCTGCTGGCGTTGCGAAATCCTCTTTCATTCGCCCAGGAGCGCTTGTGGGTGTTGAATGAAATGGCCCCTGAAGCGCCGCTGTACAATGTGCCCTGCGCTATCAGGCTCACGGGCGCGATCGATCGCCGAGTTCTGGAGCAATCGCTCAACGAAATCGTGCGGCGGCATCAAGTGCTGCGCACGATTTTCGCTACGGTGGATGCGCTTCCCATTCAAGTAGCGCTCCCGGGCGCCTATTATCCCATCGCCCTAGTCGACATGAGTGAAGTCGCCGAGCATTCAAGGCGGACCGCCACGCTTTCGGCCGCCCTGCGAGAAGCGAGGCGCCCGTTCAACTTGAGCGCCGGGCCGTTGGTTAGATGGAAGCTGCTCCGGCTAACTGGTTCCGAACACCTGTTGGTAATCGTCTTGCACCACGTCGTCGCCGACGGGTGGTCGATGGGAGTGCTGGTCAGGGAGTTGTGCGCATTATACGAAGCTTATCTCGATGGCCGGCCTTCGCCGCTTGGCGAGATGACGACGCAATACGCCGATTTCGCGCGCAGGCAGCGGCGCGCGTTGTCCGGAGCGGCGCTGAAACAAGAATTGGATTACTGGACGGCGAAGCTCGCGGGAAGCTCGTCATACCTCGACCTTCCCACTGATCGGCCTAGGCCGAATGCAACAACCTGGGCCGGCGGGTCCGTCGCCTCTTCTCTTTCCGAGGAGTTAACCGAACGATTGAAACTGCTGAGCAGACAAGAAGGCGCGACCTTATTCATGACGCTCTTGACGGCTTTCAACATCCTGCTCTACCGGTACAGCGGACAAAGCGACGTCTTGGTGGGCGCGCCCATCGCGAACAGACTCAGCGGCGACGTTGCGGATCTGATCGGTCTCTTCGTGAACACGATCGTCATCAGATCCAACATGGACGCAGGCAAGAGTCTCGACGAAGCGCTACGCGGCGTGGCGGCGGCGACTCTCGAAGCTTACGAACACCAGGAGCTTCCTTTCGAGAAACTCGTTCAGGAGCTGCGGCCCGAAAGGGCGGCGAGCCATTCTCCCATCATTCAAGTGATGATGGTGCTTCAGAACGCGCCGATGCCGCCCATCGAGCTTCCACGGCTTCATATCGACCTGCTGGACTTGCCTACCGGAACGGCCAAGTTCGACCTGAGCCTTTCGCTAACCGAAGCCGACGGCCTGAAAGCGGAGATGTCGTACAGCTCCGAACTCTATGACTCACCGACCGTTCAGCGAATGCTTCACCATTACGAACGGGTGCTCGCGATTCTCGCGCTGAATCCGAAACTGAAGATTGGCGAGATGGATTTGCTGTGCGAGGAGGAGCGGCGGCAGATCATCCATGAGTGGAATGACTCGGCTCGCGATTACACGGAGGAAGGGCTGCCGATACTCTTTGAACGGCAGGTTCTCGCCAGACCCGAGTCGATAGCGGTAATACACCTGGACGAGCGCCTCACATATGGAGAGTTGAACAGGCGCGCCAATGCGCTCGCGCATCGGTTGGCGCGGATGGGAACCCGCCCCGAAACTCCGATCGGGTTGTGCCTGGACAGAAGCTCGCTGATGGTGATTGGAATGCTGGGCATTCTGAAGGCTGGGGCCTGCTACACGCCGCTCGACCCCGCCTATCCGAAGGCGCGGCTCGAGGCCATGATCGTTGGCGCGCCGCTGCGTTTGATTTTGACGACAAGCGGATTCGTGGAGTCTCTCCCGAAAACCGGAACCGAAGTGGTCTGTCTCGATCTCGTTCAGTCGGAAGTTCAGTTCCACGGCGATGAGAACCCGCCGCGCCGGGTTACCCCGGATAACCTCGCTTACGTGATGTACACGTCGGGCTCGACCGGAACGCCAAAGGGCGCTTCGATAACTCACCGCGCGATTGCAAATCTCTTGATCGACACAAACCACGCGAGGTTCAGTCCGTCAGACTGCGTCGGCCAGGTGTCGAACGCTTCTTTTGACCTTGTGACGTTCGAGATCTGGGGCGCGCTGATCAACGGGGCGCGATTAGCAATACTGCCGAAGGATGCGGTGCTCTCACCGCCTGTTCTCGCGGAGGAACTGGAGAACCACGCGGTCAGCATCCTGCTTATTGCTACCGCGCTGTTGAACGAAACCGCGCGGCGCGCGCCTTGGGCGTTCGCCGGCGTGCGCGATCTGCTCTTCGGCGGAGAGGCCGCCGATCCTCGACGTGTTGGCGAAGTGCTTGCTAACCGGCGCTTCGGTCGAGTGATCAACATCTACGGTCCGACTGAATGCACGACGTATGCGACGTTTCACGTCGTCGAGAGCGGTGACTGCGACGCTTCGTCAATTCCGATCGGCAGACCGGTTTCCAACGCGAAGGCGTATGTGCTCGACGCTGGATTCGATCCACTTCCAATCGGCGCTTCAGGCGAGCTTTGCATTGGAGGCGACGGCTTGGCTCGGGGATATTTTAATCGGCCGGATCTCACCGCCGAGCAGTTCCGGCCCGACCCCTTCTCGGCGGTCAGTGGAGCCCGGACATATAGAAGCGGCGATAAAGTGAAATATCTCGCCGACGGCAAGCTTGCTTTCCTTGGCCGCATGGATGACCAGGTGAAGGTCCGCGGTTATCGGATCGAGCCGGCGGAGATCCAGGCGATGCTCAATGGCCATCCCGCGATCGCCGAGGCTCTGGTGATAATCAAAGGCGGCGCGACCGCGAAAAAACTGGTGGGATATTTTCTCACCCGGCCTGGGGCGGCGCTTGGAGAGTCCGAGCTTCGACGTTATCTAAAGCAGAACCTGCCCGACTACATGGTTCCCAATCACCTGGTGCGGCTGACGCAAATTCCTCTTACCCCGAATGGAAAGATCGATAAGAGCGCGTTGCCTGATCCGGACGCCGATGACGAGCGAGTGGAATATGAACGTCCGAGAACGCCGGTCGAGGAGATAGTCGCCGGCGTTTGGGAAGACTTGCTCGACGTTCGGAGAGTCGGAATATTCGACGACTTCTTTGAAGTGGGCGGCCATTCCATGCTTGCCGCGCAAGCCGTGTCCAAAATACGAGCGGCTTTCGAGATCGATGTCACGCTAACGGATCTGTTCAGCAACCCAACCGTTCAATCCCTCGCCGGTAAGATCGAAGAAGCGCGGAAGTCGATTGGTTCGCCCGCGCCCGGCTCGATCAAAGCGGAAGGCGCGCGCCGCGCGAAGCTATCCTTCGCTCAGCAACGTCTCTGGTTCCTGCATCAATGGAACGGCGGCAGTCCCGTATACAACGTCCCTCTGGCAGCCAGGCTGGAGGGCTATCTCAACCAGAAAGCGCTCGAACTCAGCCTGAACGAAATCGTCGAACGTCACGAAGTCCTCAGAACGGCGTTTATCGAGGAAGGCGGGGAACCGGCGCAAGAAGTGCGCGATCGCGAATATCAGGCCCTATCGCTCGTCGATTTATCGGCTATAGAAAATGAATCGCTGCGCGAATCACTCGCATACGAGATACAACGTAAAGAGTCGCGCCGGACATTCGACCTGGCTAACGGACCGCTTATCAGGTGGATCGCCATCAGGCTTGCCGGCGATAGACACTCCATGTCGGTCGTTATGCACCACATCGTATCCGACGGCTGGTCGATCGGAGTCTTGCTCAGGGAAGTAAGCGCGCTGTACCGGGATCGGCTAAGCGGGCGCCGGTCGACGATCGAGGAACCGCCGATCCAATACATCGACTATGCGCGCTGGCAACGGCAGCGGCTCGAAGGCGAGGTGTTGGATTCGCTCCTGGAGTACTGGAAACGTAAATGGACCGGGAGAACCTTCGAGATTCCCACCGACCGGCCTCGCCCAATTGTCGAGTCGCATCACGGGGCGACAGCTCGGCTGCCGCTGGGCGGAGCATTGGAGGGCGATCTCAAGCGCGCGTGCCGTCGAGAAGGACTGACTATGTTCATGTCTCTTCTGGCCGGGCTCGATCTCGTGCTGAGCCGATACAGTGGCCGGGAGCAGGTCGCGGTAGGAGTGGCGGCGGCGAACAGGGATCGAATTGAGACCGAGGGCCTGATCGGCTTTTTCGTAAACACCCTTCTAATACAGGTCGACCTCGCTGGCGAGCCGACTGCCGCCGGCCTGTTGCGGCGGGCGAGAAATGCCGCGCTGGAGGCTTACGCGCGTCAGGAACTGCCCTTCGAGCGGCTCGTGGAAGAGTTGCAGCCGGAGCGAAGCGCGAGCCGCAATCCGCTGTTTCAAGTAATGATGACTCTCCAGAACACGCCGGCTCCGGCGCTCGATCTCCAGGGACTGACGGTCAGCGGGTTCGCCCTTCATACGAGTACGGCGAAAGTCGATCTCAACTTCGCGGCAAGCGATGGGCCCTCCGGCGTAGTGCTGGACCTCGAGTACAACACCGATTTGTATGATCGAGCGACCATCGAAAGAATGTTGAGCCATTTCAATCAAGCCCTGATATCGATAGTCCGCGATCTCGATCAGCCGTTAAGCCGGATATCCTTGATGACGGAGCCCGAGACTCAACAGGTGCTGCGCGAATGGAACGCGAACGCGAGAGATTATGATTTGGAAGTCACCCTTCACGAGATGTTTCAACGGCGGGTTGAGCGCCGCGGCGCAGCCGTCGCCGTTGAATTCGAAGGCCGCTATTTGACTTATGAAGAGCTCAACAACCGGGCCAATCAACTGGCGGCTTACTTGCGGAGAATGGGGCTTCATCCGGGCGGCCTTGCCGGCGTTTCGCTCGAACGCGGGATCGAGATGGTTGTGGCGGTTCTCGGAGTGCTCAAAGCAGGCGCGGCCTACGTTCCACTCGACCCGGATTTGCCGACGCCAAGGTTGAACCATATGATCCAGGACGCCGGAATCCGCGTGCTGATCGGTTCCCGCCGCGAAACGCCCGATGTTGGACAAGCCGCCGGCTTGCCGCCGATGTCCAAAGCGCGAGAGTCGACGGCCGGCGATAACGGCGCAAAGGATTCCACGTCTTCGGAAATTGGCGCCGCCTCATTTCATGAAACGGTCCGCCGGGATGACCTTATCGTTATCCGAGTGGACGCCGATAGCGGCGAGATTGCGTGTGAGAGCAAGACTAATCTGAATACCGGGGTCACGCCGCTGAACCTTGCGTATGTGATTTACACTTCCGGTTCGACGGGCGCGCCCAAGGGCGCCATGAATACGCATCGCGGAGTTTGCAATCGCCTGATCTGGATGCAGGAGGCATTCCGCCTGACCGGGGATGACCGAGTGCTGCAAAAGACGCCGATTAGTTTTGACGTCTCGGTGTGGGAACTGTTCTGGCCTCTTATCGCCGGCGCCCGTTTGGTGCTCGCCCGGCCCGAGGGTCATCGGGATCCCGAGTACCTCGCGGAGATGATCGCTCGAAGCCGGGTTACCACTCTGCATTTCGTTCCTTCGATGCTGCAAGTCTTCCTTGAATCGGCTGATCTGAAAAAATGCGGCGGTGTTAAACGGGTGATATCGAGCGGCGAGGCGCTTGGGTGGGAATTGCAAGAGCGCTTTTTTTCTCGCATCAACGCGGAGCTGCACAACCTTTATGGCCCAACGGAGGCCGCCATCGACGTTACATCGTGGCGCTGCCGCCCAGGGCAGCCGGCTGGGCCGATACCGATCGGCCGCCCGATCGCGAACATTCGGATTTGCGTGCTCGATCACACTCTAGCGCCATCCCCAATCGGCATTCCTGGAGAGCTGCACATCGGCGGCGTCGGGCTCTCTAACGGATACGTCAATCGCCCCGAGCTTACCGCGGAGAAGTTCATACCCGACCCCTTCGCTGAACCGGGAGAGAGATTGTACAAGACCGGTGACTTGGCGAGGTTCCTTCCCGGCGGCGATATCCAGTACCTGGGACGGCTCGATCATCAAGTGAAGATTCGCGGTTTCAGAATCGAAATGGGTGAGATCGAGGCCGAACTGAATCGTCTCCCGGACGTGGCTGAATCGGCGGTGGCCGCGGTTGAAAACGGCCGGCGCGAGAAACAATTGGTCGCGTACGTCGTTCCAGTAGATCGCGCCTCATTCAGCGAGCAAAGCGTCAGGCGCCGTCTCAGAGAGAGGCTTCCCGATTACATGACGCCCGCGGCCGTGCTGACGCTGGACCGCTTGCCCCTGACTCCAAATGGCAAGCTCGACAGACGGGCTTTGCCACAACCGGAAACAATAGGCAGCCGAGCCGAGTTCGTCGCGCCGAGAAGCACGGTCGAGGAGATACTGGCCGGTATATGGTCCGAGGTAATCGGCGCCGGGTCAATTGGCGCCTATGATAACTTCTTCGAGCTGGGCGGCCATTCGCTTCTCGCCGTGCGTGCGGCCGCCCGCGTTCAACAGGTGTTTCAGGTTCCTGTTCCGCTGAGCAAGTGCTTCGAGCTGCCCAAGCTGGCCGATTTCGCCGACTATGTCGAGAGGGAATTAGCCGCCGATGCGAAGGTCGAATCGGAGCCGTTGCTCCGGCTCGACCGGCATTCCCCGGCCCCGCTCTCTTACTCGCAGGAGCGGATGCTTTGGTTTGAGATGACTCGAGCCAGATGGAGATCCGTTTCGAACATGTGCTTCGCTTTGAAGATTACCGGCGCGCTCGATCCGAGAACTCTAAAGCAAGCGATAACGGAGATAGCAACGCGGCACGACGTGCTGCGGACTAGAATAGTCTTTGAATCGGGAAGGCCGTTGCAAGCGGTCGACGCGCCGCTTGATTCCGTCTTCAACCTGGTTGACCTAAGAGAAACCTCCAACGAGGAACGAATCGCCGCGGCGCGGGCGTTGATTGAGAGAGAGGTCAATAGGCGGTTCGACTTGCTCTCAGGGCCGCTCTTTTGCTTTACGCTTGCGCAATTCGACGATGCGGATCAATTGCTGATCCTGTCCGTCCACCACGTCATATTCGACGGCTGGTCGCTTGGCGTTCTCATGAACGAACTCATCTCGCTCTACCGCGCCCTCTCGGCCGGTGAGAGACCCGCGCTGCCCGAACCGGCTTTCCAATACAGAGAAATCGTTGATTGGCGGCAGCGAACCCACGGCGACTCCGAGTTGGAATATTGGGTGGAAAAGCTTCGAGACGTTCCAACGTTGCTGAAACTGCCGGCTGATTGGCCGCGGCCTGAAGAGCCTTCTTACGACGGCGCGGTCGAGACGCTCATTCTGCCCAACGAGTTGAAGCTGAAACTCAACTCGGCCGCGGCCGGGCAAGGCGTCACATTGTTCGTTGCGCTGTTGGCGGCTTTTAAGGCCATGCTTTATTCCGTTACGGGAGAGGAAGACATCGTCGTCGGTTCGCCCGACGCGGACCGGAATCGGCTCGAGACGGAGAACTTGATCGGGCTCTTCGTGGTCACGCTGATGATCCGCACGAGGCTCTCGGCCGGTCTTAGGTTCGCGGAGCTGCTGAGACAAGTTCGCGAGGAAGTACTGGAAGCATACGCGCACCGGTATGTCTCAATTCCAAAAGTCGCGGAGGCGCTTCAGCAGGATCGCGATCTCGGCGACATGCCGCTCTATCAAGTGATTTTCGGACTGCAAAGCTTTCCGGCGCCGCCGCCGAAGCCGGACGGATTTAGCATAGAGCCATATCCAACCGGCGTCACCGCGTCGAAATTCGACCTGTCGATGTTCTGCCGGGAAACGCCGGCCGGCGTCGACGTATCGGTGGTTTACAGAACGGAATTGTTCAGATCGTCGACCGTCCGTGAGATGCTGGCGGTTTTCAACGAGATAATCATTGCGGTTAGCGAAACCCCCCTGCTCGCCTTATCGAGCCTTCCGCGATTCAGGAGCGTTGCGGCCGAGTACGATCTCGTTGGCGAATCCAAACGCCGATAGTGGGAGGCGGACCGAATATCGTATCGTTCGAGGTGGTGATGGAGAGCCTGATTCAAGATATCAAATACGCTATACGGGTTTTGATCAACAACCCCGTTTTTACCCTGGTTGTGGTCGGCGCGCTGTCGCTGGCCATCGGCGTCAACACCGCGGTGTTCAGTCTGATCAACGCCATCGTAATCAAGCCGCTGCCCTACAAGGACCCGGAGGGCATAGTCAGAATCTGCAACCAGAATCTGAAGAGCGGCCTGGAAAGAACCGGGCTTTCTCCACCCGATTACGCCGATTACCGCGACTCCAACCAGTCGTTGGATGAGCTTGGCGCGTATACATACGATGACTTCACCTTGACCGGCGCCGGCGAGCCCGAGCAATTAAAGGGGTCCTTTGTCACCGCGTCATTCTTTTCCGTGCTTGGAGTGACAGCCGGGCGGGGCCGCTGCTTTTCTCCCGACGAAGACTCTTCCAAGTCGGATCGCGTCGTTGTGCTTAGCCATGGCTTGTGGCGGCGCCGGTTTGGCGGCGATCAGGAATTGATCGGGAAAACCGTGGAGATCAACAACGCCGGCTTCACCGTCATAGGAATAGCGCCGGCGGAGTTTCGGGCGCCCAACAAGGACGACGAGCTATGGGTTCCGATGTGCTTTGACGGGGGCGACCACTTGAGATTGCCCTCGGTCACGACCGTGGAGGGTCTTTCCAATCGCGGACTCAGGTTTCTCAATACCATTGCAAGGCTCAAGCCGGGAGTCGGCGTCAACCAGGCTAAGGACAACGTGTTGGCCATCGGGAAGAATCTCCAGGAGCGCTATCCGGACGCGAATGCCCAGTACAGCGTTACTGTTTTTCCGATCAAGGAAGAGATACTGGGCAAGATCGACCTCGCGCTCACCGTTCTTCTGGCTGCGGCTGGTTTCGTGCTGCTGATCGCATGCGCCAACGTGGCCAGTCTTCTTTTCGCGAGAGCCACGGCCCGGCAAAAGGAGATCGCGTTGCGGCTGGCGCTCGGGGTCGGCCGGTTCAGGCTGATCAGGCAACTCCTAACCGAGAGCCTTCTTGCTTCTCTACTGAGCAGCATTTTGGGGATGCTCCTGGCCTTCCTTGGCGTCAAGTTATTAATGTCGCTTGACCCCGCCAACATTCCGCGGCTGAATGAAGTCAGGTTTGACGGCCTTGTCCTCGGCTTTACGCTGCTCCTCTCGCTGGCAGCCGGCGTCGGTTTCGGGCTGGCGCCGGCCTTGCGGATTTCAAGGATTGACCTGGTCGAGACGTTAAAAGAAGGTTCGCGAAGCCAAGCCGGAGGCGGCCACCGCCGGCGAACGTATAGCATTATCGTAATCGCTGAAATCGCCGTGGCGCAGGTGCTGTTGATCAGCGCCGGGTTGATGATAAAGAGCTTCTTGTCTCTTCAAAGAGTCGATCCCGGTTTCAAGACCGACAACGTTTTGACGATGCAATTGACCTTGTCTCCGAACCGTTACGCCGAGAAACCGCAGATCAATGCTTTCGTCCGGCGGTTACTCGAAAAAACGGAAACGCTCCCCGGTGTTTCGTCCGTTAGTGTAATCAGCACCCTGCCGCTGACCGCCTCGCTCTTGGTGGTCGGCTTCGAGATTGAAGGCCGGCCCCCTGCCGGCCCCGGCGAAAGACTGAGAACTCACTATCGGGCCATCAGTCCGGATTACTTTCGGACGATGGGAATCCCGCTCAAGAAAGGACGCGGTTTCAGCGGCCGGGACAATGAAACGAGCACCCCGGTCATAATCATCAACGAAACAGCCGCGAATCGCTTCTGGCCCGGTGAAGACCCTCTCGGAAAGCGCGTGGTCATACGGCACGGCGGGATGAAGACAAGAGAGATCGTTGGAGTCGTCGCGGACGTCAAGCACACCAGCCTTGACGCCGATTCAGGCCTCGAGATGTACTCGCCTTTCGTCCAACACCCCTGGAGCTTCATGGCTCTGGCCGCGCGCACCAGCCTTGAGCCAACCAGGCTTATCCCTTCAATAAGCCAAGCCGTGCTTCAGGTTGATAGCGGCCAGCCTGTTTACGACGTCAAGACAATGGAGCAGGTTGTGTCGGATTCAATATCGCAGCCGCGCGTCAACACGATTCTGCTGGCTCTGCTTGCCGCGTTAGCTCTGGCGCAGGCGGCGGTCGGCGTATACGGCATCATGAACTACTCGGTGAGCCTTCGCACCCAGGAAATCGGTATTCGCAACGCCCTCGGCGCTCAGCGAAAAGATATTCTCAGGTTGGTAGTAGGCGGCGGGCTGGTCTTGACGCTGACGGGCGTCGCCCTTGGCGTGGGTCTCGCTCTCGGCGCCACAAGGGTCATTTCTAATCTTCTCTATGGCGTCGGCCCGATTGACGGCGTGATATTCGCCGCCACGGGCATGTTTCTTTCCACGATCTCATTTTTGTCGAGCTACTTTCCGGCGCGCCGAGCGGCTCGAGTCGATCCAGTTATCGCCCTGCGCTATCGGTAAGGAGGCGCAAAAAAATAACTTCCCGGTTTTGAGTAGTGTCTTAATCCTGTGTTGTTTCAAGAAAAAAGAGAGCAGCCAGTGAATCCCACCAACGCAGTTGGTGGATCGTTCATATACAGCCTAGACGAGGAGGCGCGCCAGATCCCTTCGCCGAATCCCACCAACGCAGTTGGTGGATTGTTCATATACAGCCTAGACGAGGAGGCGCGCCAGATCCCTTCCCCGAATCCCACCAACGCAGTTGGTGGATCGTTCATATACAGCCTACAAGCAAAGCTGCCTGCGGTCCCCTCGTTGTCCTATTTTCTTCTCGCAACGCGAGGGAAAGAGGGAAAGGAAAACGGGAGTCCGGCGTGCGCCCTTTGTAGGCTGTGTCTGAACAATCCACCAACTGCGTTGGTGGGATTCTCGGAGTTTTCACACGGCCTCGCAGTTGGGGGATTGTTCATATGCCGCCTATTGGCACGAGACCGCCGCTGATCACAAAGGGCCTCGACTGGTTAGGAATGTGTTCATGGCCAATCGACGCCACGTTGGTATTGAACGATCCCCCAACTGCAAAGGCGCAGAGATCGCTGAGAGAGCCGCGGAGAGTAAGCGGCCGCTGCGTGCCTCTCTGCGGCGAACTCCCTCGAAAAAGGGAACTTATTTTTCTTACGGCCCCTAAATGGCGCTCGGCGGAAATAAGGCGCCAGCCACAAAGATGCGCGAGATCACAAGCGGGAAAGAAGCGTGGGAGGCCCAAGCCAGGAAGATGCGAGCCAACCGGAATCTCCTGACCGTCTTCTCGTCTGCATGATCTCCGCGCTTTGAGACAAAGCTCTCCGCAAGGAAAGGGACCTGCAATGCAAAGAGTCCGCAAGATCTCGGGTGTTCTATTCTTCGGAGCGATGCTCCTCGGAGTTACTCTGTCACGGTCAGCCGGGATCACGGCCGCCGGTCCCGATTATGACGTTGACGTACTGGTCGTGGGCGCGGGAATTTCAGGACTCTCTTGCGCGCTCGAGATCGCCCGAAACAGCGCCGCCGTCAGCGTAAGAGTAGTCGACATGAACTCGGTGTTCGGTGGACATGCAGTTATGGCCGGCGGCGGCGTCTGCATAGTCGGCACTCCGATGCAGGAACGGAAAAAGATACAGGACAGCCCGGAACTCGCCTATAAGGATTTCGTTACCTGGGGCGAAGACCCCGATCCACGATGGACCCGCTACTACGTCAATAATTCCAGGCGCGACATTTATGACTGGGTGGTTCCAATGGGAGTTGTCTTCGATGAGGTACAGGCGCCTTACGGCAACAGCGTTCCGAGATTTCACCAAACGCGCGGCGGGGGCCTGGCCCTCGTCACCGCCATTTATAAACAGTGTCTCGGGAAGTCGAACATTTCGTATAAGTGGAATTTCAAAGTCGAGTCGCTGGTGTCGCGAAACGGAAGGGTCGCCGGAGTAAAGGGCTTGGATTCGCGGACCGGCGCTCAACAGGAGATCAAGGCGCGCGTGGTGGTGCTTGCGACCGGCGGATTCCAAAGCAACTTAGAGATCGTGCGCGAGTCATGGCCCAAGCCGCTCCGATTTCCCGAACGCCTCTTGATCGGGGCCGGCGTCAACGCCGTTGGGTCGGGCCACAAAATCGCCAAAAGCGCGGGCGGCGTTTTGACCCGTCTCGATCATCAGTGGAACTACATCACCGGCTTGCCCGATCCTCTGGATCCCACCGGGACTCGCGGGATCAATGCGTACGATGAGGATTCGATTTGGGTGAACTCGCAAGGCAAGCGATTCATCAAGGAACTCGCCAGCGCAAAAGAAGGCATGGTCGCTCTCCTCGAACAGAAGCCGGCCACTTATTGGGCTATCTTCGACGACGAAGGCAAACACAAATTCAAGGTGACGGTGGCCGGGTGGAGGGATTTCTCCCGAATAGAAAATCTGATATTGAACAATCCGAAATTGACCGGGACTGCTTCGACGATCGAGGGGCTCGCCGCCGCGGCCGGCCTGCCGCCCGCCGCTTTGGCCGAGACCGTACGGCGGTATAACGAAATGGTGGACGCCGGCGAAGACACGGAGTTCGGCGCCTTCACTAAGAAAGATGAAGAGCGGCCGGCAAAGATCGTCACTCCTCCATTTTTCGCGGTGCAGTTCTTTCCGGTGACGAGGAAGAGCATGGGTGGCGTTCTTGTCGATATGAACTGTCGAGTGATCGACAAGAAGCGGCGGGCGATTCCCGGATTGTACGCCGTTGGCGAGCTGACCGGCTTCGGCGGCATAAACGGAAAAGCGGGGTTGGAAGGCACATTCCTTGGCCCTTCAATAGTGACTGGCAGGATTGCCGGCCGCACGGCGCTCGCCCAGTTGAACAAGCGCCCGCACGGAACCATCAAATTCCCGTGGCGCGCGATGGACTCAACCGGCGGCCTCGAGTACCGCCGGGATTGCTCGGCTTGTCACAATCTCGAATCGCTCCTGGCGGCTCGCCGCAACGGCTATTGGCATTTTGAGAAGGTTCACTCTCAAGTGGTCGAGCGCAAGTATGACTGCGCCAAGTGCCACGCCGAGATGGTCTCCTCGCGAACTCACCGTATTGACCGGATGGCCCAGACGCAAAACTGCATTCTGTGCCACCAGCGTTAACGCTGCATGGCTGATTACATCGAGCGCCCGTCGCCGGAAACCGCTAACGATATAGCGGTGGATCGGGAATTTGGTTCATTCGTCATTGTGTGGCTGGGCCAGCTTATCTCGATGGTTGGATCGGGGCTGACCGCGTTCACACTGGGTTTGTGGGTGTACACAACCACGGGCTCGGTGACGAGATTCGCGCTCATCTCCTTCTTCGGCATGGCCCCATCGATAATTTGCCTGCCGCTGGCCGGCGCGCTGGTCGATCGCTGGGACCGGCGCACGGCGATGCTGTTGAGTGACTCGGGCGCGGCCTGTTGCACGCTCTCGGTAGCGCTGCTTTTATGGAGCGGACGCCTTGAAACCTGGCACATCTATATAGCCGTCGCGTTGGCTTCCGGGTTTGCGTCGTTCCGATGGCCGGCGTTTTCAGCCTCTATTCCGCTGATGGTCCCGATGCGCCATCTCTACAGGGCGAATGGCATGGTTCAAGCGGCGGAAGCTTCGGTTGCTATTGCGTCGCCGGTTTTAGCCGGACTGTTGATAGCCGCCGTGAAGCCACATGGAATCCTGCTGATCGACTTCGGCAGTTTCATGTTCGGCCTTGCCGCCGTATTGCTGGTGCGGTTTCCCAAACCGCGCAAGGACATTGAGAATCCAACTCAATCGCGGTCTCTGCTCCGGGAAGCCATGTTCGGCTGGACCTACATCACCTCGCGTCCCGGCCTTTTCGGATTGCTCATGTTTTTCTCGGTCATAAACTTTTTGTTGTTTGGAATCGGTCAGCAAATGGTCACGCCCTTAATCCTCAGCCTCGCGGGGACCAAGGAGCTTGGATTCGCGCTGGGCGCCGCCGGCTTCGGGCTGCTTGCGGGCGGGATAGCCGGCAGCA
>JAHFUG010000110.1:12519-18067 GCA_023265195.1 Blastocatellia bacterium | reverse complement strand
AGGTGGTGATCACGCGATAAAGGTGAAGATTGGAAACAACGAGCATAGTGTGAACTTCTTCGTGCAAATTCCAACGAGAGTCGCGCTGGAATCTGAAAGCACCGTCACACAATGCGATCCGACACCGTGTACAATTGGCGGCCAGTCAAACTCGTGTGGCGCATACAAGCTACTTGTCTATTCGGTTGCCGATCAGGCCGGGGTACGGTTGCAGTCACAACTCACCGTGAAAGAGATAGTGACCAATTGGTCTGACGGTGCACCAGTCATTCAACTGGATCAGCCAACAGACGAGACTGCCAGGTTCAGCGACCTCATAGGCGTCGGTGCGAATCCGTGCCCGCCCAATGGATTTTCCTTTGACCGTCGCCAACAGTTCATTGCCGACCTCAAGGGCAAGACGTTTCAGTTGACGACGACTAAGCGACTCCAACTACAGAAAAACTTGGGTGGGTACTCAATCACCGTTACTAACGTCCAACAGTAGTTGTTGATCAGAGAGGATGACAATGTCCAGATTAGAGATGCTTCCGTTCTTGACGATATTCACTTTGCTTTGCCAGGCAGCGTCGGCGCCGATCCAGAGCCGCTCAATGGCTGAGGTGCTCCAACGCCACGTCGTGGGCAGCAACGTCGAGGAGGAGACGATTGAAGGCGCCTTCTTGACCGCCATGGGTCAAGCGCGGGTATCCGGTGGAGTCATTAGGAGAATTGATTGTAAGGACGTCTTAACCGTAAAGAAGTTGAGCGTGCCAGATGGGTCCTTGAGGGACGCGCTAGATAGAATTGTCGAGAGGATGCCGACATATAGATGGCAAGCCGACCAAGGTGTCGTGAATCTACTTGCTGTTGCGGAGACGCCCCCCCTGCTTGATGTGCGAATAGCACGGTATGAGGCGGAGAATGTGGAGTACCTTCAGGCTGCGGTTGCTGAACTGGAGGCATGCCCCGAGGTCCATCAAGCTCTTAGCGCGCTCCATTTGACTAGCGGCATACGAATCCTGACTGGTCCGGCGCCACTCAAAGCTCCCACGCCCTTTACCGTGAGATGCCGGAACGTGACGTTCCGAGAAGCTCTGAACGCCATTGTGCGAGCGCACGGCGGCGCGGTGTGGGAATACAAAGAACGACACTGCGATGGCGCCAACGAGTTCTGGGTTGAGTTCGTATCACAGTGGCGGACGCAATGAAGAATGCTCTCGAGGAGCGAGATGAAACTGGCCAGCTAACGAGGCTCCTCTGACCGGAAATGAATCGGTCGTATGATTAGGTCGGGAAGAGCGAATCGGACTAATTGATGAATGATGATTGCGCATTTTTGGGGTAGATCCATCAATCATCAATCATCAATCATTTATCCTTCAAGCGCCGCGAAGGTCGAAGCATACTACGCTGCCTGAAATCGCTTTTGCCTTTCGTTTGACCGAGGCGAGGGCCGTGCTTATCTCGAGCGGATGCTCGAACACGCGGCGCCTGTTTGTCACCGCGGCAACCGAGATCGACATCAGCGGATAGCTTTCGACCAGGCCGCGCCGCCCCTCGACCTGCAGGAAGCCGCGAGCAAGGTCTTCGTCGGCGTAGAAACCTTTCACGATTTCGTCGAATTCCGACGCCAGCATTTCCAGAACTCGTTTAACATCCTCTTCACGCCAGGCGTCGGTGCGTTCACCCGGACTAGTCATGCCGGCAATGAAATCGTCTCCGCCGATGTGGCCGATAAAGACATCGTGTTTCGACCGGGTCACGGTTCTTGTTATGAGATCCGCGGTCGTTTTCAATACTTCATCACCCTGAAGGAAGCCGTAGTTATCGTTAAACGGCTTGAAGCCGTCTATGTCTACGTATGCGATGGCCCAGAAGCTGGCCGTCTCGCGCGAGCATCGAGCTATGAATTGTTCCACCTGACGATTGCCTGGAAGTCCGGTCAGTGGATTGATGCTTTGAAGCACCGATCTTCGAATCAATGCCTCAATGCGAGCAAGGAGCTTTTCACGAGCGGCTGGTTTTGCAATGTAGTCGTCGGCGCCCGCCGCCAGGACGTCGGCTTCCTGAGCCTTTTCCGCGGGATCCATCAACATGATTACCGGCAGGCGGGCCGTCGCGGGAGTGGACCGCAGTCTGGAGAGCAACAACCATCGCTCGAGATCGGGTATAGCAAGATCGATTACGACAAGATCGCAACCTGCTCCACTCATCAGGTGCTTCAGGCCATCCGCGCCGCCGCCGGCCAGAGTCGCGTCGTAGCCTCGCTCCTTGATCAGGCTAATTAGCGCCAAGCCCGCTGCCTCGTCGTCCTCGATGACCAGTATGCTGGTGCGGGGGGAGTACATCGAAGCAGCTTCGATTGGGGAAACGCCAGTCATTTTAGTTCCAGGCCGAGGGGGCTCGGCCGCCAAGAACGGTACTACCTTGAAACTGTGAGGATTGAATGGGCTGGCCGATTCGCGCCGGCCAACCCTGGCGTCAACTGCTCACCAGGTCTTCGAAGTCCTCGAGGTTTGGAAGCTCCGAGAGGTCATTGAGACCAAAGTGAATCAGGAATTCTTTAGACGTGCCGTACAACATCGGGCGCCCGACCACTTGCTTGTGCCCCTTGGAGACTATGAGCCTCCGGTCGAGCAGCGTTTTCACGGCGGAGGTTGAGACCTTTCCTCTAATCTCCAATATCTCCGGAATCGTAATCGGCTGCTTATAGGCTATGACCGCCAGCGTTTCGAGCGCGGCCAGCGACAACCGAGCCGACGGCTGCGATTTCAACAGGCGGCGGACATACTCGCTCAATTCGGGCCGCGTGGTCAAGCGGTATCCGCCCGCGATCCGCCTCATCGACAGTCCGCTCTCCCGGGCGTCGATGTCCTCAATCAACTCATCAGCAGCCGCCTCGATGTTCTCCACCGCCTCGTCCTCCAGCAAAATGGCGATCTGCTTGACGCTCAGCGGTTCTTCAGAAACGAATATCAGCGCTTCAATTATCGGTTTGAGCTCGCTCGTAGTCATCTCAAATACACTCTGCCTAAGTCTTCACACAACCGCATCGATCTGGTTCTCTTCGCGGCTCCGAATAAGGATATCGCCGAACGTCTGTTCTTGAACGAGTCTTACGGCCAACTCCTTCACCAGCTCCAGCAAACCAAGGAAGATCAAAACAATCTCGCGCCGGGATCGCGCGGCCGAGAAGAGATCCGCCGCTCGAACCTGGCCGGAGCGGGCGACGAGCAACTTTATTTCGGCGATCTTCTCGGACATAGTCATCTCGTCCCGCGCGATCTCTATTTCAGTGATCGCGCGTTGGCGGTCAAGCACCTGGCGGAACACCTCGAACAGTTGGAAGATCGTCGCGGCAATCTCGGGATTGTTGCCGTCGGATTCGATCGCGCCCCGGTGATAGGCGGCGCCTTCGATTGTCGCCCGCTGATGGAGCACGTTGGCCGCACCCTTGAACTTCTGATGCTCGAGCAACTGATAGACTAATTCGTTGCGAGGATCGTCGGCCTCGTCCTTGGGAGCGAGCGGATCTCGAGGAAGAAGCATCCTGGATTTGATTTGAATCAGGGTCGCGGCCATTAGCAGAAACTCGCCGGCGACTCCGATATCCAGCTCTTTCATGACGGAGAGGTATTCGAGGTATTGTTCGGTAATACGCGCGATCGGAATATCGTAAATCGAGACCTCTTCCTTCTTGATCAGGTAGAGCAGAAGGTCGAGCGGCCCCTCGAAGATTTCCAGCTTGACCCTGTACTGTTCTCCGGACGAATTCGCTCCCGTCCCGGTCTCCAGCTCGGGGAGCCCAATAGAATGGTTTGTAGCCGCCTCTCCCATTATTCAGCTTTGTAACAAAGGGGCAGTCCTGCTCCCACGCAAACTACTACAAGAACGAAGAAACCTCGAAAGTGAATAACGAACGCCTGCTTGTGGTAATCGGCGTCACGATCCGCCGGACTTCAGTCTGCACGTTCAGGTCCAGTCTATTCTAATGGCTTTTCTCACCTGCGCCATAGTTTTTTCGGCTTCGATTCTAGCGCGTTCGGAACCTTGGACGAGCGCATCAACTACTCTGTCCGGATTCGCTCTTAGCTCCCGGCTTCGCTCGGCGATTGCGCCGTAACGTTCAATGATCGAGTTCGCCAGTTCGCGTTTCCGGTCGACACACCCAATTCGAGCGCCGCGGCAATCGTCGTCGAATTTGTCGGCGGCTTGGGCGGCAAGAAAGAACCGATGCATCCGGCATACGTCGCAATTCTCTGGATGACCAGGGTCAGTGCGTTTGATCCGAGTGCGGTCGGTGATCATAAGCCGCGCTTTCTCGCGAATCACCTCATCGCCGTCCGCAAGATAAATAGCGTTGCCGTAGCTCTTGGACATCTTCCTGCCGTCCGTGCCGGGCAGCACCGGCACTTCCGTATGCAAGGCTTGCGGTTCGGGGAATACGGGGCCGAAGAAATTGTTGAACCGCCGGACAATTTCGCGCGTCAGTTCGACGTGCGACGCCTGATCCTTACCCACGGGCACGTAGTCGCCCTTGTACATAATGATGTCCGCCGCCTGCAGCACCGGGTAGCCCAGAAAAGCGTAGTTGCCAATATCTTTCTCGGTTATGTTGTCGCGCTGTTCTTTGTAGGTGGGCACCCGCTCGAGCCAGCCCAGCGGCGTCACCGCCGATAATATAAGGTGGAGTTCCGAGTGCTGCGGCACCGCCGACTGAATGAACAGCGTGGATCGCGCCGGATCGAGTCCGGCGGCGAGCCAATCGGCCGCCATCTCGATGGTGTTCTGCCTGAGAGCGCTCGTGTCGGCATAATCCGAAGTCAACGCATGAAGATCGGCGATAAAGTAAAAGCAATCATACTCGCCCGAGTCCTGGAGCTTGACCCAGTTCTTGAGCGCGCCCTCATAATTGCCAAGGTGCAGGCTGCCCGTCGGGCGCATTCCGCTGACGATACGCTTTCTGTTGCTGTCGCTCACAGTCAAACTAACGCCTTTCGTTCCAACCGCGCTTTCAAAGGTTCGCCTGCATCCCAAGCGCATAAAGAAGCAGGCTCGCAAAGGGTTTGAATATCGTCCAGAATACGCCGAGATACAACAGAGCCATGAGGATCACGAATCCGAATGGGCGAAGCTGTTCGTAAGCCTTCGACATTTCATGGGGCAAAAGCGACTCCAGCACGTGGCTGCCGTCCAGCGGCGGAACGGGAATCAAGTTGAATATGCCCAGCGACAGATTCAGAAACATTGCGATGCTGATCAGCTTGGCGACCGCGATGAGCATTGTGTTCTCTCTGTTGGCGGGCGTGAGAATATCGTAAAAGGTTCCTCCTTCGTAGTTCGGCTTCAACACGCCGCCGAGCAGAAGCGCCTTTGCTATCGCGAACGCCACGATCAATAGAATCAGGTTGCTGATCGGTCCTGCCGCGGAAGTGAGAATATTGGCTTTGGTCTTCTCTCTCCACAGCAACGGATTCACGGGAACCGGTTTCGCCCACCCGAACAACGGCACTCCCGAGATGAATCCGAAGAGCGGCAAGAGTATGGTGCCCAATAGGTCGACGTG
>JAHFUG010000110.1:0-12419 GCA_023265195.1 Blastocatellia bacterium | reverse complement strand
GGCCAATACGCCTCAACTTCAACAGGCGCCCGATACAACTCGCGATTGGTGGCGACTACCATGCTTCCCTGTTCGTCGAAGCAGAGACCCACGATCGAATTCCCGGCGAGGAACACGCTTGCCTCGGACTTCGGCGTGATCCTGACTATGCCTCGATGCCCGCCCAGACTCGCGGCTACGTAGAGGTTGCCGTCGCGGTCGAAGGCGAGCCCCTGCGGTCTACCCAGTCCCGTGAAGAAGAGGCTCGTGTCGCCGTTCTTGTCTATCTTGACTATTGAATCGAAGCTGGACATTGTGGGGCCGGTTGCATACAGATCGCCATCCGGCCCGAAAGCCAGGTGGAATGCGGCGACGCTTGGCTCCATACTCGCGAAAGCCGCCGCTTCTCCCGCTTCGTTGATCGAGTAGATAGTTCCGTTCCGGTCGCCAACGAACATCCGGCCGTCGCGGTCAAAGGCGATTCCGGTCGCGATCCCCAGATTCTGCGCGAAAACCTCGGCTTCCTTGAAAGGCGTTACGCGATAAACGGATCCTTCGTAGCGGCCCGTGATGAACATCTCGCCGTCGGGATTGAACGCAATGCCGGTCGGGTTGACGAGATCGCTCAGGAACGGTTCGCTTTCGCCGTTTGAAATCTTGTACACGGATACTGGAACTTTTTGCCCTCGAGACCCTGAGAGAGTTGCGTAGACGGCGCCCGTATCGCGGTCGATGGCTGGATTGGCCACCGGGTGGAGGTTCTCGGCTATCTTCTGTCCGATAATGAACTCCTTGCCGCCGCTGATCGAGTTCGAGTTGAGGAGAGTAACAGCGATCTTCCCATACAACAGTGTGTCGGTTGGGACCGGCGCGACTACGATGCTTGGTGAGGCGCTGATGAGTCTTGTTTCAACGCCGCCGAACATGACCCGCGCTTGATCGTATCGAGAGAACTCAAATCCGTGACAATGGATCACGACTTCGCCGCCTTCGATTCCGGCGGCTGGCGCCAAGCTCTCGATTACTGGCTCGCCCATTCTCTATCCTCTCCTCCGCAATCGCCCTTTTAAAGAACAATCATCATACGTTATGCATCTGGCGTTGTCTACGATATGAGGCATGGGTAGTGTCTTAATCTGTGTTGCTGCGTCCAAGTGGATCGGAGATCGGCTTGGTTTCGCTTGTGGGGTGTCTCCGTAGGAGACCTGGAGTTTGGCCATCTTCTGGTTGCGCTTTTGGCAGGAAGAATTTGGTCCAGTTCGCCAATCATCAGAAACTCTCAGGTCGGGAAGGGTGGCTTGCCCCCGCTCTCAAGCCAGTTTGAGTCAAGCGAGGTGCAGCGGGGCAAGCCACCCTTCCCGACCTGAGAGTTTCTGGGATTACACATGGAAATCGGATATTGCTCTTCCTCAAAAGGGCCAAACTCCAGGGCCCTCCTACGGAGTGACTTACTCCGTAGGGTATGGTCCTCCGTAGGAGTGACCTGCCTGTACCAACGGCGCGATGCAAGGTTCTGAACTCCGTAGGAGTGACCTCTCTTCATCTCGAGCGCGTCTTTTGTCAACAAGGTCACCCCTACGGGGTTACGGTTGACCATGCGCCTGATACCTACAGATAGGACATCCCTACGGGATTGCCCGGACAACGCGCTTTGTCGAACGCATCTTTCGGCGACGAATGCAGGGCTGAGAATGGCCAAAGTTCAGGTCTCCGTAGGAGACACCTGTCTGTATATATGAGCGATAGCCCCCACCGCTGCCAGCTCCGTTAGGAGCCGCCCAATCTCCGCCACAATGGTCGCTCCTAACGGAGCTAAGAGAGATTCATACCGGCCTCGCGCTACAGATAGGTCGTCTCTACGAGACTAAACGCCTGTCACTTAGAGAGAGTCTTCTTTCACTCGGCGACTGTTCTGGGGAGGATAGCTTCGCGGCCTGTGGCTATCCGATCCCTTGGCCGCAGGCTCGATTACATAAGTGCTTTGCGAGACGGCGCAACCGATGGCGCGGCGGCGTTACTCATCCGACTACCGGGCCAAAGCCGTCTCGATCTGATCGAGTGATATTTCGGCGAGGTTCTCCGCGACGATATCAGCTTGAGACAGACGTCCTCCGTCGTATGAGTTCGTCACCGCGAGACAACGCATTCCAGCTAGACGCGATGCCTCCACGCCATGCACCGAGTCTTCGATTACGAGGCATTCGCCCGGCTGGATAGACTGACCCAGGGAAGAATTAATGAGGGAGAGCGCTTTTATGAAAGGCTCCGGATGAGGTTTCCCGTTGCGGACGTCTTCCGCGCTGACGATTACTTTGAAGCAATCGCGCACGTCGGCATGCTTGAGGATTAGATCTATCTCGCCGGCCAGCGCGCCGGAGGCCACCGCGAGCGGGAATCGCGCCGCCGCCGCGCGGATGAAATCGACGACGCCCGGAAAGAGCTTCAGTTCTTTGCGCATGATCGGCTCGAGCACGGCCGCCTTTCGCTGCATCAACTGCTCGAGTTTTCGATCGGTTAACTCGACGCCGAATCGTTTAAACACGTGGTTGAAGCAGCCTCGGTCGTCCAACGCGAGATAATACCGATAGTATTCTTCCTTGGTTATGGAGATCCCTTCGTGCTCCAGAGTCTGTTGCAGGGTGGATAGGTGCAGAGGTTCAGTATCGGCGATGACGCCGTCACAGTCGAAGATGATTGTCTTGAGCATTCTCTTGATTGAGGAGAGGGTACACTCGCTACGCCCGGCTGATTGCCGATGCCGCTCGTCTCAAAGCCGTATCGAGAAACCACCTCGCCCGGCTGCTCTCCGAAGCCGCCCCCTTTTTAGGAAGCTCCTATCCTAACGAGCCCGGCGCGGCGGAGAGAGGGGAGGGCTCGGAGACCCGCCCTCTCATTGGACTAAATAAACCGCTACGGTTTCTTTTCTTGTGGCGCCGGCTGAGCTTGTTTGGCCTTCTGCCGCTCGGCCATCTGTTTCAGTGCTAACTCGACTTCATCGCGCGTCAGCACCCCGTCTTTGTTCAAATCGAGCGCCCTTAACGGCCTTGCCGTTTTCTCGTCACCCATCTCGTCGGCCGTGATCTTTCCATCCTTGTTCTTGTCGTACTTCTCGAACAAGTTGTTGACCTCGACCCCGCCCGTCGATTGAGCGGGGGCTTCATTCACGGCTTGAAAGAAACGGCCGATCTCTTCCTGTGATAGCTCGCCGTTGTGGTCCTTATCGAGCGCGTCGAACAACAGGACGATTTTGGCGAACTCCTCTCGAGTGATCTTCGTGTCGTGATTAGCGTCGAGGAACTTCATGAAGGACTCGCCCATTCGGCCGGCTCCGCCGCCGCCACCGCCCATGCGATTGGAGCGGCGGTTCCACTCCTCTTCGTCGATGAAGCCGTCCTTATTTTCGTCCAGCCGGTCGAACATCTGGGCCGGGCCCTTGAACTCGTCGCGGCTGATCTTCTTGTCCTTGTTCTTATCCATCTCGGCGAAGTTAGGCATCTGGAATTGGCCACGTCCTCCGCCGCCAGGGAAGCCGGTCGGCGGCGGCGGCGGGCCCGTGTCTTGTCCCAAGGCCCGATCAGCCGACGCCGTCAAAAGCATTAGCAGTGAAAAAGAGAGTATGTACTTCATAAGAATCTCCACAGCGTTAAAAGGCAAACCGCATGGCCAACTCTATCCTCCTCGGCGCCGAGACGCGGTTGGAGCTGGCGAAGAATTGCGAACCAAGAGTGCCGATGTAACCCGGAACGTTGGGGTGATTGATTAGATTCTGTACGTTGACGCTGAGCGTGAGATTGTAGCGGTGCTTGTTGTCGCCCCCGAAGAAGCCACCTCCACCGCCCGGTCCGCCCGCGCCTCCACCAAAACCGGCGCCACCGAATCCGCCTCCGCGTCCGCCACCGCCTCCAACGCCACCTCCGCCGGGCCCGCCCCTGTTATTACTTCGGCCTGGGTTGTTTTGCCGCCCACGAGACTGGTCGCCCTGCTGTTGTCCATTCGCTCTCGCTGCCTGCGCGGCGGAATTACTTGGAGGAGGACCAAATCCAATCGTCTTTGAGAAGTTCATACTGACGTTGATCTGGCCCGGGCCGTTCCCAAAGTTGCGCGGGATGATTTGATCTCCGGGCAGGGGATTCGGGTTGAATATGCCTATGCGAGTCACGACGGCGTCCGGCGAACCCGCCGAAGCCAGCGATGGCCGGTCGTTGAAGGACCCGTCGAGATTGTTATCGCGGCCCGTGGTTATGTTGAACGGCGGCCCTGACGAGAACGAGATGTACGGACTGACTCGGACATCCCACGGCAGCGTGTACTGGCCTCCAACAAAGAACCTGTGCCTTACGTCGAATCCCGCGCGGCCATACTCGTTTGAGATATCCAGCGAGTTCGCCGGAAGGCTGGAGGCGCTGTCAGTGTCGCTGTGAGTTGAAGCAAGAATGTAGTTGCTGAAGACCGACAGGGTCCGGCTGATGCTGGCGCGCAAGCTCAATCTCAATTCGTGTCTCAAGGAACGGCCGGTCGATTCATACTCAAGAAGCTGTCCCTGTGCCGGAGACGGCCGCACGCCTCCCGAACCGGGAAGTGGAGCGTTTATGTCGCGGCTTCGGAGGAGGTCAATCCCGCGTTGCCACGTATATCCGATCGAGGCGAACATATTCTTCGGCAACTGCCGGTCGTAGCTCACCATTCCCAGAATCGAATACGGCAAATTCAGATTTTCCGCCTTGACGCGTATGGTCGAGAATCGGTTAAGGACATCGGATGACGGAAGCGGCGTGGGAATGGATGGAAAGAACGCCGGCGTTGGGATCAAGAGCTGCCGCTGATGCAGTCCGTCGAGTCTGATCGTGTCAAGGGTGACGCCGTTCTCCACCCAATTGTAAAACAACCCGAAACCGCCTCGAATCGTGCTCTTGCCCTTGGAATCGGCTTGCCAACCAAATCCCACCCTTGGCGCGAAATTCAGCTTATCATCGAGATGCGTCTGAAACTCGTGGCGCACGCCGTATGAAAGCGTGAAGCGGCGCGATATCTTCCAGTCGTCTTGCGCGAACCACCCCATCTCCCATTGCGTGAGGCCCAGGGTGGGGTCGCCCGTGTTTATCGAGAACTGCGACGGATGATAGCCGGCCATGCCAAGCAACGTTCGGCGATAGCGCTCGAGCGCGCTGATAGTCGTTGCTTGTCCCGACGAATCACGAATGATGGCGCCTGAGGCGTCGCGCTCAAAGTCGGTTCCAAACGTGAAGGAGCCGCCGAAGTTGCCCTCGTTGAGATTCTCCAATCGAACGCCTTCCGCCCGATAGCCAAACTTGAAGACGTGCTTCTTGTGCGTGAAGGTCAGGTTATCGGTGAACTGCATGTTGCTGTTCGAATTGTCGCTGAACAGACTGCCCTGGTTGCCTCCCGACGTGAAAGCGTCCAGCACGGAAACGGCGGGGGCGGGGCTTACCGCCTTTGAGCCGGAGGTGCGCCGGCTGATCTCGAGTCTCATTTCATTCACCGCGAATTCCGATGCGATGGACGTTAGAGAGAACCTGAGAGTGTCGTCGTGGGAGTGCCGATTGAAAGCCCGCTCCGGCAGGTCGAAACCGCCGTTGAGTCCCTGGTTGCTCTGTTCCGAATTCGTGTAGCGGTACGAGACCCCTATCGTATGCCTCTTAGTGGCCATGAAATCCGATCTGATCGTGAAGTTCAGGTTGCGGCTCGGAGTGACGAGAGTGGCGCCGAACGGCGTGGGCAGGAACGTCGCGCGGTTGATCACCGTAGCGTTAACGACGGCGTTCTCATCTTGCTCGCGGCGATCCATGTCAAAAAAGAATCCCCAGCGGTTCCTGATGATCGGCCCGTTGAAGTTTCCGCTGTAGTTCCTGTTCTGGAGCGGCGCTCGAAACGTGGCCGCGGCGTTTCGCCCATTGAGGGACTCATCATTGAAATTAAACCGGAGCCCGCCGTGATACTTGTCGGAACCGGGCTTGGTCACGATCTCTATTCTTCCCATTCCAACTTCGGAGAACTCCGCGGCTATGGGATTGGCGTTTATGCGCACCATCAATATGGCTTCCTTCGGCGGAAGACGTCCGCCTTCACGGAAGCCGTCTACGTACAGCGAAGCGCTTCCAGGCACGCCGCTCGCTCCGGCCATCTCACGCAGAGTATTCAGCAGTTCATCCGGATCGTCAGGCAGCGCTTCCAGATCCTTGGGCGTAAGAGTTATCGCCGAAAGGTTCTTATCCGGTTCGGTGGAAATATTAGCCGAGTCTGGTTTGACCTCCATCTCCTCGTTGATAACCACCTTCAACGAAACGTTGATGGGGCCAAGGCGTTTGGCTCCGATCTCGATTGATTGGGAGTGCTTGGCGAAGCCGTCGGCGGCGACGGTCAAGGTGTATACGCCCGGCGTTATCGAGGAGATCTTGTAGCGGCCCTGTTCGTCAGTCTGCGCCGTGCGCTTAACGCCTTTTCCATTGTCGATCGTGACCGTGGCCGCGGCCAGAGTCGCTCCGGTTTCGTCGGTGACAACGCCCGTGATTTCGTTTGCCGATTGCGCCGTCGAGGCCGCGGTTAGACTCGCGAGCACGAGGAGCGAGCACAGAATGATTCCGATTGGCTTCTTCATATCAACCTTTGTTCTCGAGCAGGTGAAGATTTTGATAATTGGACGGCGGCGCTGAACTTCTTCCGCGAGCCCGCTATTTTCCGAAATGCTCCTTCATTTTCTCGCGTCTTGCGTCTGATTCCGCGACCAGTTCCTCGAACTTCGGCTTTTGATCGTCCGTTAGAAGAGCCCTGATCCGCTCCCGCGACTGCTGTCGTATGACGTGTATGCGTGGATCGACGTCTCTTCTGACCTGATCGTATTGAGCGAAGGTTTCATCAAGAATGGCCCTCACTTTATCGCGCTGATCCGAGGTGAGACTCAGCTTCTTTTCCATTTTATCCAGGATGTGAGCCTGTGGCGGGCCGCCGCGCATCTTGCCCCGCTCGCCTTCCGGGGAGCCGGTGACGGTGCGATAGAGGCTCATCGAGAAGCCACCCGCGAGGAACCCTATGAGGAAGATAACCAATACGATCAGCCGGGCCTTGGTTTTGTTTATGCCTTTACTTTCCATTGTCCTTGTCCTCCACTGCCACCAGCGTTTCAAGCACGTCGTCGGTGGTGGGTTGAGGTGTGTCGTAAATATCGTGGAATAGAACACGCTCGCTTGGCCTGAGCATCATCGCCGTGCCCGAGGCCGTTCCCTGGGGCGCGTCATTGCGGCCCCATATCAGCGTCGCGCCAACGATCAGGATCAGCAAAATTGCCATCGTCGGCACGAGTTGCCGGGCGGTCACCCACACGAGGTTCGCCCACGCGTCCTCCATGTTGTAACGGCCCGCCGCCGGTCCATCCGCCTCCCGCTGAATCCTGGCTCGAAGCGCGGCGAAGAACTCGGGGCCAGCCTCCACGGGCGCCGCCGCCGAAGCATCCAGGACGACCCTCTCGAGTTCTATTAGCTCGAATTCGGCCGCGCACTTTGGACAATCTTTGACGTGCCGCTCGACGTCGAGATCAGATACAGGGAAGTTGGATTCGATTAACCGGCGCGGCCATTCGGACGAGATTACGCCGGACGAGATCATGGATCGGAGCCCGGCTCGCGCAGCTCGGCAGCTCAATCCGTAAGCACTGCTTTTCATCTCGCACTCCTTTGCTTTCGCTCCGCCGACGTTGTCAGTCTTTTCATGGCGGATCTGAGCACTCTTCTTGCACGGAACGCTCTCACTTTAACCTTGGACTGTCCCCAACCGGTCATCTCCGAAATTTCTTTCACCGAGAAGCCGTCCCGATCCATCAGCACCAGCACTATGCGGTCTTCGGCGGCGAGCTTGCCCAGCAGCCGTTCGGAGATGTCGTACGCCTCCATCCGGCGTTGCTCGCTGGCGTGCCGGCTGCGGGCCGCTTGAACCATTTGCATCTCCAGCCATTCGTCTTCTCGCTCGGTTTGTTGTGGGAACGGCTGTTCGGCCCTGCGGCGCTGGGCTCTCAACTGGTCGTAGCATGAATTCACGGCGATCTTCGCCAGCCATGCCTCGAAGGATCGGCCTAGCGTATAACTGGAGAGCGAGAAGAACGCTTTGGTGAAAACTTCCTGGGCGATGTCCTCGATTATGTCTCGCCGCCGGAAAAAGCTCCCTATGATGTTAAAGATCCTTGGACTGTGCCGCCGCACAAGCAATTCGAACGCATCGTGGTCTCCGGCAATGCTCCTGTTGATCAACGCGTCATCAGCCGGGTCCTTTCTCTCGACCGTGGGACAAGACGCGCCCAGCGCCGACTTGGCCGGTTCCAAGCCGTCCGTCCCTAAGATATATTCGGTTTTTTCCACTGAATGACCTGCCAGTGGTTGGGCTACGCTCATATGTCCACCGCGGCTGTTCGAGTTCCTCTGACCGTCGCGTTGCAAAACTGCGTTGCTCCTTCTCGGGCGCCATGCAAGGGTTGGCGCGTCCGCTCACCCCTATTCAGCATGATGGAATCCCGCGGAAGAAACAACGTCGAAGCCGTAATCGAGTTCAGTGAATTGGCCCCTCAGTTCCGCCCGATTCAGTTTGCAAAGAGCTTTCGTATGAACGCCGCCGTCCGTCCTCAACTGTGTCCCCGGTGTATTCCTCGGGGTGATCCCCGGCCCGGCTGCGCTCGAATCGGGCTCGCATATCACTGGCGGCCCGAACGTTATGACGAATGCGGAAAGGGGATGGTTACGGAAAACAGCGGGCAGCGGCCAGTGGGGGAAAACAGTGGTCAGAGGGGGAAAAGTACCAGCGGCCTCCGGGCCGTATCGAAGGCGCGAGCTCCGCTGCGCGAAACCAAAGGTGTCGGCATGGTCAGAGCATTCTGACAAAAGGAGCGTGTTCAGTCTCCCATCCTATGAAATTCAACGCCTTTGAAATTCAACGCCTTGCTTGCGAACCGCTCCGGGTTCGACATGTAATGTTTTCGAGAATACTGCCATAGAGTAGGAGGGAGCATGGCGTGTCGACAGTGGCAACGTCGGGCGGCTCAATCACGGCGTCTCCACCCATAGATACAAAGAAGGAGGAATGGTACATAGGAAGAAGCCGGTTCTATTCCGATATTCGGAGCAGAACAACGATCTCGGCGAAGCGCCCGCGGGCGGTGAACTCAAAGGGGCGTCTTTAGGCGCCGCTGCCAAGCCGCCAAAAGTTCGCCGTTCGCAGGTGTGCGGGGGCCAAAGACACTGAGGCCTAATAGATAGACTGTCGCAATACAAGGGAGGATTCACCATGAAGATGATGGCGTTGGTTTTGGCCGCTGTTAGCACCATTGGATCTCTGACAGCCGTTGCTGGGAAGCAACAAGGCCGCGGTTCGGGCGACCTTCTGCGTGGCAAGGAAATTCGTGGGAGCGTAGGAGACCAGGTTTTCGGTGAGACTTACATTAACACCGGAGATAGAGCGTTGAAGATCACGGTTGAGTTCGAAAGCAAACAGGGTGGAGTGGTCAGAACCACCCAGGCCAACGACGATCCAGGGCAGGTTTTCGGTTCGGGGACGGTTACCGTCACTTCGATCCTGCAACGTGGACGGGCGCTGAATGCGAAGAGCAAGTCTGGCGAAGCTGCCTTCCACGTCATTTCCGTCTTCGAGCAATGAGAGAGTGTCCTAATCTCGAGTTGGTCGATTCGCCGGCGCTTCCTTCTGAACCCCGAGATTGTTGGGGAGCCGATAGTCGTCATTCGCGTGAACAGAAGCGGGGCGGAATGGGTCAAGTCGGCTCCATGCCGTCCACCGATTGAAGCATACCGATTTCACTTCGTCGTAGCCTAAGCGGTCACCACCGATCTCGCACCGGTCTTCTGAGCCAGATTCGATGCCGCCTCGTATTGATAGCGGATGTGTCCACTTTCGGGGTTGGCCGCGTCGGTTAGCCGCGACGGATTGTCGTATTGAAATGACCTGAACTGGCTGCCTTGATTGACGGTGCTCAGGTTCCTTCGCGCGTCGTAGCCATACGTGGCCGCTGAAAAAATGAGTTTTGGGGTGGATCTCTTGAGTTTCTCCGAACGCGCTGCGGCAGTGCGTCTTGCGGATGCACAGAAGGCGGCGGCGCGAGTGTTCTTAGCTTTGCGGTTTTGACTCTTCCAGCAACCGGGCAAGGTGCTGTTTCCACAACTCCGGTAATGAATGAGTCCCATGGCCGCGTGTCTGATCGCTGATCGGTATCAGCACGAAGCCGCCGCGCTTCACCCGCTTGATCTCGCGCTCCAGTATTCCCAGCTCCGGCGGATTCACGAAGTCATCGGCGGAGTTGACCGCGATCAGCGCCGCCCGGATCGACTCGAGCTTCGGAGCCGGATCATAGTCCCGCGACGCGTCGAATTGATAAAGCATATCGTTGGCGTCCACGGAAGCCATTCGCGACTTCACTTGATTGTCGAAAAGCTTGTCGGCGGCTTCGCGCGTCGGGGCCTGCTTCTGCGCCTGCAAGGGACTGCCGGTCATCAGCATCAACGTGTAAGTAGCCGAAATCAGCCCGCGCGGCTGCTCCTTATATTCGCCGTTGTTCCACATCGGATCGTTCTTGATCGAATCGATCACCATCCGTCTCAGCATTCGGTTTCGGCCCGCTATCTGAACCGGCAAGCTCGCCAGCGGCATCAGGGCGTCCATGAAATCGGGATGCATCTCGGCCCACACCCAGGTCTGCATGCCTCCCATTGAAGTGCCCATCACGAGCCGCAGATGGTTCACGCCGAGTCCATCGCGCAACAATCTATACTGAGCCGTCACCATATCGCTGTAGTTGTAATGAGGAAATCGGGCGTGCAATCCGTCGCTCGGCTTGCTCGACCCGCCGTGCCCGATTCCATCGGGCAAAATGATGAAATACTTCTTTGCGTCGAGGAGTTGTCCGGGACCGAATAGCACTCCGCCGAACGATTGCGACAAGAACGCGCGGCCCGTCCCACCGGTGCCGTGCAGAATCAACACGGCGTTTTGAACCAGGCCCGCGCTGTCGCGAACTGGTGCGCCTAAAGTGCGATAGTGAAGCTTCAACTCCGGCAGCACCCCGCCGCTTTCGAACTTGAAATCACGAATCGTAAAGTCGCCTTCAACCGGCCGCACCTCGCCTTGAGCCAAAGCTACCACTTGGAAGCAAATCAACGCGGCCAAGTTCACGAATAGTCTGCGCATATTTCTTTCCTTTCCATGAGCGAAACGTGGCGAAGCTATTCCGTCAGTACAGCGTTTCCGCTCGAAGCCTTGCAACCTGCCACTTGGTTGCGGCTCGGCTGCATGCCCGGTTCACTCTTTGGCTTCGGCATATCCGCGATCTCTTCGCGCGGGCGGCATTATACATCAATGTCCGATCCGGGTGTGCTTGCGGTTGGGAGATAGGGGTCAGGCTTGACTTTGTTGACATTATCCATTTGCCTTCGGTCTCACCGTCTTGCGAAGCCGCTTCAACTCGGGAGTCTCCGTCTCGCGTGCCCGAGCGGCCTCTACTCTCCTCGTCACTGCTGAGGGGTCTATTCCTAACGCATTCGCAAGCTCGCTGTTGCTGATCCCTCGCTCCCTAGCAACCGGCCCTCCGCCGCTCGATAGTAGTTCTCCTGACTCTGCTCACCTAAGCTCGATTCCACGAATCGAGTGTAAACCTCGACCGCGCGCTTCTTCGCACCCCCGAAGTGGCGCAGCACAGGCTCAGCATCTACCAACCCGGACTTGTCCAGACCTATGTATGCCCGATGGCCGCTGTACTCATAGCGCTCGGGCCGCTTCACCATCTTGGCCCGGACTGGATTCAAGTGGATGTATCGAACCAGTTCGCCGAGATAGCGATCGGACTGGCAGAGAATTGATTTGTAGCGTCCTTGAAAAAGATGTCCGATCCGGGTGTGCTTGCGGTTGTGGTGCTGGCTGTAGCTGGTCAGCACTCTTTGCATGATGCGGCTAACCGGATCGTCTTGCATCTCAATCAGGAGATGAACGTGGTTGGGCATCAGACAGTAGGCATAGAGATAGAAGGCCAGCTTCGATTTCTGCTGTCGAAGAATGCTGGTGAACCTGACGTAGTCGTCGTGAGAGCGGAATATCTTTCGGCGATTATTCCCTCGAGTAATGACGTGATAGAGCCCTCCCCCGATTTCTATACGCGGCTTTCGAGACATGATGGAACAGATCGCCGCGAGGCGTAACATGTCAAGAAACTCAAGCCTGACCCCTTCTGATGCTGTTTTTCTACAACTGCTTGCTGACCGTGGTCGTGTTTGAGAACGCCGTCGGGTAGGTGAAGTCGGTGATCGACGTGTCTAGCTTAGCTAGCTTAGTCTCTGACCGTTCGCATTATCTCGATAGCCCGCTCCAGTACTTCTCGCTTAGGGCTCATCATCTGACCGTAGTCGTTTGCCGGAGTGTCAAGAAGAACATGCCAGCCG
>JAHFUG010000109.1 GCA_023265195.1 Blastocatellia bacterium | reverse complement strand
GGGCTCGGCAGGTTATTGTTCGAATCGAGGCGGAGAGCGCTGATGAAACGCATACCGATCGAACGCCGCTCATCGAGACGCAACCGGCCACTTCCGGACGGAATCGCTACTGCTCGAACATACTTAATGAAACTCGGAGGATTATAAGGTTGAAGACAACGGCTACTCTTGTGACGCTCGCTCTTCTCGGTTTGGTTTGCGCGCCCGCGGCGCTGCCTTTCGAACAACCCTTTATCCCGGATCCTCCGCCATTTGGCCAGCAGCCGCCGCCCCCGAGGCCCGCCGGCCCGCTACTTGTTCCGCCAGAGACCGTTTTTCGCGGAGGACGGCTCGACTCGATGTATGTGGCCCGCGAGACCGGCGGCGCCCTCTTTGAGAACGTGGCGAGCGTTCTCACGAAGAAGTACTACGACTCGGCTTTCAGAAAGGACGTCCTGCCAAAACTGATCACTCAATATGCGGAGAAGGCCAAGGGCGCAACGACGCTGCTCAAACAGAGAGAGGTAGTGGAAGACTTCCTGAGCAACATCCCCGCGTCGCACCTTGGGCTTCTATCGTTGCAGACCCATCGCAATATGTTCGCGGATCTCGAGGGGCGCGCTTATCCTATGTTCGGATTCCAGCTCATCGAGGACAAAGGCAGGTTTTACGCGTTCTTTGTGCTCGAAGGCGGCCCAGCCCAGCGGGCGGGACTCCTTAGCTGGGATCGCATCGTCTCGATAGACAACGTCCCCGTGGAGCAATCGGCCCGGCTCGATTGGCGGTCGGACGACGCTTACATCAAGGACGATCGCGATCCGCCGGTGCACGGTTTGACCGCGGTCAAGGGCGACGCTATAAAGATCAAAGTCGAACGCCACAAAGGCAAGTTCCTGACTTTGACGGTTCCCGCCGAAGACTACTCCGCCTTCACCGCCGCGAAAAACAGCGCTCACGTCTACAAAACCGATGGCCACGGCATTGGATACGTGCACATCTGGTACGTGCATATGACGGGCGTGCCCGAGTTTCTAAAGCGGGAGATCGAAGGAGAGTTCGCCAATTGCGAAGGGTTCATACTCGATCTACGTGGAAGGGGCGGGAACGGTCTAGCCATCCAAAAAATCCTCGATGTGATACGGCCCGAAAACTCGGGGAAGCATTGGCCCATTGTCGCGCTAATCGACCGGCAATCCAGAAGCGCTAAAGACATTCTCGCATACGAGTTCAAGAAGAAAGGTCTGGCGCGATTGGTGGGTGAACCCACCGCCGGAGCGGTGATCCCAGCATCGTTCGCGGACGTGGGCTATGAAACGGTGCTGATGTTCCCGAGTTTCAAGCTTCCGGGCTACACCGATCTGCTGGAGTTCAAGCCCGTGGAGCCCGACGTCTTTGTCGAGAGAGGGGGCCCGCTGAGCGCGGGCGAAGATCCGATTCTCAAGGCCGGTATTTCGGAAGTCGTTAAGCTGCTCAAGGCCCAAACGAAATAGGTTTCGCCGACGCCTTTCATTGTGACGGACTCTGGTTCGCCAAGTGGGACCGTTAAGAAAGGGTCTGCGGTGTGACGAGCGAACTGCGCCGCGGAGGATTGCGTGGCGCATCGCTAGACTCCGCGCGCGTTCGGTGGTGACCTGCCGTGTTCATCGGCTGAGTGAATCTCCGGTCTACGCATAACCGATCAGCATATTGTTCCAACTCAGCCTCTTGTTGTATTGTGCCCCTTCACATCCAAGAGGGGGTCTCAGATCATGAACAAGATGTTCGCCCTAGTCTCGCTGTGCGCCGTTGTCCTGGCGGCGTTTCCAACGGCGCTGCCCGCGCAATCCGGGGCCGATCCAGCGCTCCGGCTCGAGATCGCAAAGATCAAAGCCATCGACAATCATACTCACGTAACGAAAGTAGTGGGCTCAGGCGAAGAAGATCACGAATACGACGCCTTGCCGTTCGAGTTGCTCGAGGCTTTTCCGCTGATGGTGCGGCTGCGCCCGGACAATCTCGAATACACCGCCGCGTGGAAGGCGCTGTTCGGCTACAAGCATTCCGACATGAGCGAAGCTCACGTTCGCGAGCTATCGGAGGTCAAGCATAGAGTGACCCGCGAGCATGGCGACGCCTATCCGGCGTGGGTGCTCGATCAGTTGGGCATCGAAGTCATGCTGGCTAACCGAGTAGCGATGGGTCGAGGGCTTCCGGCTCCGCGTTTCCGTTGGGTGTCCTACATAGACGCGCTGGTCTTTCCACTCAATAACGAAGCCGCCCGCGGGGCTAATCTGGATTACCGCGCATTCTATCCAGCCGAAGAGAAGTTATTGAAGCGCTATCTCGGCGATCAAAACCTGACCGCGCTGCCGGCGACTCTGAAAGACTATCTCTCCAGAGTCGTAACCGCGACCCTCGAACGGCAGAAGCGGGACGGAGCGGTCGCCGTGAAGTTCGAAATCGCTTACCTGCGCAAGCTCGACCTTGATGACGCGAGCGAAAGCGGCGCCGCTCGCGTGTACGAACGCTGGGTAAAAGGCGGCGAGCCTCCCGCCGCTGACTACAAGCTGCTGCAGGATTTCTTGTTTCGCTACGCGTCCCGGGAAGCAGGCCGGCTGGGACTCGTCGTTCACGTCCACGTCTTCGACGGCGGCGGCGGCAGCTACGTGCAGAGCGGCAGCAATCCGATGTTGCTCGATTCGGTCTTCAACGATCCAACTTTGCGCAAGACCAACTTCGTCATGGTCCACGGCGGATACCCATTCACGAAGACGACGGCGGGGATGCTGAGCAAGCCGAACGTCTGGGCCGACTTCTCAGCGCAGGACCTTTTGATCTATCCACGCGCTCTGAGCGAAGTGCTACGCAACTGGATGGAGTACTACCCCGAGAAGATTCTCTTCGGCACCGACGCGTCACCCTCATTCGGGGAGATCGGCTGGGAAGAGACCGGCTGGCTGGCTGCCGAGACGGCCCGCGACGCGCTGGCTCTCGCGCTGACGGATATGATCAAGGACAAAGAGATCACTCGCGAGCGGGCGGTGGAACTGGCGCGAATGGTGTTGAGAGACAATGCGAAAAAGCTATACGACTTTTGAGGCTAAGGGGGCGTAAAAGAAATGAGTTCCCTTTTTCGATGGAGTTCACCGCAGAGTCCACAGAGAGGGAGGCGGGGGGTGCTTACTGTCCGCGACTTATAGGTATAAAGGTCTTCAGGCAACTGGTGAGTTGATTTGTCAGCCTGGTCAACTGATGGGGGATCGTTCAATACCAGCCTGCTAGCGGCGCTGGGCCATCAACGAATCTCCAAGGCGATCCGAGCCCTTGTTAGCGTGCCCACGAATGCTCGCGGCTTGGATAGGCTGCATATGAACCATCCCCCAACTCCCGTTGGGGCTATTAAAGAAAAAAGCCGCGGTGCGCCGTCTGTAGCGAGCGAATGAACATATCCCCCAACTCCGTTGGGGGTATTCTCGGGTCTCGAGATCTTTCTGTAGCGAGCAACACGGAATTAGGACACTACTCCCGGCCGCGGAGAAACGCCGCGGAATCGCGGTTCTTGACACTGCAATTGACGTTTAGTATTTTCTTGCGGGTTGTCGTAAACCGATTGCCCCGCGCAGTCTGAGAAAAAGCGCGATCAGCTTTCAGCCGTCAGCTATCAGCTAGCGATCGGCTTTTGGGTTTTGCGTTGGCCGCTTGAGACATCGCAAATGTTTCTGCGATGTTGTTTTGCTAAGTGGCCTGATTGGGCGGACATGATGCGGAAGAAGGTAAAGGCGGAGCCTTCGCGAGGGTGGTTGCCGCTAATAGGGTCGGCCTAGCTGCGTTAGCCTTCAAAGTAACTCAGGCAGCCACGACGGGTTTTTCATTGAACCGGCTCAGTTCACGCGCGCGCAGTCGACAAGGCTAATCGAAGTTCGATCATGGTCCAGAGAGGGCGTATGACGCTGATAGCAATGCCAGGCTTCCTGGAATTAGATTAAGCAATTCGTGGCCGGACCGGCGCTAGCTTAGGCCGAAGGCGATTCCGTCGTCTGGCATACGAATGGGCAGGAAGAGAAACGTCAATTGAACCAATGACCAAGCGCACAAATCCCTGGTTCTTGAAGAGCCGCTCGCACGGTAACGTCGAGTTGAGGTTATTCTGCTTTCCTTACGCGGGCGGGGCTGCGTTCGTTTACAGGGACTGGGCCAATCATCTGCCTTCAACGGTCCAGGTTGTGCCGGTCGAGTTGCCGGGGCGAGGAGCCCGGCTGGCTGAGACACCTTTCGTAAGCGTGCCTCCTCTAATAAGCGAGCTTTCGGAAGTCATAACTCCATTGCTGGACGTTCCGTTTGTCTTCTTCGGACATAGTATGGGCGCCGTAATCGCATTCGAGCTGGCTCGATCTCTGCGCCGCAAACATGCCGTCGAACCGAGAAGACTTCTGGTTTCTGGCCGCCGGGCGCCCGAGCTCCCAGACGACGAGCCGATCACATACAACTTGCCGGCGCCGGAGTTGATCGACGAACTCCGCCGGCTGCAGGGCACTCCCAAAGAGGTCCTGGAGAATGCGGAGTTGATGGCGCTCATGATCCCTTTGATCAGGGCGGATTTTCAACTTGTTCAGAGCTACGAGTATGTCGCGGAGGCCCCGCTTCGGTGTCCGATTTCGGTATTCGGCGGACTGCAGGACACCGAGGTTCCTCGCGAATCGTTGCAATTGTGGGAAAACCAAACGTGCCGCCGCTTCACCTTGCATATGTTGCCCGGGGATCATTTCTTTCTGCGATCTTCTCAATCCCTTTTGCTTGGTCTGCTGGGCCAAAAGCTGCGAGAGGTAATCGCCGGGCCTGGGGATGGGAGCGCGAAAGATGATTGAGATGGCCGGCAGTATGGAAAGCTCCATACATCAGTTTGAGTGAATTGTAATTGGGAGAGCGGGGATAAATCCCTCTTCCCGGCCTGTGAATTTCCGATGTTGAACCCTGGAGTTGATTCTTGTTCTTCTCAGGAATGGCAAGGCCCAGACAACGAATTCGTTTGCGGGAAGGAAGCTATGCGGCAGTACAATGCATGATCAAGCACGGACCTAAGATTCAAAACGGAAGGTAACAATGTATGGTGGCTAAAACTAAGAAATACCAGTTTCAGGCAGAGACCAAGCAACTGCTCGATTTGATGATCCACTCGCTTTATACAAACAAGGAGATATTCCTTCGGGAACTCATTTCCAACGCCTCGGACGCGCTCGACAGGCTGCGTTTCGAAGCGTTGACGGATCCCGAGTTGCTGGCCGGAGATGACCGGTATGAAATTCGCCTCGATGCCGACAAAGAAGCACGAACGCTTACGGTTTCCGATACGGGCGTCGGCATGAGCCGGGACGAGGTCATAGCCAACATCGGGACCATAGCGAAATCCGGAACTCGTGAGTTGCGCGAAAGGCTCAATCAGGCTGATTCGAGCCAGATGGTGGCTGAGTTGATAGGCCAGTTCGGCGTGGGTTTTTACTCTTCTTTCATGGTGGCGGACAGAGTGACGCTGGTGACGCGCCGAGCCGGACAGACCAGCGCGACGCTGTGGGAATCGACCGGCGACGGCACTTACAAGATAAGCGACGCCGAGCAATCAGACCGAGGCGCCTCCATCACTCTGCACCTTAAACCCGTCGACTCCGAAAACGGAATAGAGGATTTTACCGATCAATGGGTGCTCTCCCGCATAGTCAAGAAGTATTCGGATTTCGTGTCCTATCCCATAAACACCAAGTACGAAAGAGAGGACACAAAGTACTCGGAGAGTGGCGCGCCAATCACCGACGGCAAGCCCACTTATGTCATCGAGGACAAGACTCTAAACTCGATGAGGCCGATTTGGACCCGGCCGCAGAGCGAGGTGACGGAGAGCGAATACAAGGAATTTTACCACCATGTGTCTCACGATTGGAACGATCCCTTCAAGACGATAACACTGAAGGCGGAAGGCACTATAGAGTATCAGGCGTTGTTGTTCATTCCTTCAAAAGCGCCCTACGACCTTTTTTACCACGCCTCCGAGAGCGGGCTGCGCCTTTACGCCAAGCGCGTCTTGATAGTGGAGCGCTGCGAGGACCTGCTCCCGAGATATTTACGTTTCATCAAGGGAGTCGTCGATTCCGCGGACCTGCCGCTCAACATCTCGAGGCAGATGCTGCAGCAGGACCGGCACATCGGCCAGATTCGAAAATGGCTTACAAAGAAGATTCTCGACTCGCTCCAGGAGATGAATGAAAAGCAGTACGACGAATACCTGAAGCTATGGGATGAATTTGGAAGGGCGTTGAAAGAAGGCGTGTCATCCGACTACGACAACAAAGACAGGATCATCGCCCTCTTGCTATTCCAATCCTCGAATGACCCGGAGAAACTAACGACTCTCAAGGGTTACGTCGAGCGTATGAAAGAGGGACAAAACGAGATTTACTATCTAACCGGCGAGTCCCGCGCCGTGGTCGAGAACTCGCCTCACCTTGAAGCATTCAAGGAGAAGAGCTACGAGGTGCTTTACCTGGTGGACCCCGTTGACGAATTGCTGGTTCAGTCGCTGATGGACTATGAGGGAAAGAAGCTCAAGTCGGTCGGTAAAGGCGCGGTCAGGCTCGGAAGTGAAGAGGAAAGGGAGAGAATCGAGAAGGAGCTAAAGGAGAAAGAGGGGGAGGCCAAGGGATTGTTGGAGTTGATTCAAAAGAGTCTCGACGAGAACGTCAAGCAAGTGCGTCTTTCTAGCCGGCTCATATCGTCGCCCGCCTGCCTGGTCGGTAACGAGATGGACTACAGCCCTCAACTTGAGCGCCTGTTGCAGAAGGGCAAAGGCGGCGGGCCAAAGGCGCGGCGCATCCTCGAGCTGAATCCCGATCACGAGATCTTCACCAAGATGTCAGAACGTTTCAAGAAGGACAATGAGGACAAGTCAATCGGGGAATATGCCGAGCTGCTGCTTGGATATGCGCTGCTGGCCGAAGGGTCGGAGCTGCCGGATCCCATAAAATTCAATAACGTGATGATCAATTTGATGGTGCAGTCGCTTTAGCCGGATGGGGATTGCCTCTGGCCAGCGGAGAGTGGGCAAGTAAACTGAAGATAAAGATAAGAGTGTCGCTGAGTTCGAGCGCCTCCGTGAAGACCCTTCGAATTTAGCCGCTGATTTACGCGGACTTCGTAGCGCTGATTAACGCCGATCGGATTCGGATTCGCGGATCAGCGGGAACAAGGCGGCGTAAATCGGCGGCTTCGACTGCTACGCCGATGCGGAACGCGCCGCGGGAACTCTCCGGTAGCGATAGTACGCCGCGCAAGCGCCCTCTGATGAAACCATGGCCGCTCCGAGCGGGTGCTCGGGCGTACAGCTTGCGCCAAACGCCGGGCACTCGTTCGGCTTCTTCACGCCCTGAAGCACTAGTCCGCTGACGCATTCGGTGGATTCTTCGGCCGTGTATTGAGTGACGCCGAACCGTCTCTCCGCGTCAAAGTAGATGTACCCGGCGCTCAGTCCCAACCCGCTTTGAGCAATCTCTCCAACGCCTCGCCATTTGCGCGGCACAACGGTGAAGACTTCTCGCATCAGCTCCTGAGCCGGGACGTTGCCCTCTCTCCGAACCGAGCGCGTGTACTGGTTCTCGACCTCGGCGCGGCCTTCTTCGAGCTGCTTGACGGTCATGTAGACGCCTTGAAGTATATCCAGCGGCTCGAATCCCGTGACCACTATCGGAACCTTGTACTTCTTAGCGATGGGCTCGTACTCGGTGTAGCCCATCACGGTGCAGACGCGCCCAGCGGCGAGAAACGCTTGAACCCTATTGATCGGTGAAGAGAGGATGGCCTCGATTGCAGGAGGGACCAGTACGTGCGAGACCAGCATCGAAAAATTCAGCACGCGTTGCCGCCGCGCCTGAAAGACGGCCATCGCATTGGCGGGAGCCGTGGTTTCGAATCCAACGGCGAAGAAGACGACTTCTTTTCGCGGATTTTCGCGAGCTATCTCGAGCGCGTCGAGGGGAGAGTAAACGATGCGCACGTCGCCGCCGCCGGCTTTCACCACGAACAGATCTTTCGCCGTGCCGGGCACTCTCAGCATGCCGCCGAATGAACAGAAGATGACGCCGCGCCGCGAGGCTATATCTATCGCCTTGTCGATAAGCTCGAGCGGCGTCACGCACGCCGGGCAACCGGGGCCATGCGCGAGAGTGATCTCGGTCGGCAGCAGCTCGTCGATACCAAACTTGACTATGGCATGAGTCTGGCCGCCGCAGACCTCCATTATGGTCCACGGACGCGTTGTGGCTCTGGCGATCGCCCGGGCGTACTTGGAAGCCGATCGGGCGCCGCGATATTCACCGATGAACTTCATGACTCGGCGCCTTCAATGCTTGCGATCTGGCCTGGTGCGGCAAGGCGCATTGGTTTCTCCTTTCTCAGCTTTCGGGATATGGCCCCGATCAGCGCCGGCTCAGTCTCGCCGCTTAGCGTGGTTCAGCGCCACGCGGTCCGCAGAAATCCTCGGTTGATCCGCTTTGCATTTCGCGGGCAATCGCCGCCACCTGGCCAAGCGCGATCCCGCCGTCGTTAGTCGGAACCCGCTGGTGCCAGTATGGTCTGAACCCTTCCCGGCTCAGCCGATCCACCGTTCGCTCGATCAGGTACTTGTTCTGAAAGCAGCCGCCGCTTAGCGCGACTCGCTCTTCGCCTATGCGCTGGGCCAGGGCCACGATCGACTCGGCCAGCGTGTTGTGAAACCTCGCTGAGATTGCTGAAGCCGCCATGCCCGAATCTAAGTCCGCGATCACGCCCTCGATCATACGCGACCAATCGACTACGACTTCATCGCGGGCCTGAGTTAGGTGGCGCTTGACGATCTCGAAAGGATATCGCTCGCTGGTCTGGACGCCGGTCAGCGCGAATTCCATATCCATAGCGGCCTGTCCTTTGAATCCGTTCTTCTGGCGCAGGCCGACGATCGACGAGACCGCATCGAAGAGCCTCCCGGCGCTGGAGGTGACCGGGCAGTTGAGATCGGCCTCAAGCATCGATCTCAACGCCTCGAGCTCAGACTCGGAGAAAGCTTGAACCGGCGCAAGCCGCTTCATCTCGAATACGCGAGCGCCGAACATCTCATACAGAAGGCCGGCGGCGGCGCGTCTTGGCTCGCGTATCGCCTGTTCTCCGCCCGGCAACCTAAATGTTCGCAAGTGCGCCGCGCGTTGAAATGGCAATTGGCCCGCTTGCGACTCGCATGCGCACTCACGGCGCGCCAGGTCGGTGATTCGCAAAAACTCTCCGCCCCATATCGCGCCGTCCAGCCCAAACCCCGCGCCGTCCCAAGAGACGCCCAGCACCGGCGCTTGAAGCTCGTTCTCCGCCATACACGACAGCACGTGCGCGTAGTGATGTTGCACCGCCGCCACTGGCGGACCCATCTCGCGCGCGTACTGCGTGGATATATAGCCCGGATGCATGTCGCACGCTACGGCAGCGGGCTTTAACTCGTAGAGATCTTCGAAGCTCGATATGACCCGCCTGAAGGCGTTGAACGCCTCCACGGTTTCCAGATCGCCGATATGCTGGTTAACAAAGACGCCGTTTCCGTCCGACGCCGCGACCGCGTTATCGAGGTGCGCGCCTACCGCGATTATCGGAGGCGCTTCAGGCTCAACATTGTTAACGCGCACGGGCAGCGGGGCGTAGCCTCGAGCGCGTCGGAGCACCATCTCGCGTCCCGCGACAATGCGGACTATCGAGTCGTCGGCATGGCGGGTGATGGGACGGTCGTGAACGAGAAACAGATCGGCTACATTGCTCAGCCGCTCGAGCGCCTCGATTTCGTCAGTGCAGATCGGTTCATCAGAGAATTTACCGCTCGCGGCCACGACGGGAAATCCGAGCTCACGCATCAGTAGATGATGTAACGGCGTGTACGGGAGCATGACTCCCAAATAGGGATTGCCGGGCGCAATCAGGTGAGAGAGGGGAATTGCTGATTGCGGATTGCTGATTGTTGAACCGGCCGGAATCGCGGATTGCGGATTGCCGGTTGCGGATTTGAAGGCGGAAATCTTGCGGCGCAACAACACGATCGGCGACTCGGGCGAAAGCAGGAGCCGTTCCTCGAGTTTGGAAACCTCACACTCGGTCCGAATCGCCGTTAGATCCGGATACATCAACGCCAACGGTTTCTCTTCGCGGTGCTTTCGCGCGCGCAATCTCGCGACTGCGTCATCGTTGCCGGCGTCCACCATGAGGTGGAAGCCGCCGAGCCCCTTGATAGCGGCGACGCGGCCGCTCCGAATAGACCGCGCGGTCTCCGCCAGAGCCCAATGATTTCGAGAGAAGACCTCGCCGTCAGGACTCAACAGTTCCAGATGGGGTCCGCACGCCGGACAGGCGTTTGGCTGCGCGTGGAAACGCCGATCGAGCGGATTTTCATACTCCGCCATGCACTCGCCGCACATCACGAACTTACGCATTGTCGTGTTAGGCCGGTCGTAGGGTAGTCCTTCTATGATCGTGAAGCGAGGCCCACAGTTAGTGCAGTTGGTAAAGGGATACCGGAAACGCCGATTTCCCGGATCGAGTATCTCGCGCAGACAATCGGCGCAAGTCGCGACGTCCGGTGAAACCAAAGCCGTCTTCGCGCCGGTTTCGTTGCTTGGGCGAATATCGAATCCGGCGTATCCAACGGTGTCCAGGAACGACGGCTCGAGGCTCTGAATAAACGAAAGCGGCGGCTTCTCCCGCTCGATTCGAAGAAGAAAGCTATCGAGCAAATCGCGCCGGCCTTCGACTTCAATGAACACTCCTTGTGAAGAGTTGTTCACCCAGCCCGCAAGCCCCAGGCTCTCCGCGAGTCTGAAAATAAAGGGTCGAAACCCAACGCCCTGCACCGCGCCGCGAATTACCACGCGCAAACGCGAGCCCGCGGCTGGGCGGATCAAGGGTTGAAGCCTTGCGCTTGCGCTCATCTTTCGCCTCCCGCGGAGCAAGCCGCCGAACGTGCTCTTGCGCCGCCACTCGCTCGCGAATGAATGCGCGCTTCCAGCCACTTGGTCCAGCGGCCGAGTCCCGCGCCCGTCCTGCACGACACTGGGAAGATTCGCGCTTCCGGATTCACATCGAGGACGTTGCTCATGAGTTTGGGGAGATCGATTTCGGAGTACGGAACCAAGTCGATCTTGTTCAGCAGGACGGCTTCGACTTCGTGAAACATGACCGGATATTTCCGAGGCTTGTCCGCGCCCTCGACGACGCTGAAGACCATGACTCTGGAGTCCTCGCCGAGGTCGAATTCGACGGGGCGGACCAGATTTCCAACGTTTTCGATGAAGAGAAGGTCGAGCCCTTCTACGTTGAAGCCCTGAAGCCCGCTGCGAATCATTCGCGCGTCGAGATGACAGACGGTTCCGGTGGTGATCTGATACGAGTCAACTCCCAGAGCGCTGATTCGGTCCGCATCAATCGTTGTGTGAAGATCGCCCTCGATGACGCCGATCTTGTGATTTTCCTTCATCAGCTTGATTGTTTGCTCGAGCACCGACGTCTTGCCGGCTCCCGGCGCCGACATAACGTTGACGACGAACGCCCCAAGCCGCTTGAACAACGCCCTGTTCTCGGCGGCTATCCGGCCGTTCGCTTCGAGCGTGTTTTTCTCCACTTCAACTCTGTGCATCGTCGTCTCCTTTTACGCCAGGTCGACGTATTCAACCTGCATTACGGCCGGATATGATCTGGAAGGGTCCGGAGCGCATCGAACAAAGAAAGCTGTATCCGGAGTCGTCGAGAACCACGGTTCCACAGGCTCGGCATTTCTTCCCAAGGTCATCATCTCGATCTCGAGCTTCGCATCTTCGGCCAGCGTACCTTGCTTGATCGCGCCGAATGAGAACTCAATCGCTTCTTTCACGAATCCGCGGCGGAAACGCGCCGCTCATGCTCAACCCTCCGCTCGCGTGATTCGCCAGACGGTTGGACTCAAATTACTCATAAGGCCCTCTGGTTGTCACGGAACTAAGGACTCTGCTGTTGCGGTCTGGCCCGCTGGAGTGAAGGAGAGCCCAAGGAGCCAATCGCGCCTGAACGACTCTGCTGACGTAAGAAGCCGACCGGCTCATGGTCGAGCCGGTTCGGCTACCCACGCGAAGGAGAACGACCAATTAACGCAATACGCATCACGCCCTCGCCTACATCAAGCTCAGGACCGGCGTCTCAGCCGACGCTCCTGGCGCTTAGGTGCAGGCGAGAAACCGAGACTCTGCTATCTGCAAAGCAACAGTTATTCCGTGGTTCAGTGACGGTGAGCGCCAGGCGTCCTCGGCTATTTATCCCAGGCGACAAGAGCAATGCGTAAGGCGCGACTAGCGCCTTCGAGGCGCGATTCACGACATTGAACAGCTTCTGTTGTCTGAAAGGACTCGAGTAGCGGATATCCATTTCGGGAAGATCACAATCCGATTTCAATGTTCAATTCCGGTAATTCTCAGGTCCGGAAGGAGTGGCTCGCCCCCGCTCTTCCTCTTGCGGCCAGCCCGGAGTGAATCGCAAGAGGAAGAGCGGGGGCAAGCCACTCCTTCCGGACCTGAGAATTACTGATGTTTGGCGAACCGCTGGAATTCTCGGACCAAGCAAAGAGGTCAACCGAAATTAGCCAATACTCCGGCGTTGAGCGCAAAAGCGCTCACCTGTCTGCGCGGATTTGCGCACTTTAGAAAGAGAAGAAGCGGCAGACGCGCCCCTTACCTTGATGACTGCTGGCGCACGCCTCCCGCTTGCGCTTCGGGTTTTGACTCGTGAACTGTAATCTCGTCCGGCCCGTGCTTGAGCTCGTAAAGCTGCGTTTCATCGCCGCTCTACAACGCCTGCCGGTCCGCCGCTGTTTACGGGGCATATGTCTTGCCTTGTGAGTACGTAGACCCTCCGTCTTTGGTCCGAAGGAAGATGGATGCGGTTCTAGAAGTAACTGACTCGGCAAGCGAAAGAGGACCGACATGAAATCAAACTTCAATCTGTTGCCGCCTATTTACGCGCTTGATAAAGAACTGGGCCAGCCGTTTCCAATCAAGTCAAAGAGAGCCAAGTCATCTCAAAACCTGAGAACTAACCTGGGTCACACTGCTCTTACACAGGGTACGACCGGCGGAGGGGCCGCCGCGGAACGAAGCGGAAAAGGCGGGAAGGGCGGCGGCGGCATGGGAGGCCAGCAGGCCGGCGGCGTAAAGGGCGGGGGGAAACGGAAGACACACGCCGGCTCGAAGTAAGCTCTCGTCGATTAAGAGCGGCGTCGCCGGCAAGCCGGGCGTCGCTCCGGAAGCCCGCGTTGAAGTGAGCTTCCGAGACAATGCCAACACCGCGGCTGCAGGGCGTCCAAATAGCGGATGGAGGCTCGCGATGATTAGATTTTCAGATTGGTTCCCTTTAGCTGTGCTGGGGAGCGTGTTCACTCTATTCGGCCTGATTAAGTTGTACGGGTTAAGGCGTGGCATCGTCGGCGGGCGAGATAAGCCATTTGCGCGGAAGTTGTGCGGAACTTGACCCACGTGGAAGAGTCGCGGTCTGCGACTCGGTTTTCCGATCCTGTTCCTCTTCATCGGCCTTACCGCGATAGCCCTGCTCGTTTTGGAGTTCTACCGGCAGACGTGGGCAAGGTAGAGATAACGGGTTGTGGGTCGATAGCAGGCAAGCTGGCAGCTTGTCGAATTTGTGGGGTACAAATCTGCTCGATCATTAGACTAGTTGCGAAGCTCACGCCAAAGTGGCTAGTGAGATGAGTAGAGCCCTTCGCGACGAAGAATCTTACCGACTGCGTCCGGATTGGCGTCGGCCTGGGCCATGATGCGGCGCGTGTAGTCAGCAGTGAAGCGGCGGCGTATAGGATGCTCGACGACCTCGGGGTCGAGAGTAGTCCTGAGGCTGGCCTCTACGCCCCCAGTGAGCCGCCGTTGGCCGGAGCGGGAGGTGGGCTAACCGCGGCGGTTCCCTCTCCCTAGGCTGGATTGCCTCCCCCTTGAGATGGACCTGATTCACATCGACTGTGTTGACGCGAGATCGCTCCTTGTCGCCCTCATACACTAAACTATGGGGCGGTCGGTCTCTCACCATTATTGACACAGAGGGTGCGTTCAATTATTGCCTTGCCGGAGATTCTTGAAGGCTCCGGCAAAACGGCTTATGTTCGCGCGGTTGAGCCGCTGAAACCTCATCAATGAATTAGAGACAAGAACCTGGCTGACGCCAGGTTCTCGTCGCAGGCCTTTGATTTCTTGGAGTACTGAACCCAAGTGATCAGTTTACTCCACATTCCAGAGGAGTAACCCTATAAGCTTCTTCACAACATCTCTGAGCTTGGTCTAGACACTGCCACAAATCGCAGCCATTACAGATTGCCGTACACCCACCGCAAGTTACTCCACAGCCGCAGGACGCGTAGGTTTTCCCGGGGGCGAAGGCGTAAATGGCGCACAAACAAAGCGCTAATGTGATTGTTAACCTTAACAATGCCTTTTTCATCTTACTTCCCCTCCTTCCTTTATCCTCCACATGCTTCCGTCATGGAATTTGACAATCCCGACGGTTATGAATACATCTGGCCGTCGCGCAAACAGGATCCAACACTTTTCCGAATCCAGATTTGGCTGAATTGCTACTTGGCTGGTCTTTCCGTCGTCACCCGTTACCATCCTTTGATCGGGGCTAACGAAATGCTCTCGCCTAACAATGTAAGTTTCTCCGGGAGCCACCGAAACTTTTCGTTCGTAGTGTGTCAGAGTGGTTCGTGTCAGAGGTTCCCTGAGCGCCAGGATGAACCCTGTAATTGTCTTCCCCGAAGTGTTTCTCAATTCAACTTCCGGAACGCTTGAAACGGCCTCGAGATCAGTCGTCCTTCGTGTTAATCGAGTGAACTCAGCGCCTGAAAGTTCTTTAACTCTCGCTTCGACTATTCTGAGAGGCGAGTCCTCGTTGCCGAGGATTTCCAATGACTGATCTGTAAATTTCTCAATCCACTCAGGTGCACCGTTTTCGGCTTTCTGATGGAAAATCTCCTGTTGTTTGCGTTGGGTTTTCGCGCTGAAGGCCAACGTTACGGCCAACAGAAGAGACACTATGCAACACCCGGCAAAGGTCTTCCCTCGGGCTACATTGAGTAACCTCATCATGATTAACCCCCTTTCCTTTGATATTGCGAACAAAGTCTTGCATAAAAGTCCCGCCGCACTTTCGTTATACGAATGGGACTTCAAAGCAAAGAACTAATCGATCTATTTCAATTGAAGCCTTGCCTCACTCCACGGCTAACAGCGCGGTAGACAATACTACGGGAATTGAGAAAAAGTCCTCAGGTATTTCTCAAGTTTTTATCAAGTTTTTATCAAATAGTAGATAGACTGAATATGAGCTGACCAAGAAAGCATTTCTACGAATTCGGCCCGTTTCGCTTAGATACAAAAGAGCACATCCTTCTGCGCGACAGCGAGCCTGTGCGTTTGCCATTGAAATCTATCAAGACATCGCTTGTACTCGTTGAGATAGCGGACACGTAGTTGAAAGGAACGAGCTAGTGGAGCAGCTCCGGCCCAATACGTTCGTCGAGGATGCCAAGCTTACGCAACAGATCTTCACGTTGCGAAAAGTTCTGGGTACGGATGAGAACGGGCATCAATATATCGAAACTTTCTCAAAGCTCGGCTATCGCTTTGCCGCGACTGTCAGTAAGATACCGGATGAGACTAGCAACCTCTCAGAGAAGTACGAAGCCAAGACATCTCACATAGTTACCAATCGTATGGACTGACCAAGCCGGTTGACTCCGACGCAGGGAGGACCACCACCGGTGTTCGTCAAGAAGATCGAGATGGAGGCGGCGAGACAAATTTGCGCTCACGCCGTCTCCTCGATAACCTTCTTTGCGACTCGGAGCGCCAGCGCTGAAATCGTCAGCGATGGGTTGACTCCGAGCGCGGTAGGTATGATCGATGCGTCCGCGATATACAATCCATCGTAGAAAGCCGCTTGGCCTGTCCGGGCCTTATCGAACACTCGGCCGTATTCATCGACAACGCCGCTTGAGGCGTCCTTACCCATCGGACAGCCTCCAAGCGGATGCGTCAGCCCGATGGAATTGGCCTCGAACGCTTCGGCCACCTTCGTCAGGAACGGGTTGATGAAGTCCCTGTCTGTTGCTCCAGTCAGCTTCTCCGCGAAGGTCTTCAGCGTTGCGCGAATCTCGTCATAGATCGGGTCTTCGTGAAATTTGACGCCGTCGGTCCTGCTCAACCGGAGAGGAGTCTCGCACAAGCCTCCACCCAGCGTGAATCGTCCCTTCGCTCCGTCGCGGCCCATCGCGGCGATCGCCATGATGTTGTTCGAAAACTCGTCCTCCGATTTGAAGAACTCATCGCGCTCGCGGTAGTTGTCTCGAATAGCCCGGACGAATCTGATCGGCCTCGTAACCAGCCACAGAATCAACGACCAGATGATGAACAGGCGAGTACCCCTTCCTTTTGACAAAGAGCGGATCAGGGGCACGCCGAACCCCGCGGTGGACGCGAGCGCTCTCGGAATCCCGTTGTCTTCGATTGTGTGGAACTTGGCGGGATCGGCGGGGCTGCCGTCCTTCGTGGACCCTGGACTGTTGAAGTGCGCAAACGATGTAGTAACCGGGCCTCTGGTCAGGCTGACGCGCTCGCTGGTCCCTTCGACAAATCCCAGATAGTCGCCGTTCGTCGAGAAGTTGAAACCGGTCCTGTCACTAAGATTTGGCAGGCCGCCCCTCTCCTTGCTTCTCAACATGATTTCATTGGTTCCGACGCAACCCGCCGCCACGATCACTTTGTCCGCCGTGACGGTTCTCAAAGTCTTCCTCGACGGGTCATTGGGGTCGCGCTCGTAGTAGCGCACCGAATACCCACCCCCTTCAAGCGCCTTTATCACATCCACTTCGGCGAGCGGCTCCAGTGAAAGCAAATCCTTGAAGGTCCCTTCCGCCCCTTGAGGCGTGCCCAGAATCGCGGACATCAGTTGTTTGTTCAGCGTGTGACGCGCGCCTGGAAGACAGCCTACGTTGCACCGGCCCTGCCGCTCGCAGTAGTTCTTAGGCTCGACGGGCTTGCCGGTGTTTTCGGGCGGAAGATCGTTGATCGCGGAGTCAACCGTGCCGAAGTCATTTGTGAGCCCGCTCATCGCGGTTTGAAACACGCGAGCTCTGTCTATCCAAAGCCGATTCGAAGGAGTGTTGGCCAACTGCTGGTCCAGCGTGTCTCGCACCGGCGGATTCACCGCGTTAGTGAGATGAATGTATTTGACCTGCTTCCCAGACGACGGATCGACCCTGGTGTCCCAATGCGGATCCAACCGAGCGGACCGGGTGCTGATATTGCTCAGGCCCGTATTAATCTTCAGCTTGTTTGGGTCGGGAACGCCGGAAGGCTCTCGGACCTCGTGCGCATAAAGCACGCTGAAGCCTATGGCGTCGCGCGCTCTCTCGAACCAGCCGTTGCGTTCGTTTTTGTCCCACGTCACGGGCCACGCATGATCTTCGAATATGAAATCAGGCGGCTGGATCGTGATATTGGAGTAGACCAGCGATCCTCCACCTACTCCGCTGGCCCGCACTATCGTGACGCCATCGTTCCTGGCTCCGAACAAACCAAGAAAGCCGGCCCTGCCGAACGTGGTGACGTCATAAAGCCCGTCCTCGTTTTTCTTTCTCTTGACGCAGCGGAGAAAAATATCGAGGAAGCCTTTGAAATGCTCGACAGCCGGCCAATATTGAACCGGCTGATTCTTGTCTCGGAGGAACTGCGCGGTTTTGACCTCTTTGTCCTGCACCGTGCCAACCGGAGTGGTCCACCACGTGCCTCGTTCCAGCATCAGGATTGACTTCTTCTTCGACGGGTCCAATTCCTTCTTGTTTCTTGCGTCGAACTCGCGGGCGAGCGTAAGCGCCGTCATAGAGCCGCCAAAGCCGGTTCCAATTACTACAACGGTGTAATGCCGCGTGTTATCCATCTCGGTTCCTCCTTCGCGGAAGGCAAGTAAGGCAAAAGCCGGGTCAGCAATCCAAAGCACTTGGATGGCCGCCATCGTAATTCACAAGTCCTGGGTGGTCAAGGTTACGAGGGCAAGCAGGCGCGCCTAACTGATTTGGGAGACGAAGAAATGCCGCGTGCGTAAAGCGTAAGCCCGTA
>JAHFUG010000471.1 GCA_023265195.1 Blastocatellia bacterium | reverse complement strand
TAAACTGACTATTGCTGCCAGATTTGTTACACTACGTTTTTCCGGTTTTTTCCCCTTCGCTCTCATTCCTCTCAACACTTACCCAGTCGATTCTTCGCGGATGGGGTAAACATGGGCTAGTTCTCGTCCGCGATATCCGAACTCTTCCCTTCGAATTAGTCCAGCCATTGCTGATTGGAAACGTTCTCTTGCACGTTTGCTTAGTCGGCGAAGTCCTAAGTTCGGGAGCGCTCGACGAAACAACTCATCGCGTCTTACTTCAACACCGAGATCTGGCGCGACCTTGCGAAGAGCATTCTGGATCTCGGTAAGCGAGATACTCGCGGCGTCGATTCTCTCGGTCGTCAGTTCCCGCGCGCCTTGCGCAACCTCAGAAGGAGCAGCGGAGTGGCTCGCTCCTTCACCAACGGTAGACGGAGGCGCAGCCGTGGCTTGAGGCTCATCAGCTTCCGCGAAGTAGTTGGATACGTCGAGAAGTGACCCTTCGGGGTCACGGTAAAAGCCCCTTGAGTGAACTCGAAAGACTGTCCAGCCGGCGCGCACCAGAACCGATTCTCTTTGGATGTCTTCTTCACGCAGATGTCCGTCCGGATAGTGAATTTTCCAACCATCGGCCTCAAGAGCGGCCGTCCGTCCGTCGGCTCCTCGAATCACGAAGTCTAGCTTGTACCCACACGCGCGCACCTGGGGATACACTTCGAGGCCGAGTTTTTCAAGGAATGAGTGCACATCCTTCTCAAACTGACTGTCCCAGGGCTCCGCCTCAAAAGTGGTTGCCTTTGGATCTTGTGCGTGGCGCAAAAAACGCCGAACCAAGCCCTGCGGAAAGCTCTCGACCGAATGGCTGACAAAGCAAAGCGCGCGTCGGCGTGCCCGAGTGATCGCAACATTCATGCGTTGCCGACCCTCTGGACCGTCCGTAAGCGTGAAGATTCGAGGACTCGAGTTGGGTGCGAAACGAAATGAATATAGGATTACGTCGCGCTCATCGCCTTGAAACCCGTCTGCCGTTGCGCTGACCAATTTCCGATCCTTGATCTCCTTATCGGAAAACTCCTTAAGAATAAGCTCCCAAATCAAATCCGTCTGGTTCCGAAACGGCGAGCATACGCCAAAGTCCATTCCATCGTATCGGGAGTCATCAATCATCGCCCGGAGTTTTCTTACAACCGCTTCTGCCTCTTGGACATTTACTTTCGTCTTGGGGTCATCAGTGGCTCCCTCCACAAGCACCACCTCTAATGGAGGACCGAGTCTTTGGTCCATGCCGTGCGTCAGGATGACGAGCCGATGGTCGTAGAACTCCCCATTACTGAAGCTGATGATGTTCGGATGGCAACGGAAGTGCTCCGCCAAGAAGATCGGCTTGTCTGTAAAGCTCCCGGCAAGATCGAAGAGCGACGAATCGCAAGCGTTAAAGACTTGAGATCGGGGCACACGCTCCAAAAAGGAGAAACGGTTCATCAACTCAGCGTTGTAAGCCCGGCTTACGAACTTTCCTTCGACGCAAGGCAACTGCTTATCATCACCCACTATTATTGCTTTGTTAGAGCGCATGAATAAGGGCATTGCCGCTGGGATCGAACACTGAGATGCCTCATCAACGATCACAACATCGAACAAACCGGGCTTGAGTGGAAAGACGCGCGCGACGTCTTGAATGGAAGCGACCCAACAAGGCAGGACGGATAGGACAGCCTCGAAGACCTTCGGAGATCTCTTAAGCTTAAGGAATGCCTCATAGTTTCGCCTGCCTCGTTGGAGAACTTGCGAAAACGTGCGTACTTCGTTGCCGACGGCAGGGTTTGAGTATTCCTTGACTATCGTTGAGTGTAGATACGCCTCCACAGCCTCGCGGGCCGTGCCACGAAGCTTTTCTTCTACGCTATGGCGCTCCTCGGCAATGCTTGCGGAGTTCCGCGGCGCGGCTCTTTCGATGGCATTCAGTTCTGTCCTCAGCGCGCGTGAATACACTTCAGCTTCCAAGTCGCTTCCGAGGTCGGCGTGTGGTATTTCCTCGGCCAGTCTAATCCACTTCTCAGCGCTGGCTCGCCATGGCCGCAACGGACCATCCAATAAGGACACGATCTCTCTGTAGTGACTCACTAGGGGAAGAAGATCATTGAGCCGATCGCGGGCTGGATGGACGCGGTCCCTATTCATGGCTAGGAAGGCATCGAAAAACTCCCTCAAGAGCCCGCCTGCGGTTTTCAGTTTCCACTTTTCGACGAGCGCTATTCCTCTTTGCAGCGCCGTGTCCGACATCAGCGCCTTTTCGACCAAGCCTACAGCTTTCTGGAACTCACAGACTCTTGATTCTTCCAGCAGTTCGTCTAGGGACGGTTCGAAGAACAGGGTTCGTTCGATGAGCGACGAGGTTTCGAATGCATGGTATCGCGCCTGAAGGACGTCCCGCAGAATGGAAAGCGCGTTGAGGAGATGTCGCTCCGTGGCCACGCTGAGTTCGTCCGGCAGAGATGGCGCTTGGAGGTGGGACAACCGTCGCTCACTAGTATCTGTGATTCTGCGACGAAGCCTATGTGCTGCAACAAACGCCCTCACTGGTGCTATATCGGTTCCCTTTAGTAAGCGCCTTCGTCCTAGCTGGGCCGCAATAGACGCCGAGCTTCTTCGGAAAGAAGGAGAGAGGACGCTCCACCAGCGAGCGCGTTGCGCGTCATAAATCTCCAGAGCTTCGTCAAGACGAGTAGGATCTTCCGACTTGTTTCGACATGATGCCGAACGGTCCAGCGTAGCGCGAAGCTCCTTGATAAGATCGCCAAGTAGACAAAGGGCTTCCAAATCAGCACGACACGCCGACTGATCGTATGAAGAGATCGCATTGAGAGTTTCTTGGACTACCTGCTTGTCTCGGAGGTCGGCCAGCCGCCGGGTTTGAAGAGCTAACTCATTCCTGACCCTGCAGACTCGGTCAATCGCGGGCACTGAAGAAATTGCCGAAAACCACGGAATCTGTTCGGTCTTCCTTCGCTCCTCCAACGAACAAATAGTAAGGCTCTCACGAAGCACATCGGCGATCGAAGCGATGTCTTGCTTGAACTCATCGAGAGCCTCGTCGCGGGGTAGCTGTGATGTTTCACATAGGTAAGCTAGATCGATCCGTTTGCCGTTCAATTGCCGCGTCAAATCAATGATGCGCTTAAATCCCTCTGTGACCTCGGCCTGCTCCCCCCAAGATAAGAATTCGCCTTCCGCCATTCGGTCGCGTTCTCGCATTAAACTGTATTCGAGTTCCAATTCACCAGGCTTTTTCCCGGTAGATGCCCATGCGGAGACTTCAAAGGTCAGGAAGCGGCCAAGTTCGGCATCGAGCGCAAGGATTCGCTGACGAAGGGTCGCGAGCCGCGCTTCTGCATCCCTTCCTCTTGATGCGAGTCGGCTTGCGTCGTTGCGGAAGGTGAACGCGGCAAGACCGTCAAGACGAGCCTTTAGATTCCGAGTCGCCTCCTTATCCCCCTTGATGAGGGTCATAGGCAGAAAGTCGATTCCCAGTCTCTCGAGGTAGCTCTCGACGACCTCTACTGCCTTTGGTTGTTGGCTCACGACAAGAACGCGATTGCCCCGCGCTACTAGGTGACAGACCACATTTGCAATCGTCTGGGATTTGCCCGTACCCGGCGGACCCTGCACGCGTATGAGTCCTCCGCGTTCGATCGACGACGCCACGTCGTTCTGATGATCGTTCGTAGGAAACGGAAACAGAATCTCGCCTTCTCCGAGGAGCGATCGTCCACGCCTGTCGTCGTTTGAGCCAAACCCTTCTTCGGCGAGGACGAATCTTGATAAGAGAGATTCCTCAAATGAGTCCGGACTTAACTTTTGCATCTCTTTCAGATCGTCTAGCACAAACACATTTGTCTTTCGTACGACTGCGAGTGCGGCGTAAGACCTGAGAGAGAACTGTCCTGCGCGCGGCCGGTCATCCCTGATAACCTGTTGCTCTACATTCCGCAGATTCGATTCTGCCGTTAGAAGACTTGTGGAGAAGTTCACACTGCCACCGACAGTCCTGAGAATCGCTAAGGTTCTTTTGATTGCCGTAGAATCGAGGGGAAGAGCAAGCTGACTCAGGTCCCGCAGTTGATCTTCCATCGCCGCATAAGAATCCGGCATCAATTCGGAGATTGCATAGGTGTTGAGCTGGGCATAGTCGTGTTCCACCTCAACTCGGATAGCGTCCTTCTCCGTATCGTAGCTCAGGCGGACAGGCGCGGTGATAAGAGGAGCAAGAACCGGTGTCCCCTTCGCATCAATTCCTTCGAGAAAATACAGTCCATACAGGCATTCCAACTCGTGCGGGTTGCCCCTTAACAATCCAAAAAGTCTCCGCAGCGCTTCGAAAGGGACTTCAGTTGCGGTCTCTTCTGATCTCTCCGCAGAGGCTTCTTGCTCTTCGGAGTCATCGAGATCATCAAACAGTAATCCGATGTCAAGGAGGGCATCAAGATCTAGCGTTGTCGGCGCAGAGTTTCTAACGAACCACTCACCCGTATCGAAGAGAAGAGGCTCCTCTCGGACCAGGGTGGCGACGTCCAGGTAGCCTCGCTTTGCCGCACCTTGTCGCAGATGCAAACGACCCTTTGCTGCTGTTCGCGCTCCTTTCAGGAATTCGTAGCAGTAGCCGATGAGACTTTTAATCGGTTGCAGCCGATGTTCGGACATTCAACGTCTCCCAGTAAATCCCAGTTGAGGTTCATATACTTTACTAGCAGGGCATTCTATTCCCATTGCCCTCAAAGCCAAACATATTCTTATCTCTCCTTGACGTTCTCTACAAAGAATTGGCCTTGGAGGACGCTGCAACAATCTCTTCAAAAACAAAACTCTGGCACGTCGTAATACTTGTAAATCCCACCGTGCTTGAATTCAATCACGAGTCTGATTTCTGGCTTCATAAATACGTTAGATGAGTAGCGCTCCATACATGGTTCCGGTAGTCCTGCCTAACAATCTCAAGAAAGAAACTCAAGCAAAGATTTCGGAGACCGAACACGCGAAGCCAGGGAAGAGCGCGCTCCTCAAGACATCCTCTCCGCGCAGCGTAGCCTCAAGCACCAGAACATTCTCTTGCAGGCGATAGACTTCAATGGTCTTCAACTGAGGATCGACTACCCAATATTCGCGCACGCCGCGGCGGCTATAGAGCTGGCGCTTTATTTGCCGGTCGCGTTCGCTGTTCTTCTCACCTGGGGATACCACCTCGACCATAAGGTCGGGAGCGTCAATCAACCCTCGATCAGTGATGATGTGCGCCCGCTCAACGCTCACGAAAACCAGGTCCGGGATCACTCCATTGTAATCATCGAAGACAACTCCTGGGCCAGGGATCAACTGACCGACAGGATTCTTCTTCAGATAGCTGAGTAGACGATAGAGGAGTTCCATGAATGAGAGTTGATGTGGTATTCCGAGTGCTTTCGACACGAGCAGTTCTCCATCGATCAATTCGTAACGGTTGCCATCGTCCGGCAGCGCCGCGAGTTGATTGATTGTTAATTTGAGAGCTGTGACCATAAGCAGGCGTCCTTCTAATTCTGGTCTCTGCGTCCGCTATGTTAGAGCAGCGTGTGCTAAAAAACAACGGAACTTGATCGCATCGATCGCATCCGGTAAGGGCATTCTATTCCCATTGACTCTCAAAGCCGAACATATCGGCGTCTCT
>JAHFUG010000470.1 GCA_023265195.1 Blastocatellia bacterium | reverse complement strand
ATGATTGATGATTGATGATTGATGATTGATGATTGATGATTGATGATTGATGATTGATGATTGATGATTGATGATTGATGATTGATGATTGATGATTGCGGATTGCGGATTGCGGATTGCGGATTGCGGATTTTCGGTAGATGCTGCATTCATCAATCATCAATTCCCCCCAATCATCAATCATCAATTCCCCTCATCCTTGAGTTGTTGCAAGAATTAGTTGGAAAATCGGCCGATCCCAAATACAATCTGAAGCCTCATCAGTTCCGTCTCAGCGAACGCCGGTCGATCGAGGAAGAATCTTTATGGCAATCACGCTCTCGCTCTCAGCATCCGATCTCGACAACGATGACTTGCAGGATCTGACTCGGAGGTTGTGCCGCGACCTCGCCGATGAAGCCTGCGTAACGGCCACACCGTCTACTGGACCGGCTGTGCCAGGAGCCAAAGGCGATCTGCCGGTCTACGGGCAGATCATAATCGCAGCCATTAGCGGCGGAGGTTTCGCCGTCGGGCTGGTGAACGTTCTGAAAGCCTACGTGCAACGGAAGCCAACCTTGCAATTCGAATTGCAGAAAAAGAACGGCCACAAAGTGAAAATCAAAGCCGATGACCTGCGAGCGAGTGACATGAACCACCTAACGGAGGCGATCAAGAAAGCCGTCGAGGAGATGAATGAGTGAAGCGCGCCGGTACGCCATCTTGATCGGCAGCAGCCGGTTCGACAACGAGCCTAAACTGAATCCGTTGAAATGCCCCGAGCGTGACGTTGACGGAATGCGCGAGATATTGGCCGCGCCGGAGCTTGGGGCCTTTGGGGAGCCGTTCGTCTTCAAGGACGTCGAAAACCACGCGGTGCTGCGGCGAATCGAAGAAGTTCTCTCGGATGCGAACCACGACGATCAAGTCTTGATTTACTATTCAGGGCACGGCGCAACTGATTTGCCCGGACGGCTCTACCTCGCTACGGCCAACACGGAAGTCAAGAGCCTGGTTTCGACTTCGATACCGGTCGAGATGCTACGGCTGTTTATCGAGAATTCAGCTTGCCGAAAGATCATACTGATTCTCGATTGTTGTTATGGCGGCGCGGCGGGAAAGTCTTTTTCCCGAGGCGTCGTGGACGAAAAGCTCAAAGAGTTGGCGCGCGGAAGCGGCGTCTACATCTTGACGGCGTCGACGGCCTCGCAAACCGAGAAGGAGAGAGAGGGCGACGACTACGGCCTGTTGACCAAACACATCATCGCCGGTATCAAGCAGGGAGAGGCGGACATCAACGAAGACGGAGTTGTCAGCATGGACGATCTGTATGGTTACGTCTTCGCCAAGGTCAAGAGCGAGGGCTGTCAGGAGCCGATGCGGTGGGCTCTCAACGTTAAGGGCGAAGACTTGATCATCGCCCGCGCCAGCGCTGCTCGCGGCCGTGAGAGGCAGCGGCTGTTGAGTGAAAAGATCAACGAGGCCAGGGATTCTCTGCCTCGTCAGATCTTTCTGAGAGCGCTTCAGGTCATTGATGAGCCTCGATCTCCGTTCTACGGTCTCATTGAAGATGTTTTCCATCGGCGTTTGCAGATCGGCGAGTTTATTGAAGAGTGGCGTCGCGCGGAATCAGTGGAGAGTATGCAACAAGCGGCGCCGGTCTCTTCTGAACCAACGGCGCAACCAGACGCGCCGGCGAACACCGAATCTGAAACGCCCTTCAGAGGGCCGGAAACGCAATCACAACGCGAGAGTCATTCACTTCCGGTTGCGCCTTCAACAACAGCGAGAAGTGAAGCCATACGCAAGCCACGGAGCGCGGATTCGCAAACGTCACCTTACGCGTATAGGCGCAAGCGAGGGTTGATAATGGCAGTCTCGTCGATCGCGCTTGCAATTGCCGCCCTATTCACTTGGCTTGCGCTAAAGAGCACAAATAACACAAAATCCGCGCCGCTAGGCAGCCTCGCTCCAACCTTGAGTTCCGTCGGCTTTGAGACAATAACGCTCGATGCGCAGGGTAACGAGATAAGTCGCCGCGCGCTACAAGCGGATTCAGTCGCTGAAGACCTAGGCGATGGCGTAACGCTTGAAATGATTAAGATTCCCGCTGGAGAATTTCAGATGGGGTCCACGGAGGATGAAGCGAAGGTAGCTTTTGCTAATGCCAGGAAATATTTCAAGGAAGCCACTTGGGTTGCGATCAAAGTCGAGATGCCCAGACATCGTGTACAGGTGGCGGAGTTCTCTATAGGGCGCTTCGAGGTGACGCGCGACCAGTGGAGGCAAGTTGCGCGGATGCCGAAGGTGAAGATCGACCTCAATCAAGACCCGGCTAATTTCAAAGACTCGTGGAAGCTGCCGGTGGAGCAAGTGAGTTGGGAAGATGCGGTCGAGTTTTGCGAACGCCTAAAGCAGAAAACCGGTAAAGCTTATCGTCTGCCAACCGAAGCCGAATGGGAGTATGCAGCCCGAGCCGGAACCACTTCTACCTTCGCTTTCGGGCCGACGATCTCACCTAGAATCGTCAACTATGACGGCAAATATCCCTACGGCTCAGCGGAAAAGGGTGTCTATCGCAACAAGACCGTTGAAGTCGGCAGCCTGGGGTTCGCGAACGCCTTCGGTTTATTCGACATGCAGGGAAACGTATGGGAATGGTGCGAAGACGTACGGTACAACGGCTATACGGGCGCGCCTGCTGACGGCAGCGCCTGGACGAACAGTGGAAATCAGTCCATGCGCGTACTGCGGAGCGGTGCGTGGAACAACACCGCCCGATACTGCCGGTCCGCGTGTCGCAACTTGAATCGACCGGACCACCGCTTCTACGACATCGGGTTTCGAGTTGTAGTTGTTTCGCGGATTCCATAGCCCCTGGCGCTTTTTGCCCGCTTGCCCTTCTGGTTTTTTCCTCTTTCGCGCGAAGCGCTCCGAAAAATGTTTTTTCGGCAGGCCCATCTGTAGGCCCATGTGATCCGGAGAGTGGGCAAGGCTCCGAGAGTCCCCCGAGTGTGGCCTACTTCTCAGTCTAACTCCTGGACATCACCGGACTGCAGCGCACAACCGTCGGTGTTGTGCGGCGCACGTCGTCCGTCCTATCAATGAACAATATGCGAGAATGAAACGGTGAAAACCGTGGAGTGGTAACACCAATTCTCATTTGAGTTCAGTTGCATCGTTCGACAATAGTCTTAGGATTGACTAAGATGGCAGCGCGGCTCAGGACAATATCTGGCGTCCAGTTCAAGCGGCGCTTGATTAAGGTAATCGAATCATGAGTCCAATGACGCAACTGGTATGACCGAATCTAATTCAAGCAAATCCAATCCGGCCAATCCGGAAAAAAGTGGAACGACGTCCGAAGAAGTTGTTCTGCATCTTCGAGGAATGGTTCAGCGGGGTGAGTTGCGTCCCGGCGATCGCTTGCCCCCCGAAAGAAATCTCGCGAAATCGCTGGGGGTTAGCCGGCCAACGCTCCGGGCAGGCATTCGCTCTCTCGCAGCCGTTGGCGTACTTCAATCCAGACAGGGCGCGGGCACGTTTGTCGTCGGAGCCGATGGTCCGCCTTCACTCGACAGCAGTCCGTTGCGGCTAATGGCGGCCCTGCATGGCTTCACTACCCGCGAGATGTTCGAGGCCCGCCAGTCAATCGAAATGGCGATGGCCGGACTGGCCGCGGAGCGAGCGAGTGGCGATCAGATGGCTTCGATGGCCGAAGAACTGGCCGGAATGTACGCGTCGCTCGACGAACCGGAACAATACCTCGTCCACGATATGCGATTCCATCAATCGGTCGCCGCGGCGTCCGGCAATAGGATACTCACTGCCTTGATGAACATGGTGGCGACGATTCTGTTGGACGTGCGCAGTAAGACCGTCAAGCGAGCGAAGGACCTCAAGGAATCCGCGGAGATGCATCGGCAGATTTATAGAGCGATTCGAGACCGGAACCCGGAGGCCGCCAGAGACGCCATGCGAGATCACCTCGTGCTCGCTCAGAAGGCGCAGGAGTCGGAAGAGCCTGACAACGATCTGACAACCAGAGCAGAGCAGAACGGAGATGACGCGAGTAAGAGCGCCTGAAGGATAACCGCGGACTCGGTCACCCAACCTCCCGCTTCAATCAAAGTTGGTTGAGTCCACCAAACATTAAAACATCACATGTCAGGAAGAGGGATTTATCCCCGCTCCTATCGTTGCGTCAGATCGAGTGGATGGGAAGAAAAGAGCGGGGTGAATCCCTTCCCTCTTCCCGAGTAGTGATCTTTGGTAGTGTCTTAATCCTCTGTTGCTCGCAAGAAAGAGGGATGCAACTGGAGAATACCCCCAACGCAGTTGGTGGATCGTTCATATGCAGCCTACAAGCAAAGCTGCCTGCGGCCCCCTCGTTGTCTGATTTTCTCTCCTCGCGACGCGAGGGAAAGAGGGAAAGGAAACGGGAGTCCGGCGTGCGCCCTTTGTAGGCTGTGTCTGAACAATCCACCAACTGCGTTGGTGGGATTCTCGGAGTTTTCACACAGTCTCTCCGTTGGGGGTATTCTGGAGAACAACGACGGCTCAGCGTATGTAGGTGGAATTTGAACGAGTCCCCCAACTGCGTTGGCGGTATTTGCGCCGCCGTGGACTCGTCTCCAGCCAGTTGTAGTGTCTCATCAGCAACCACACAACTTTAAGACACTACCTGAATTTCTGATGTTCGGCGCGGTCCTTTGGGTCTGTGCTTCCCACGGAGCGCTCGTTCGAATCTCATCTTGCCACGCGAGCCGTCCCGCCCTTCATGACTCTCTCCACTTCGGCAAGAGTCGCCATAGTCGTATCCCCCGGCGTCGTCATCGCTAGAGCGCCGTGAGCCGCTCCACATTCGACCGCCCATTGCGGCCCGCGGCCGGTCATCAATCCATAGATCAACCCGGAAGCAAACGAGTCGCCGCCTCCAACTCGATCGAAGATCTCGAGATTCTCACGCATCGGCGCTTGATAGAGTTCTCCTCCGGCGAAGCAAACGGCTCCCCAGTCGTTGACCGTCGCGGTTCTGGCGTTCCGCAGAGTCGTGGCCACTACCTTGAAGTTTGGAAACTCAAGCACCGCGCGCTCGATCATTCGCCGAAAACTCTCGACCTCCAGCCGGGAATGCTGCTCGTCGAGACCCTCGACCTCGAAGCCGAGGCACGCGGTGAAGTCTTCTTCGTTGCCGATCATCACATCAACGTAAGGCGCGAGCCGGCGATTGACCTCACGCGCCTTCTCCTTGCCGCCAATCCCCTTCCAGAGCGAGTCGCGGTAGTTCAAATCGTAAGACACGATAGTGGAGTTGCGCTTCGCCGCCTCCATCGCCTCCCGCGCGACAAGCGGAGTCGATTCCGACAGAGCCGCGAATATGCCGCCGGTGTGAAACCATCTGGCGCCCTCTTTCGAGAAGATCGCATCCCAGTCAATCTCTCCGGGGCGTAACTGAGAGGCTGCGGTGTGACCTCGGTCTGAACAGCCTACGGCGGCGCGAACCCCGAAGCCGCGTTCGGTGAAGTTCAGTCCGTTTCGGACGGCTCGCCCGACGCCGTCGTACTTGACCCATCGCACGTGAGATTGGTCGACTCCGCCTTGAAAGATCAGGTCTTCAACCAGCCGGCCTATCGGGTTGTCGGCCAGCGCCGTTACGATAGCGGTGTCCATTTTGAAGCATCGCTTCAGTCCGCGAGCTACGTTGTATT
>JAHFUG010000108.1 GCA_023265195.1 Blastocatellia bacterium | reverse complement strand
CGCAGAGAGGGCTCACTCTCCCCGGCGCTCTCAGCGATCTCTGCGTCTCCGCGGTGAAGTCCTCACTTCACTGGCGGTCCTCAACTCGTGCTGCCGCTTAACTCAAAACTGGAAGTTATTTTTCCGCCTCCTACGTAGGTCAACTGGACGTTACGGACCACGCCTACGGCGCCTGGAGTTTGGCCACTTGGGTTGCGATTTTGGTAACAAGAAATTGGTTCAAGTTCGCCGATCATCAGAAACTCTCAGGTCGGGAAGGGGGGGCTTGCCCCCGCTCCCCAGCCAGTTTGGGTGAAGCGAGGACAGCGGGGGCAAGCCGCCCTTCCCGACCTAGAGTTTCCGGGATTGAACGTGGAAATTGGATCTCGCTCTTCCCGAAATGGCCAAACTCCAGGGCCCTCCTACGGAGGGGTGGGGCAGCCATTCGGAGGGCCTTCGTTACGAAGGCCCTCCTTCCGTTCGATATTCCGATGACCGCACTGTTTGCTAAATCCCAATGCGCGCGCTTACCGATCCGGTTTAGCCGCCTTCGAATTCGCGGGCTCCCCCGACTCTGCAATCCGCTTACCCGTTTCAGGGTCAAACACCGCGTTTCGCAAGAACTGCTCGGTAGTCCACTGTGGGCCGCCGCCCCCGAGATACTTCTGGAACCACTCCAGATGCGCGGTGTAATACAACGCCATCTCGTACGAGCCTGGCCAGTGGCCCGCGTTGGAATAGACGATCAACCGCGAAGGCACGTTCATCTTTTGAAGCGCGGTGTAGAATTGCAATGACTGCGTGTAAGGCGACCGATAATCCCGCTCTCCGGTTATCACCAGACACGGGGTTTTGAAATTCTTTACGCTGTTGGAAGGCGACCACTTTTCATACTGAGCCGAGTTCCACGGCTGACCTTTCAAATCCCACTCCGGAAACCACAGCTCTTCGGTCGCGCCGTAAAACGATCTCAAATCGTAGATGCCCATCATCGAAGCGATCGCCTTGAAGCGATCCGTGTGGCCTTCGAACCACATCATCATGTAGCCGCCGTAAGACCAGCCCATCGCGCCAATCCGGTTGCGGTCTACGTAGGGCAGTTTCTCAAGCGCGTCGGTGACCTTCATCAGATCTTCGTACACCTTGCCGCCAAAATCTCCGGAGATCTCGGCGGTGAAATCCTGGCCGTAACCAGTCGATCCGTGCGGGTTTGGAAACGCGACTATGTAACCCGCTCCCGGATAGACCTGCCAATCGCCCCTGAATGCATCCTCCCATTGAGACTGGGGGCCGCCGTGTACGTTCAAAATCAGCGGATACTTCTTTGAGGGATCGAAGCCGTGCGGCTTGACTATGAACACCAGCACCTTCGAGCCTCCCGCGCCTTCCACCCAGATGGACTCGGCGGGCCGGATGTCGACCTCGCCTGCGATGGCGTCGTTGATGTGAGTCAGCCGAACCGGAGCGCCCGGCTTATCGCCGTTGACCGCCGCGCTGTAAATCTCAGGCGGCTCGCCTACCGATCGTTTGATGTACAGCAGTTGTTTCTCGCCGGGAGCAAAGGCGAATCCATCGATGGCCTTGTCGGCCATCACCAAGCTGATACCTTTTGTCGTGACGTCTAGTTTGTAGATAGGGTTATGACCTTCACCCTGCGCCGTGAAATAGATCGAGCGCGAATCCGAGGCCCACTCGAAGTCGTCGATCCAGTTGCGAAACGGCTCCGTCAGCACCGACGATGTTTTCGAAGTCCGGTCGTAGACCGCGAGCCGAAACAAATCAGACTCGTAGCCCGCCTGCTTCTGCGTTCGGTATGCTATGTACCTGCCGTCGGGCGAGTACTTCGGGCTTCCGTCGAATGCAGGATTCGACGCGGTGATGTTTCTCGCCTGCGCGTTCTTGCCGGCGAGAGAAATCAGCCAGAGGTCGTTGTTGGTGGAAGACGCCGGCTTTCCGTCGTGATTCGAGACAACCACAAGCTCGGTTCCATCCGGCGAAAAGTCGTATTGCAACGGCCCGCCAAGCTGAAAACCGGGGGCGTCGAAGTTCCCTGGAGTAACGTCCCTGGTCTCGTGGGTGGCCACGTTGACGAGGAATGTATGAGTCCGCGTTCCGTCTTTCCACGCGTTCCAATGCCGGTACAACAACTCGTCGCTCATATGCGCTTTGAGCGGGCCCTTCTCCCACCGGCCGGCGATCTTTTTGTTGCAAGCGTCGTCGCCGCCGCATTCCGGATAAACATCCGACGAAAAGGCCACGAACTTACCGTCCGGCGACCATAGCGGATCGGAGACGCCGGTCGAGATCGTGGTTAGTTTGCTTGGTTTGCTTGGCTCTCCGCCGGCGGTGGACATCAGATAGAGACTCGAGTCAGCCGAACTGACGTAGAAAATCCACTTACCATCCGGCGAGAAACGAGGCGAGCTTTCACTCTTGTCTCCTTGCGTGATCGCACGCGCGTTCTTGCCGTCCACGTCCATTATCCAGATGTGGGCGGTTCGTTTGGCGCGCGGCAGATCCGGCGCCCCCACAACGAAGAGCGCTCTTTTGCCGTCTGGCGAAAGGCTCAAGTCGGAAACCTGGTTCACTCGATAAAGGTCTTCAATAGTGAAGGCGCGCTTCTGCGCTTGGGCCGAAGCGGCGGCGATCGCGAAGAGTACAAACAGCAGCAATGCTCGCTTAATCATTTTAGTGCCTCCAGAAAAGTTGACGCGTCCGGGATTGACCCTGTTCTTGCCTTCTCGACGCCGTCAAAGTCCTATTGTCAGCTTCGACCGTTCCGCGCCTTTCGCTGAAGGTCGCGGAGCGCTCTGTAGCCGATTCGCTTTACGTTTTGCGATTCCAGTATGCGGCGAATCTCAGCATCGCTGGTGAACAATTCGTGCTCCGCCGCACGGTCCTTCCATGAATTGGTTATGCGCCTCATCTCTTCGCCGGCCAGCGCGGCGTGAATGTACAACTCCGTCACGCCGGGCTTCAAATCCGCGATCATTCGCTTCCAGTAATCCGCGATCTGCTCATCCTTAACTCTGCCGCCGTGAATCAGGTAGTCCGGACAGATCGTTCCGTCGGAATCCAGTTGGCCCCTCTGATGTCCCCCGCCGCCCGCCGCCAATACTTCCTGAGACCCCATTCTCAACGGAAGATCGAACTCCTTTCCAAGCCTCCGGTACACCTGAAAGTATCTGTCGTCGTACTGAAGCGCGCCCATATGCGAATCGAGGTGAGTCACGTCGACGCCCGCGGCTAGAGCCTTTTTGATTTGCGCTCGCGCTTCCAGATAGGCCTGTTCGGGCGTAGCGTTCTTATAGACCGACTGCACGTCGGGCCACAGATAGCCTTGCGGATCAACCAGACCGGGAACGTCGCTCCTGCTTGCCACAGGACCCCACTTGAACGCCTTCCACTCGCTCGTGTGCGTGAGGTGAAGGCCGAAGTCTACCGCGGGATGAGCCCTTGCGTATTCGGCTATCTCGGGAAACCACGGGCACGGCGTCATTATAGTTGCGCAGGTCATCAGACCGTGCTCGAGCGCGTCCGTGGTCGCGGCGACGGAAGCGTGGCTCACGCCGGCGTCATCGCCGTTGATTATTAGAACGCGGTCGGTTGGTTTGAAGCCCAATCGCTCGGCCAAAGCGGGTCGAGCAGCCGCTTGAGTCATGGAGTCTCCAGGGGCCGGGTGACCCATCAGGGCGGCCGATGATAAAAGGATCGTGGCGGCTGCTCTTCTCAAAATCATCGGTCGAGAGAGTTTGGTTGAATTCATTGAGCAGCGGACAGCGCCGAGGTCCATTCATAACTCCGATGAACTTGAATTCGATCCACTCTACTATACCGACTGAACCAGCTTAATCCCAGCTTGCGTAGCGAAACGCGCGAAACGCCTCATGCCCCGGCAAGACCGTTGGGTCGCCGGCGATGTTCAAAGAGCGGAAGGTGACGGTCACCGCTTACGTTGCGCGGGATTCGACGCCTTCAGCAACGGCGACAAGCAGGCAGCCGAGGGGAGATTGCGCAATCGCGACAAAAGCTCATCGTGGCCGGAGGAAATAACTGATCACTGGCGTCCGGATAGTCTGGCCGACTCACCCTCCAGAGTAGCCGCGGATCAGCGCTCCCTTCGGATCGCTGATTTGCGGGAGACCGGAATCCCGAAGCGGGTTGGGTCAGCGTGGGGTTTCATTAGCCGCTTATGAAAAAAAGAACGACAACAAGTTGGTTCTAAATATGCAAGCTACTGGAATACGACGTCTTGGTGGCTCGCGATTTGAGGTCCATATCCCATGAAGTGCATGAGCAAACGGCCCACCGAGTCGTCCAGTCAAACGCATGCCCACCGGACTGATCCAAAAGCTTCGTCGCCCGGCAGAGTCTGAGTGAAACCCGGTAGCTGACGGTTGAAAGCTGATCGCGCTTTTTTCGCAGACTGCGCGGGAGAAATTGGTTGCCCGAAGGGCCTTTTTTTCGCAGCGCAGTCTGCGAAAAAGCCTAGTCGTTTATGCCGATCGTTGCGAGAATTCTGTTCGCGTTTCCCACGGGGACCACCGCGTGATCCGGCATTCCGCACTCCGCACTCGGGATATCAAGGGCGGAGCCCTTGGCTAGCTTAGCTAGTTGCTAGCTAAGCTAAGCTAGCTGTTCGTGGCGGAAATCTCATAGCCACAAAAAGGCGCAGACGGCACAGCAGTGAGAAGACAGACTGGAGGCCCGATTGGCCCGCACGTTTATTGCTTGCGGCCACTTCTCGCGGTTTTCTCCCTTGTGATCTTTGCGCATCTTTGTGGCTGATGACTTATTTCCGCCGAGCACAAACTAGGGAGCATCTCGCTTATCGTTGGATTGACGGAGTCCGCCGCCACCAACTAGAGTAAGTCACTCAAGCGAGGAGGAGAGACTTTGGGAGGGTCCAATCCATACATCGAGCAGGCCGAATACACGCCCGCCACCCAGAAGTATAAGATCACGTTCATGCCGGAAGGTATTACTGTCGAGATTGATCCGAAGAAAGTTCCTTATGACCGCACGGGTCTGCCAGGCAGCATCCTCGATGTTGCTTTAGGCTTCAAGATAGGACTCGATCACGCATGCGGCGGCGTTTGCGCCTGCTCTACCTGCCACGTGATCGTTCGGGAAGGTCTTGCGTCTTGTAATGAGTCGACTGAGGACGAAGAGGACATGCTCGACAACGCGCCTGGCCTGACTCCTCATTCGCGGCTCGCGTGCCAGTGCGTACCGGACGGCACGATGGACGTAGTGGTCGAGATTCCAGAGTGGAACCGCAATTATGTGAAAGAGCATTAAGGAATTCGAGCGAGTGCTGTTCCCTGCCTGGTCAGTTCCGAATTCGTGGATCGCCGCCGGGTCTTACTCGAGGGGGTTCTCTCGCGTCACTCTGCCAACTCGAAGTCGATCCTGAGATCCAACCTGTAAGCAGCGATCACGCAACCCACGATGTCTCTTGCTCTGCGTGCGTTGATATTTCGAGGCCCCTGGGGGGCTAGACCAGATACATTTGGCTGTCCTCTCACCTTAGCGTGAAAAAGCCGCAGTGGGCTGCCGCCCACTGCGGAACGAAGAGGAGCATCGACTGAAGTAAGAAAGCACAGACAATGACCCGTCAATCATCAACTACGCGGGACGGGTTATCGAGCGTCGAAGGTATCGAAAACATTCGGACGAACTCTCGCGACAAAGGTCCCTGAAGCAGTATCCGTGACCGTAATGGCCACCACGCCACCGCTGTTGAATCTGTATGTTCCGATAGCGCCGGAGAGACCCAGTAGTTGAGTCTGATCGCCGACGGCCACATCGTTCAGACTGCCCTCCGCCGTCATTGATCCATTGAAGCTAGTCAGATCATACTGGTCCACAACCAGCGTAGAGCCATCGGCAAACCTGGTCCCCATCCGGCGGAAGGTCCCGCCTCCACCGCTGGCCGATGCAATGATCCCCAACTGTGAAAACGGCCCCGGCGAGGCTGGAGGATTCAACGTGGTGGCGCCGTGCGCAACATCAGGGACAACGGTAAACACAGCCGAAGTGAAAGGCCCGGGGGACTGAGCGGATCCCTTCACGTCGCTGAGCCGCCAAACCGTCCCGGCGGCCAGCAGCGCCAGCATCAGTCCGAGCATTAATGCATACCTTCTCTTAATAGTAGCCTTCGTGTTAATCATCTTTCCCTCCTTGAACCTTTTTGGGATCGCTCCTTTGGATAGCAATATGACCGTATTACGGCCATCGCCATCAGAAAGCGGCTCCTACTAAACTAGGACGTATGGTTAGTTAAATATTACACAAAATTCCTACAAATATTTTTCGTCGCTTCGACAAAGTTCTATTTATTTAGCTTGTAATTAATGATGATTAATTACGATCGGTGATGGATTTTGCTTCGATCAGATTTCATCGGTTGATTTTAGAGGCTCTCGCTGATGGCGCCGGTCTAGCCGCTTATGGAAATAAGAACGACAACAAGTTGGTTCCTAAATATGCAAGCCTATGAGCTAAACGGCTCACCGCGTCGTCGAGGTCAAACGCATGCTCACCGGACTAATCCAAAGGCTGACCGCTAGTTGTGCTCGGCGGAAATAAACCGCCTGCCACAAAGATGCGCAGAATCACAAGACGGAAGGGAATGGAGAGAGGCCCAAACTACGAAAGTGGGAGTCAACCGGGATGTGCCGTCTGCTTTCTCATCTCTGTGACTTCTGCGCCTTTTTGTGGCCATAAAGCTTCCGCCACGCACCGCTAGTTGATCGCTGGCGGCTGAAAGCTGATCGCGCTTTTTCGCGTACTTCGCGGGAGAATCGGTTGCCCGAAGGGCCACTTTCTTGCGGCGCAGTCCGCGAAAAAGCCTAGCGCAGTTATCGGAGAATTCCCTCCGATTTGGGGTCCGCGCCAGAGAAATTCAATTGTGTGAAGGAGTGTCCACAGGGGCTGGGAAACTCGTGTCTGGACCATCGACAAACTGCTGGCGACTATTTCGCGCGTTCCAGATAAACCCCTTTATTAGGATCTACGCGTATGCGATCTCCCTCCTTGATGAAGGGGGGAACCTGCACCGTGACTCCCGTTTCAAGTTTGGCTGGCTTTGGGCTATCGGACGCCGTCGCTCCTTTTAATTCCGGCTGCGTCTCGACGACCGTCAACTCCACCGATGGAGGAAGCTCGACGCCGATCGGCGAGCCGTCAAAAAACTCGACTTTGATCTTTGTGCCCGGAACCAGGTAGCCGGTCGCGTCTCCGAGCGTCTCTTCATCGAGCCCAATCTGATCGTAGGTCTCGGTGTTCATGAAATGGTGCATGTCGCCATCCGAGTAAAGATATTCCATCTCGTGGCCTTCCACCGCGGCGCGTTCTATGTTCTCGGTCGAGCTAAACCTCACCTCGGTTGAAGACCCGTTCTTTATGTTGCGAAGCTTGGCTTGCACGAAGGCGCGCAGGTTACCCGGCGTCCGGTGCCGAAACTCGAGCACGCGATGCGGCGCGCCGTTATACATGATGAGCATCCCTCGGCGTATGTCGTTTGCTTGCATTTCGGTTCGGAATCCTTCCGTGTCTCTTAACCAGTCAAGTGAGCTTTCGTTCAGGATCAGGGTCTTCCGCAGGTTTACTGCAGAGCCCGCTTCGCCAACCCCGTAAACTACACGAACGTCCAGGCCTCACGCAAGCGAGGATGCTATGGTATGTAAGTAATCAGAAGCGAGAAAGAAAACCACGGATTCTCAATACGTGAATTTTAAGCGACGCCCAAGGAGGCGCTGGGCTCATGGAACCGGAGTCGCCGCATTCGTCCGCCCACAATGTCATTTTCTTCGCGAAGCTAAGCAGTTGCGGGTCAGTCGTTGTATTTCGCCGCGGTGCGGAATCATAACCGTGTCATCATCTATTAAGATCTCGCGCCGCTGGGGTGCTTGGAGTGCTGATGCTTAGCCGGAAATATGGCGCCTTTCCGCGCTTCGGTCGTCATAACGCCAGATCCGGAAACCTTCGCGATTGAAACTGGGCGTTAAGCGCTTCTGTTGAACGAGAGAATCCCTGATCCTATCTTTAATTGCGGTGCGGTTCGCGGTCTCATACGCATTCAGCTTTATTAGCCGGACGCTCGAAAGCCATCCTGCATTCTTGCCCCGAAGACCAAGTGTTATGATTGAACCCGCTAGCTCGATTCACGTACTTTGTTTTTATGCGGCTCCTCTCATCAAGCGCTCTTTGGTGGCTCTTTCTCGCGGCTCCGATAATCTTCTTCTACCTCCTCAAGCTCCGACGAACCAGGCGCGTCGTCTCCACCACCCTGCTTTGGCGCCGCGCGTTCGAAGAGATGGAAGCCAACGCGCCGTTTAGAAAGCTCCGGAGAAACTTGCTGCTTTTGCTTCAGCTTCTCGCGCTCGCTCTTTTAGTGATGGCTCTGGCGAGACCGGCGGTGCGCACCAACGCGCTTGTTACGGGAAACACGATCATCGTCATCGATTCGAGCGCGAGTATGAGCGCGGTTGACGAAGATGGAGGGCGGTCTTCGCGCCTGGACAAAGCAAAGGCGATCGCTCGGCGAATGGTCGACGGTCTTGACTCGAACGCCCGAGCGGCTATCATCGAAGCTTCGTCGAGAGCAGTCGTCAGAAGCCCGCTGTCATCGGATGGCGCGGCTCATAGCCGGGCGATAGCCGATATCAACGAGACCGACGCCGAGGGCGATCTCGCTGACGCGCTGCTGCTGGCGGAACAGGTGGCCAGGTCGGAAGGCGAAGCGTCTATCGCGGTTATCAGCGACGGCTCGGGCCCTGATCCGTCATCGTGGGATTCAAGAGGAACCACTGCTCAGTTTGTTCGAGTCGGACAACGCGCCGATAACGCCGGTATAGTGGCCCTGAACTCGCGCCGGCTGCCCGACGGCCGCCAGGAGTTATTCGCCGCCATAGCCAACTTCAGCGATCGTGGTCGAACCATCGGGGCTGAGTTGAGAATCGATGGGAAGCTGGTGGATGCGCGAGCGGTGACTGTCGCGCCTGTTTCAAGCGCCGCCCCAGGCGAAAGCAGCCGCGCGATTCTCACTTTCGACTCTCTGCCGAGTCAGGGTGGGCTCGCCGAACTCAAGCTCGACGTGGAAGATGATCTCGCATCGGACAATGCCGCTTACGCATACGTGCCGGACGCGAGGCGCATAAGGGTTGGCGTTAGCGCGAACAGCCCATTTTTGCTGCAGGCGCTCGCGGTCAATCCCTCGATCGACGGCCGACGGCTTGCCCCGGATTCGGACCTGAGTTCATTCGACGTGATCGTGACGGAGGGCAGCGCGGCTCCGACTCTCTTTGAAGGGCGTGGATCGTTGCTGGCGATCGATCCGCCAGACGAGGCCGGACTCTGGCGGACAATCGCCAAGCAGTCAGCCGCCGGCCGAGGGCAATTACTGACGATCGAGCGGGCGCATCCAGTCAACGCTTATCTGAGCTACGGCGATCTACACATCGAGAGCGCCGCCTCGCGCGACACGGCGGCATGGCTGAAGCCTATTCTCTCGGATCAGGACGGCGGATTGATCTGGGCGGGCGATGACGGCCACCGGCGGGCCGTAATGATAGGCTTCGATCTGGCTAAGAGCGATATCACTCTCAAGGTCGAGTTTCCGATACTGATCGCAAGCGCGGCCGCCTGGCTGGCGAGCCGGGACGCGGCTAGTGAAGATCGGGCCGTGCGCGCGGGTCATACGGTCAATCTACGGTCGTCCGAGAGTAAGCTGGCGGTGACGTCGCCGGCGGGAGAAAAGATCGAGACGCCGCTCACCGGCGGTGAAGCAGTCTTCACGGAGACAAACAGAGTGGGCCTCTATCGAGTCGCGAACTCACAACCGTTCGCGGTCAGCTTGCTGAGCGAATCGGAATCAGACACGTCGCCACGCGACGCGATCGCGACTCGGAGCGGCGTGTTGAAAGCGCAAGGGGAGACGTTCAAATCCGAATGGGAGATATGGCGCTGGATTGCCGCCGCGGCCTTGGCGGTTCTTGCATTCGAGTGGTGGTCTTATCAAAAGAGGTTGACGGCTTAAGGCGGGCGTCGTCCCTGTTTCGTGGAATTCGGCGATGATGATGGGAAGGATAATTGATGAATGAGGATTGAGTATTGATGGACCAGGCAGCTAACCCGCAATTGACGATCCCAATCCATAATCCGCATTCATCAATCATCATTCATCAATCGTTCTTTGTCGCTCTTCCCGACCTGTGATTTGCCTCAGTCGAACGCGGAATTGTGGATTTGGTCTTCACAAAAACAATGGGTCATCCACGGTTAATTCGGCGGCTTTTTGTTAGTGGCAGGCCGAGCTCTGCCGGAAAATAAATGAGAGTCGAACTCACCAACCCGCTGGCCTTGTTGTTGCTGATGCTGGTTCCGATCGCCCACTATCTCTCTCGCGGGCGAAACCCGTTCGCAAGAAAGCTGACGGGCCCAGTCTCGCGTTCGCGCATGATCGCGATCGTGGCCGCGCGCTCGATCATCGTTGTCCTGCTGGTGCTGGCGGCGGCGGGTCTTCGAGTCAGAACCCGGTCACGTGACCTGGCGATTATCTTTCTGATCGACGTGTCGACCAGCATGGCCCGCGATCTCAGGCAGCCCAGCCAGGCGCGGGACGTGATCGAGATGATCAATCGGCAGATCGACATTGCCGAGCCCAAGGATTACATCGGCGTGATAGCCTTCGCGCGGGAGCCTTCGGTCGAGCTATCGCCGACTAGAAAAGAAGCGCTTGCCGGTTGGAGGTTGACCGAGCTTCATTCAAATCCGCCGCGTGATTACACCGATATAGCCGCGGCGCTTCGGCTCGCATCAGCGCTCGTGCCGGAATCGGCGACGGGCCGCTTCGTCCTTGTTTCGGACGGCGCCGAGAATCTGGAGACCGCAGCGCGGATACTTCCGCTGCTTCGCTCGCAAGGCGTCGAAGTTCACACCGCCGCGATGAGAAGCATTGGCGACGGACGTTCTCGGGCCGAGGCCGCCGTTCGCGATCTGGCGGCGCCGGCCAGGCTCGCCGAAGGCGAAGCCTTCGAGCTCAAGGCCACGATCGACAGCACTCGCGAAACCGATGCGAAACTGCGAGTGTTTTCCAACGATTCACTGATAACCGAGCGCACCGTGCGTCTCTCAGCGGCGGGAGACAACGTGTTCATCCTGCCACAGCGGGTCGAGCAAAAGGGCTTTTACACCTACCGCGCCGAGATCGAAGCGATCGGCGCCGATTCGATGGTTCAGAACAACTCGCGCGAGGCGCTGGTCATGGTCGATGGAGGACCGAAGGCGCTTTACCTATTCGGCGACCCGCGTCCTTCACCGGCGCTTTCTCGCGTACTGGCCGACGCGAAGATCGAGACCAAGGCGAGGCCGGCTGGCGGAACCCCATCCACTCTGGCCGGCTTTCAAGACTATGATCTGGTGATCCTTGACAACGTTCCCGCGACCGCTCTCACGCAAGACCAGATGAAGATGATTCGCGCGTACGTGCACGATCTGGGGGGCGGGTTCATCATGATCGGCGGCGATAAGAGCTTCGGCGCGGGCGGCTACTACAAGACGCCGATGGAGGACGTGCTGCCGGTTTCTTTGGACATAAGGAACAAGAAACACTTTCCCGCACTGGCCCTGGTTCTGGTAATCGACCAGTCCGGTTCGATGAATGAAGATCAGTTGGGCCGCCGGAAGATAGAACTGGCTATAGAAGCCTCTTCCGCGGCGGTCGAAGCATTATCCGAGCGCGATTCGGCCGGCGTGATCGCGTTCGAGTCCAGCCCGCATGCAATAGTGAATCTGGAAAGGGTCGACGACAAGAAAGCGATTGAAAAGAAAATTGGAGAAATCACGGCCGCCGGCGGCACCGCGATGTATCCCGCTCTCGAGATGGCCTATGGCTGGTTGGCCGCGAGCGATGCTCAGATGAAGCACATCATCGTGCTGTCGGACGGAGAAAGCGATCCGGGTGATTTCCCGGCGATCGCGCGCGCGATCAGAAACGCCGGAATGACCCTGTCGAGCGTCGCCGTTGGAGAGCAGGCCGACTTCGCCTTGATGGATATGCTGGCCCGAACCGGCGGCGGACGTTTCTACGCCACGACTCGGCCCGAGACCCTAACGAGCATATTCACGCGCGAAGCGTTTCTGGCGTCGGGCGGCAGCATAATCGAAGAGCCATTCGTTCCCCTGCTGGAGCATTCGTCGCCCGCCACAAACGGAATCGATTGGTCTCAGGCGCCTCGGCTGCTGGGTTACGCCGGAACAAGCGAGCGTGAGCCAAAAGAAAAAGGCGGACCCGCGCCCGCGGTCACCTCGTTGATTTCGGACAAGAGCGATCCTATCTACTCGGTGTGGCAGTACGGACTAGGCCGGTCCGCGGCGTTCACATCGGACGCGAAACCTCGATGGGCCGCCGAGTGGATGAGATGGCCGGGCTTCGGCCAATTCTGGACTCAGATGATACGCGACACGATCAGGCGCGCTGACGCCGGCAATGGACTGAGGCTGGAGACGCGACTGGACTTCGGTATCGGCCATGAGCCTTCTCGGAGCGTATCACCCGCCAGATCCGGCCATATTTCGGTCGAGGCCAGCACGCCCGACGGTCAGTTCAAGAACGGTCTTGCGCTGCACGCTCATGTAATAGGTCCGGACTTAACAAGCGTAGACGTTCCGCTCCATCAGACTTCAGCCGGGCGCTACGAAGCGGCGTTCCCAGCCCTTGCAAAAGGCGCATACATCGCAAGCATTCTCGATGAATCAGGAGAGCAGCTTTCAATACCGGGCGGAGTGAAATCGTACTCGGCGGAATACGGCATTGTACCAGGCGACGCGGCGTTGCTAGCCCAGATTCGAGAAGCGACCGGAGGCAAGGCGATCTCGGTCAGTGACCTCGTGACGGATTCACCTCAACCTACCGGCGTGACGGCGGAAGAAACGCCGGGCGCGCTTAAAGAGATCGATGCGCGGAGCGTCGATCTCTTTCGAGATCGCAAAACGAAGACCGCCCCGCACGAAATATGGGAGCGGTTGCTGCTTCTCGCATTGCTTCTGTTGCCGATCGACGTTGGCCTTCGCCGAGTTCATGTCACTCGGGAAGATGTTCGAAGCGCGCTTCGCGGCGTAGCTGCAACTGCCCGGGCCTCTTTGGCCGTTGTGTTGGGCCGGGCGGTTCCCGTTGGCCCTGATGTGGCCAACGAATCGCTGGGGAAGTTAAAGGCTTCGCGTTCACGCGTACGGCTCGGAAGAGAAACCACTGATGGCGGTGAGATTCGGAACGTGCATGTTAGGTCCGGCGTCACACCTGTCCAAGCCGGTAAGCCGGGAGTGGTTGATCCAACTGGTCCCCGCACGGACGCTACACTCCCAGTTCGTTCCTATGCTAAAGAGGCTGACGGTGGTCTCGCCGCGAGGCTCCTTGAAGCGAAGCGCAACCGGCGCGAGTAGGAGACCGAGGAATTCAGCAAAACAGTTCCTTGATCTTTCTTTTCCTGATCGCCAGATCATCAAGTTTCCGTTGCAGCCTCATTGATCCCTCCTTTGACTCTCGCCCAGGAAGGGTACTTGTTCGAGATCATTTCGGGCACATTATTACGTGAGGCAACGATTCAGCTTCGGAACTTCTTGAAGAGTCAATGCGCGGGACCTTTTTTGATGAGTCAATGCGTGTTGTTGCCACGAATCTGGGAGGCGGGTATACTAACTCCCGCGATCATGAGATCAAGGTTCTTTGCCGCTATAGTGTAAGTGGTTAACACGCCGCCCTCTCAAGGCGGAGAGTACGGGTTCGAGCCCCGTTAGCGGTATCAGTTCCATAAGTCACTTGCGAACGGGCCGGAGACGATGTCTTCGGCCCGGCGCGCGTTATGCCTGGTTCAACGGATATCAAGGATCTTACACAAAACGGCTTCAATCCGAGTCATTCTATCCCGCATCTCCCGCCCGAGATCTTCAACCAATGCAAAACCCATCGCTCGCGTTAGGTCCGTAAGCGCCGTTTGAGACGAAGGCGCCTCGGGCAGCGGGCGATCCAACAACAAGCGCATCCAGTGATCCAGCATTCTCAAGAAACGATAACCCTCGAATAAGGCGCCGCCCTGCTCTGAGTTGAGCGAACCGCAATCGTTCAGACGCCGTATCAGCGCAGTCGTTCCCTTCTCCGGCTCGAAATAAACCCGGTCTCTTAACTGCAAGTACCTCGTGATGAAGTACACGTCGGTCATACCGCCCGGTCCCCATTTGATATTGCTTCTACTCCCGCGAGCTTTTTCTTTAACCAACCGGTTTCGCATCGCGGCAAGCTCTTCTCTCAGCGATCCATTGCGTGACGCGGCGTCGAAAACGGATTCGAGCAGTAACCCCTTTGCGCGCTGTCCAAACGCCGGATGGCCGGCGACCTCGCGAGCCTTCAGATACGCCGAGTGTTCCCAGGCCGAGGCGCGACCCTGTACATAAGCAAGCAGCCCTGACAGGCTCTGCGCAACTGCTCCATGCTTGCCCTCGGGTCTCAACCTCATATCGACGCTGTAGAGAAATCCTTCCCGGGTCACCGCCGAGAGAATACGAATGAGGCTCGACGCGAAGCTCGTGAAAAGCTCGTCGCTCGAGCGAGCGCCAACGCCTTGCTGAGGCGCGCCGCCATCGTAAACGATCATGAGATCGAGATCCGAGCCGTGATCCATTCCCGCATGCCCAAGCCGGCCCATCCCTATCACCGCGAAAGGCAATTCCGGCAGCAGCAATTCGTCCACGCCGATGGACGACAGCGCCATGCCGGACGCCACTTGCAATACAGCTTCGGCCAGGGCGGTCTGCGCCAGGTTACTGGACCTGAGCGCCTCCCATCCCAGTTCGAAGGCGGTCCCTGCTTGCCGCATATCGTGAAGCAGGATGCGCAATGCGAGCCTATGGTGAGCCCTTCTGAGCGCGTCCGCATTTGCGGCAAGGGTCGCGTCCGGATCTAAAACCGCGCTCAACTCGCGCGCGAAAGACGGCGCCGAGATCGTGAAGCTGCTCTTCGCTTTCGTCAACGCTTCGATCAACGCGAGTGGCGTGACAACAATGCGAGATAGATATTGACTACCCGACACGACGGCGAGATCCCGGAGCAGAGACGGCAATTCACTCTTGTTTGGGAGCTCGAAGCCGGCTTCCCCGGAGCCGGCCAGCGATTCCATTGACTCGGCCCAAGCCGCAACGCCACGCGCCGACCGCACGGGATTCACCGTCGTCTTCAACGCTTCGGTTATTGTCAGGGTCAAATCTTCGAAGGCCATTTGCGGACGTTGCCCCTGTGAACCGAGCTTTTCCAGCGCCAGCGCCGCTCGACGAATGAACCGATCCGGCTCCTGGCCCGGTTCGAGCGCTTCGTGCGACTGCCTTTGCGCCGCGCGATCCTCGCGTTGCTCGCCGAGGACGCTGTTGAAGATGCTCCTCACAGCCAGAGTATGTCTCTTCAGATCGCGCTGGAACTCGCTCGCTGGGTCGGCGGAGTCGATGTAACCGCACTTCCTGGCCAACAGCGTCAGTCTTTCATTCGTGGCCGGAAGAGAGTGGGTCTGGGCTCCGTGCTCCATCTGCAATCGGTGCTCGACAGTGCGAAGAAACGAGTAAGCGGCGGAGAGCCGAGCGCGTTCAGATTCCGAGAGCAGCCGTTTCTCGGCAAGCCTTGCCAGCAAGATGAGCGTCTGCGCGGACCGAACCCAGGGTTCGCGGCCTCCGTGCTCGAGTTGCAGCGCCTGAGCGATGAACTCGATCTCCCGAATCCCGCCGACGCCGAGCTTCACGTTGAAGCCGCCCGGCCTGGCGGCTTCCCTGCGGTCGATCTTCTCTTTAGCGCGCCGGACGTCGTGCATAGACCCAGGCAATACATCCGGGCGAAAGATGGAGCCTCGCACCATTTCGAAGAAAGTTTCGAAGGCGGCCTGGCTTCCGGCGGACGCCCGCGCGCGGATCAGCGCCTGGCGTTCCCAGTTCTGCGCCTTGCTTCTGTAGTACTCGGCCGCGCGGCTCGCTTCCCATACGAGGTCGCCATCGCGGCCGTAAGGCCTTAGCCGGAGATCGGTACGGTAAATCGGTGTTCCGCCCGAGCTTTCGTGTCTGGTTCCGGCCATCCTGACAAGGCGTTCGGCCACACGCGTGAAGAAGTCCTTGTTGGAGATATCGCCCGTGTTCCCTCGGCCCGTGTACACAAAGAGTAGATCGACGTCCGACGCATAGTTCAGCTCGCGGCAGCCGAGCTTGCCCAGCGCGACAACAGCCATCTCCGCGTTTGCCGTTCGCCCCCTCTCATCGCGTGTAAGCGGCGCGCCGTGAAGTCTCTCTTCTTCCGTCAGCGCCAGCATCAATGTAAACCTCAGAATCACATCCGCAAGATTCGACAACTCTTCGGTAATCTCGGAAAGCGTAGCGATTCCGGCGCAGTCGCGAAGATATATCCTGACCATCTCCCTGATTTTGAAAACCGCGGCGGCTGCAATCTCGTTGCCGCCCGCGGTTCGCGCCGAGAATCTTGCGAGCTCTTCGGCCATTTGTTCGGCGGTCTTCACGCGATCGAGCTTGGGGCCGGATTGCTCCTCCAGCCATGTTATGAGCTCGGGATTCCGCAGCAAGGCTTCGCCAAGAAAGGGGCTGTAGGACTGTATTAGAAGGACGCGGTAAAGAAGAACCCGATTCGCGGCGAGCCGCTCACGGGGCTTGCCGGCCAGCTCGAGGAGTTTAGTCCGAAACAGAAGAGCCGCCGCCGGGTCCGGAAGAGTGTTTAGGAATGAATCTATTTCGCCGAACTCATCAACCGCCATTGGACCCATACTTTAACATGGCCGGTCGTATGCTAGTATTCCTTATCCTGTCGGGGCGGTGGTTCGTCAGCAAGCATCACGCAAGACCACTGGAGATATATAGCAATGGCGCGCAGCAAGAAATTCAGACCGCCTCGCCGCATCCCCGACACCGAACGATCCCTGTTCGAACAGAAGCTGAGTGGACGGTACTCCAGAACCCTCGACCGCATGGACCTGCTTGCATTGATCCGTGGCGGCGAAGACACCCATGTCGAATTCAAGATACGCCTGGTCAACGCCGAGAAGATCACGGCTGAGATAGTGGCTCTTGCGAACAGCGGAGGCGGCGCGCTGATCTTTGGGGTCAACGACCAGCGCCGGGTGGAAGGCCTCGACGATCCGGAAGCGGTCGAGGAACAGCTCATCGACATTTGCCGCAATCAGATCAAACCTCCGATTCTGCCCCGGCTGGACAAGGTGTCGTTCGATAATGGAGTCAGGGTCGTAGTATGCCAGGTTGACGACCGCCGCGCGCCTCATTCGACGCCGGACAATCGCTACTTCATCCGCGTCGGATCAACGAAGCGCGAATCCGACGGGGCCGAGATCGCGCAGTTGTTCGCCCGGTCGCGCCGCGCGTCGTTTGAGGATATGCCCGTTTACGGAGCCGCGGTGGAAGACGTCGACGAGGCGCTTGTGTGGAGCTACGTACGCGATCTGGAAGGCGACGCTTTTCGCGAGCCTGAGGGATACCCAACAGGCGCGGCGATGTCTGATTTGTGGCTGGCGTCGGCGACAGGCGCGTTAGTGAGGCCGACTCTTGCGGGGCTGCTTCTGTTCGGACGTAATGCGGCGATACCTCGGGCTGTGCCGGCGAGCAAGCTATCGGTAGTCAGGGTATCCGGCGGCAGCCTCCATTCGCCGGAGATAGAGCGCGTGGAAATCTATGGAAATCTCGGATCGATTTTCGACCGAGCGATGCTGTTCATCAAGCGCTATGTCGATCTATGGGAAACTCGGCCGGCCCGCTCCGCCGCCGGCCCGCCGAGCCACGACCCTATTCCGCCAAGGGCCAACTATTCGCGAGGCGTGGTGGCGGAAGCGGTGGTCAATCTGCTATCGCATAGAAATTACTCGAGCGGCGTGGAGTCGCGAATACTGATATTCGACGATCGAATCGAGTTCATAAACTCGGCGCGCAACAACGAAATGAAGAAGAGGGCCGTTGAGTATGGCGTAAGCCCGCCGGAGAACCCGCGCTTGCATCACATCTTCACCAGCCCCGAGTACGGATTGGAGGCTTGGCGGCGGGGAATACCGGCCTTGCGCCGCGAGCACTACGCGTTCACCCGGCGCGAGCCGAAGATTACGCTGCTGAACGAGGAGTTCACTCTCGAGATTCGCGGCGTGTG
>JAHFUG010000469.1 GCA_023265195.1 Blastocatellia bacterium | reverse complement strand
GGATAGACTGCCGTTATGAGTACCGTCCAAGAAATCGAATTCGCGGTTCGCGAGCTTTCCCCCGATGAACTGGCCCGCTTTCGTGAATGGTTCATCGAGTTCGATGCGACCGTCTGGGACCGGCGGTTTGAGAAGGATGCTGTAGACGGCCATCTTGACGGCTTGGTGGACGAAGCGCTGCAAGATTTGGCTGAAGGACGCTGCACCGACCTGTGAAAAACCGAGCTACTCCTCGATTCTGGCGATGCTACCAGCAACTTCATGTCGAGACTCAGAGGCTTGCCGACAAGCGCCCTGAGCTCTTGCGAAGTGATCCACGGCATCCGTCACTTCATTGAAAGCGCGTTGGCCGCTTTTGGCCGGTGTGGGTTGGCTTGCACTACCGGGCGCTGGCCGTCGAACACGAAGATGAAAGGGTTTGGTTCTGGATCGGCTCGCACGCGGAATATGACAATCTCTTGGGCGGATCCTATCGACAACAAGACCCGCCGCCCTCACATTTTGAATTGGATTCTCACTGGGGACACAGGCATGGCCAAAAAGACTGTAGACGCAAAGGCCCTCAAGCTCGCAAAGAAACTCGCGAACGCGGACAACTGGAAGCATCTCGCTCGCTGGAATGGGCTCGGTTATTACGACCTGCGCACTGAAGACACGGCTGACGTTCCGGTGAGATTGTTTCTCACTCCGAAGCTGCTTCAAGAGACCGAGGACATCATCTACCGGCAGATCGTGAACGCCACGCGCTTCCCCGGTGTTAAGCTCGTGGTGATCACGCCCGATACTCACTATGGCTACGGCGTGCCGGTCGGCTGCGTGATTCTTACAGACGCCGAGTCGGGCGCCGTGGCGATGGGACCGGTGGGCTACGACATAGGCTGCGGAATGGTCAGCGCAAAGTCGGATGTCTTCGTTGACGCAGCTACGCCCGAGAAGCGGCTTGCATTCAACGCCGCCGTGATGAAGCTCGTTGACATGGGCGCCGGCGGCAAGAGCATCAAGCTCGGAACAGTGAATCGAACCGAGTTCGATAACCTGGTTCACGGCGGGGCCGAGTACTACGTTGAAAAGTACGGCGCATCGTTTGATCGCTCCCGAGCCGAACGCCATCGCTTGCCTGTTGACGACGACTGGCAGCCCTTGCTTGGCGGAAAAGGAAAACCCGAGCGCGGAATGTCTCAGCTTGGATCGTTGGGCGGCGGGAACCACTTCATCGAGCTTCAGCGCTGCGAAGAGACCGGGACGCTTTTCGTTCAGGCGCACACCGGCTCGCGAGGCTGGGGGCACGGGCTTGCGACGAACTATTTCGAGATGGCTCGCGCCGAAAAGCCAGAGGTGATCACCGACATCGATCTGGGTTACTTCACGCCGGAGTCGCGGCATTATCGGGATTACTTGAACGCGGTGGCGGCCGGCGGGAACTTTGCGATCATCAACCGCTTGATCATCTTCGAGCAAGTCGCGGAGGCCTTTCGCGAAGTGTTCGGAGGCGAGTTGGAGTTGATCTACGAGATCTCGCACAACCTGGTGCAGAAAGAGCGGCACCCCGAGTTTGGAGAAGTCTGGGTTCACCGCAAAGGGGCTACCAGAGCCTTTCCAGCGGGTCACCCGGCATTGAAGGCGACAATGTGGGAGGAGACTGGGCACCCGGTCTTGATCCCGGGCTCGAACAAGGACTGGAGCTACGTGCTTCGTCCAAGTGACGGCGCGGTGAACAGCGGCTATTCGGTTAATCACGGCGCGGGCCGGCGCCTGTCGAGAGGCGAAGCCCGACGAAGCTTGAACCAGCGAGCTATCGACAAGGAGTACGCGGAAGCTGGAATCCTCGTGAACACAGACGGCCACGTGCCGCTGGACGAAGCAGCGCCCTGTTACAAGGCTTCGGAAGAAGTGGTGAGCGCGGTGGTTGGAGCAGGGCTTGCCACGATTGAGTACTCGTTGTGGCCGCTTGCGTCGCTGAAGGGGACTGAAGGTCCTCATGGACGAAGAGGCAAGCGTTCAGACCGCAAGTCTGGCCGCCATTTTTGAGCTTGGCGTTCTTTGCGTTGTCTTGGCGTCTTTGCGAGAAAGTTCCTTCACCCAAAGACGCGGGGATTGCGGAAAGAAACCCGGTTAGATCCGGCTGGAGCACTCATGATCACAATCGACGGGTCATTTGGCGAGGGCGGTGGGCAGATATTGCGCACGTCGCTTGCGCTCTCGCTTGTTACGGGCAAGCCTTTCCGCATCGAAAACATTCGAGCGGGGCGCAAGACGCCCGGCCTGCTGCGGCAACACCTCACCGCGGTTAACGCCGCGGCGGCGATAGGGCAAGCGGAAGTCGAAGGCGCGGCGATTGGCTCCCGCGCCGTGACGTTCAAGCCGGACTCGGTCAAGTCCGGAGATTACGCTTTTGCGGTAGGCACGGCGGGCAGCACGACGCTTGTGCTGCAAACCGTGCTTCCTGCTCTGCTGACGGCGGAGGGGCCGAGCACGCTTACTCTCGAGGGCGGCACTCACAACCCGTTCGCGCCGCCGTTCGATTTTCTCGTGAGGTCTTTCTTGCCGCTGATCAATCGAATGGGGCCTCGGGTGACCGCCGAGTTGGAACGCCCGGGTTTTTATCCAGCCGGCGGCGGCAAGTTCTCGGTGACGATTGAGCCTGCCCCCGCGCTGGAAAGGCTCGACCTGCTCACTCGTGGAGACCTCGTTGCTCGGCGGGCCAAGGCGATGGTCGCCAATCTCCCTCGCAACGTTGCGGCTCGGGAGCTTGCGGTGATCGGCAAGAAGATGTCATGGCCAAGCGAGTGGCTCACGGTTGAGGCGGTGGACAACTCACACGGACCGGGTAACGTCGTGACGATCGAAATCGAATCGCGCAATGTGACGGAGATATTCACCGGTTTCGGCGAGCGGGGCGTTCGCGCGGAGGCGGTCGCCGAGCAAGCCGTTCAAGAGGCTCGGCGTTATCTCAAAGGCGACGCAGCGGCCGGCGAGTATCTGGCGGATCAGTTGATCGCGCCAATGGCTATCGGCGGTGGCGGGAGCTTTACTACTTCGAAGCTGTCTCGTCACGCAACGACCAACATCGAAGTGATCCACAAGTTCCTCGAGGCGCGGATCGCGGCCGAGCAAGCGAGCGATAGAGTCTGGAGAGTCGAAGTTGAGCCATCGTAATGCTCCGCGCCGGCCGCAACGAAAGAAAGTGCGAGTTGAGAAAAGAAAGTTGTTGACTTTAACGGCGTCCTCGGAGACAATGCGGCTTCTTTTCGTCTCCGTCCTGGGAGAATTGATTCAATGACGCTCAGAGGACTAACAAACAGGCACACCCATCGCGCGGGCCACCGCGTCGAACAGTGTACGGGCGTGTCCTCAGGGGTCATCACCTACCCGAGCAGCGCGCCATCGTTACAACTCGATGCGCGGCTGAAAAGCGTGAACGCCATAGAAGGCTTTAGATCGGCGGAACTCGGATTCTCCGATCATTCACGCGATTGATCCAGCGGGAGCGGATTCTCCCGCTCCCGAAATCTCGAACAGCTAAAACGGTAGTTAGAGACAAAGGAGCGGGCCGCTTTCGAGGCATTAGCTTGGAAATGGCTCTCGGGCTTCGTTTCCTTGGTCTTTGACAATTAGGTTTGGAAGAACATCAATATAGCCACAAGAAAAGCACAGAACTCACAAAGCAAACAGCGGCTGAGTCTGGGGCCTATTTTATTTGCGTCTTTTGCGTCTTCTTTTGGCGAGTCTAATGGAGAGTTCGCCTAACTGGTATGGCAGCGGTCTCGAAAACCGCCGGGCATAGTCCCTTGAGAGTTCGAATCTCTCACTCTCCTTTTGAGAAATCGCGGATTGCGGATTTCGAATTGCGGATTGGAGAAGCTCGCAGGCGGCGGCAAATCCGAAATCCACAATCCGCAATGCGTTGTGCCGGCGTAGCCCAATCTGGCAGAGGCGCTGGTCTTAGAAACCAGTTGATGAGGGTTCGACTCCCTCCGCCGGCACCAAAATGCAGTGGCCAGTGGCCAGTGGCCAGTGGTCAGCGGGAAATAGCAGCGAGAAGTAGCAGCAGTCAGGATCCAGTAGTAAGTAGTCAGGGAGAAGTGACAAGTGACAAGGGAGAGTGACAAATAACAAATAACAAATGACAAATGACAAATCACAAATGGATCCGCGGGAGTGATGCAACGGGTAGACATCGCCCGCTCAAACCGGGCGTCTTGGGGGTTCGACTCCCTTCTCCCGCACTGATATTTGGAATGGGGATGAATGCAAAGCGGCCGAGCAACAGGTTTTTCAAGCCTGGCTTAGCGAGTTCGAGTCTCGCCATCCCTGCTTGATGGTGACTGAACCCAAACGGCGCGGGGGCGGCCTGTGGAGCCGCTATTAGAGAGTTCGACCCTCTCCAGTCACCCTCCTTGAAATTGCGGATTCGAGAATTGTGGATTGCTGAATAGCAGTCAGCGATCAGCGCTTAGCGGCAACAATCCGACTGATCTTATGCGATCGAAGCTTTGATGGCGAAGCACAGGTCTCTTAAACCTGGGAGGAGGGTTCGAGTCCCTACGAGCGCACTTTGTTTACGATCCCCGGTAGCTCAATTGGCAGAGCGGCAGGCTTATACCCTGCAAGCGCCTGATAAGCGCGTGATCCGAGTTCGAGTCTCGGCTGGGGAATAATTGAACGATGAATGAAGTTGATGATCGCGATGATTGCTGATTGACGATTACTGATTTGATGATTGAGGATTCGGCATCGCGCGTGTACCAGGATTGCTTCGGAGCTTCAAATCCGTTCAATTCGCAATCCCAAATCCGCGACCGCAATTCGGCAATCGGTTGGGCCGGAAGCTCATCAGGATGAGTACTCGACTTTTAATCGAGTGGTAGTGGGTTCGACTCCCACGCGGCCCACCAGCAAGAGGGAATTGATGATTGCGGATTGATGATTGCGGAATTCGGTTGCGCGCCGGTTGGAGATTGGAGACCGGAATCCGTAATCTAATCTGCAATCCGCGATCCGCAATCCGCAATCCCTTTGGCTCGATAGCTCAGATGGCCAGAGCGCACTCCTCATAAGGGTGAGGACGGCGGTTCGATTCCGTCTCGAGCTTCTTTGAATTCACTGAGGCGTAGCCAAGCTGGTAAGGCGCCTGGTTGTTAACCAGATCATGCGCAGGTTCGAATCCTGCCGCCTCAGCCATTCGGGGTCAAGGCTTGACGGTAAGCCGCCTGCCTTGGGAGCAGGAGGGTCCGAGTTCGACTCTCGGGGCCCCGACTTGAAATGGGGACTAGATGTTGTTGGCGGCATGCGGGTCCTGCAAACCCGATGGATGGGTTCAAGCCCCACAGTCTCCACCATATTTGCCGCCGTGGCCGAGAGGATTCAGGCGCGAGTCTTCGAAACTCGTCTACGCAGGTTCGAGTCCTGCCGGCGGCTTTGGTCGGATAGCTGAGATGGATTAGCGCTTGTCTGAAGAGCAAGAGAGGCCCGCTCGATTCGGGCTCCGACCACCAGGATTGCGGATTGCGGATTGAGGATTGCGGATTGGGGATTGGGGATTGAGCATCGCCGACATTGCTCCTCAAGCGTAGGTGAGCCCGCGTAGCTTAATTGGAAGAGCACATCCGCGGTGAGGATGTTATGCGCGAGTTCGATTCTCGCCGCGGGCTCCAAGAATAGTCCTGGTTTTCAGTTTTCAGTCCGGTGTATCGGAT
>JAHFUG010000107.1 GCA_023265195.1 Blastocatellia bacterium | reverse complement strand
GCCTGAGAACGCGACGGCGGAAGTGCGGCGGTCCTTCGCCGGAGACTACAGCCCGCTCTATCAAGCGGCCTACCTGCTGGGCGGCATGCAGCTCCGCGCGTTGCACAAAGAGTTGGTTGAGGCGGGAAAAATGACCAACCGGGCGTTCCACGATGCGGTCTTGAAAGAGAATCGAATCCCGATTGAAATGGTGCGCGCGATTCTGACCAGGCAAGCTCTGACGCGCGGCTTCAAATCAAGCTGGAAGTTCTACGGCTCGAACCCGGGCTGATTGGTTTCTGAAGCATTGCAAAGCCGAAGTGGTCACTCCCACGAGCCTCCGCCAGGTTCGGTATGGCGCCGACCCCGCTCTTCTCAAGTCTTAGAAGGCGTAGAAAAATTAAGCTTCCAGTGTGGACTGTTGCTGGGGAATGAATGTACGGGCGGCGCTCTGTGGCGGCCCCTCCGGAGGGATCGGTTCTTCGTAAGAAGACTACGGGCTTGCTCCCATGATGTTGAATGCCACTTTATAGTAACGTTAATTTGTCAGAGTAGGCTGACCTGAAAGAACCCGATGCGCGTCCGCTGTTTTAGCCATTTCTCGGAAAGCTGCCACGACCTTGAATACTGGCCTGGGAAACACGGCGTTGAACAGGTTAGACACATTTTGGAGGCTCTGGCAGTAACGACAGGGATGATCGTGATCAAGGATCGCCAGCTTTACGAGTTCGAGGTAAAAGCTAGTGTTGACATCATTCTTGAAGCGATGATTCGCGCGTCGAAAGAAGAACTTTCCCCGGCGCCGCCGATAGAGTCTAGTTCAGGAAAGACAAAGAATCGGGGCTCGCTCTAAGAGAACTAATGATAACTCGCGATTACGCTTCTGACCCAAATCACCGCATGTTTCATCAGGCAAATCTACTAAAATGGAATGATGGGCACGGCCTTCGATTTACTCACGACTGGTTCCGTTTCCCGGGTAAGTTCCATCCTCCCTTGGTCGAACACATCCTGCGCTCAGTCAAACCAAGTGGCGTGATCGATCCAATGGCCGGTGTTGGAACGGTGGCGGTCGAGGCCAAAGCCGCCGGCGTTCCATCGCTTTCAATCGAGATCGATCCTGTTAGTTCGTTCTTTATCGGGGTCAAAACAACTCCCATCTCAAGGCGTACTCTAGAAGCCGCGTGGAAAGATCTATCGGACTCGCTTGAGTATTTTCGTAGGACTGAGAAAGAAATTGAAATCCGAAAGTTCCGCGACATTCGTGTAGATTTGATGCGGCAGGGCCTGTCGGCCGTGAATGCAACTGACTTGGAGCGACTCACATATTGGTTTCGACGATATGTGTTGCTCGACTATGCTCGCATCGATCACGCAATCTGGAATGGGGGACTTCCGCATAGATCAAAGGACGTACGGCGGTTTTTCCTCGCCTGCTTATTTAGCTCCATACGGAGAATTAGCTTTGCCGATCCCAGCCCCGTGAGCGGGCTCGAAATCACCAAACATATGACTGACAATATCGAGGATGGCTACGCCATCGATGTGTTCGCGCAGTTTAAGAGACGCGTCGGGTTGGCGATTCGGAGAATGGATGAATACACGACATATCTGAATAAGAAAGGAACCACGGATACCCCTTCGTACACTGCGCAGGTTGATTGCTTAGATCTAATGAAACTGGCTCAGCCTAGTGGGTTTGAGGCGAACCTCATTTTCTTTTCTCCACCGTATTGCAACGCGATCGAGTACTGGCGGCGTCATCGCCTCGAATTCTTTCTGAGTCGATTCCTTGACGAACATGGAGTAAGTGCGTTGCACAGAAAATCCGTTGGCCGCACAACTTCGGGTAGAGTCGTGAAGGAAATCCCCAAGCTCGGTTATTTACCGATCGATAGTCCGTGACTGTGTTATGCTGACCGCGCTTGACTGCGCCGCGCCTCCATAGATAGGGATTCCCTCTGGACAAATGTTTGGCCTCGGCCTAAAAAACAAATCCTTTGACAAAACTCGGGAGGTTGGATCGTGATCGTTCCGCTGAATGAATACGACTTTCTTAAACGTGCGATCGTCGCACATTCATCAAAAGAAGCCATCGTCTGCGGCGATGTCCGGCTGACTTATTCAGAGTTCGGAGAGCGCGTCAATCGTTGGGCCAACGCGATGAGCGATCTCGGCGTCCGAAAAGGCGACCGCGTGGCCATGCTCTCGCAGAACTGTCATCGAATCCTCGAAGCGTTCTTTGCAACGCCTCTTCTCGGATCGATCCTGATGCCGCTCAATTTCCGGCTCGTCCCGGATGACTTCGAGTACATTCTTAATCACGGCGGCGCGAAGGTCCTTATCGTCGAACAGGGACTGACGCACCTGATCGATCCGATAAGGGACAAATTGAAAACCATCGAACGGTTTGTCGTAGCTTTGAACGAGCCCGAGGCGTGGTTTGATAACGATCCCGGCGGAGGATTCCGCGGCGAGGACGATTGGACGGACTATGAGTCGCTGCTCGCCGCGGCGCCGCCAGACTTGCCGCCTTCCGTTGAGATTGACGAGAACGAAGCATCCGCGTTGCTTTACACCTCCGGAACAACCGGCAGACCCAAAGGCGTGATGTTGACGCATCGAAACCTCTACATCAACGCGATGAACTCGATTTGTGAATTCGGCGTTCACGAGCGAGACGTCTACTTGCACACTCTCGCTCAGTTTCATTGCAACGGCTGGGGAGTGCCTTACGCGGTCACGGGAATGGGCGGAACGCACGTGATCGTCAAGAAGTTCGAGCCCGCCCCTTTCTTCGACCTCGTGATCCGCGAGAAGGTCACGTTCGCTTGCATGCCTCCGACGATGATCAACATGGCGCTGAATCATACGCTCACGCCGGAATCGCTCGCCAATCTTCCCAAGGCCATGCGCGTAGGCACGGCGGGTTCTGCTCCGCCGATGGCTACGATTCAAGGCGCGCAGGAGAAGCTCGGATGGAAAGTGATTCAAATCTACGGGCTAACCGAGACCTCCCCGTTTCTGACCGTATCCAAGGTCAAGCCCGGCATGGACAACTGGTCCGAGCAAGAAAAGCTGCGCTTTCAAACCAAGACCGGATATCCGATGATCGGAGTCGACGTGCGGGTGGTTGACGAAGGCGATTCCGACGTCAGGCCTGACAGCGGCGAGGTCGGCGAAGTCATAACACGCGCCAACGTAGTGATGGCCGGCTACTGGCGGCAGCCCGAGGCCACCGATGCAGTGATTGTTGACGGCTGGTTTCACACCGGCGACATGGCGATGATCGACAGCGAAGGCTTCATAGAAGTTTGCGACCGCAAGAAGGATCTCATAATCTCGGGCGGCGAGAATATTTCATCGATCGAGGTCGAAGGCTTCCTCTACAAACATCCAGCCGTGCTCGAAGCCGCCGTTGTCGCCGCGCCAGACGAGCGCTGGGGCGAGGTTCCTTACGCGATAGTCGTGCTGAAACCGGGAGCTAGCGCCGGCGAGCCGGATCTGATCGAGTTCTGCAGGGAGAGCCTGGCCCACTACAAATGTCCTAAGAGGATCGAGTTCATCGAATCGCTGCCCAGAACCGCGACAGGGAAGATTCAAAAGAACGTTCTTCGCGACCGCGTTTGGAAAGGGCAGACCAAAAGAGTGAATTGACAGATTGCCGCAAGTCCCTCAAAAAGAGTGCGCTCGAGTTTGCCGCATTCTCTCTCGACACGCAGCCCTTACCCGCGGAGCGGCTCCGACGTTCCTCCCCATAGCAGTCTCATGAACTTCGCGGTTTCCATGACTTCCCGCCTTGTGACGGCGGCTAAAGGAGGCGTAAAAAATAAGTTCCACCAGTTTTGAGTTATCCGGCAGCACGAGATGAGGACCCCGGTGAAGCGAGGACTTCACCGCGGAGGCGCAGAGATCGCTGAGAGAGCCGCAGAGAGTAAGCGGTCTCTGCGTCCCTCTCCGCGGTCTCCGCGGTGAACTCCCTCGAAAAAGGGAACTTATTTTTTTACGCCCCTAAAGACTCAACCTCGCAGTCACGCCCGACCCCGCCGCTGATGTCCAGATAAGCGAGCCATCGCGGGTCATTTAACCGCTTGCTCACAGTCGTCGGGTTCGAGCGTGTCGCCGGGCCACTTATTTTCCGCAGCCCGTAAGAGCACCTAACTCAAAGCTAATCGCCATAGCTCTCCCGAACTGCTCTGGAGGGCACGCCGAATCGTGTTAGAGATATCGCCAGCAGCCAGATAACGCCCGGGCACGCTGAAAGCAACCCGGATGTGACGATAACGGCGCGAGGGCTTGCCCATGTCAGCAGCCAGCCCGCCGCCATCATTGAAAGCGTCATCGCGCCCAACTCGAGCGCGCGGTCGGTAGTGAAGACTCTTCCGCGGTACTCGTCGGGAAGCACCTTCATCATCAACGTCTCCTGGACGCCGAACTCCATTCCTATGATCAGCCTGCTTACAACAATCAGCAACGACATGGACGCTAGACCCGGCATGAGCCCCGACAGAGCGAACGTTGCTCCGTGGGCGATCAGTGACCAGCCGATGTACCGTCCCGCGCGCTTCTCATCGGACGCCCAGGCCCCGGCCCTCCTGGCTAGCATCATCCCGATGAAAAGACCCGCTCCGGCGGCGGTGTAGAGAGTAGCTACGCTCCAGTCGCCTCGGTCTCCGTGCGAATTAAAGACGTGCCCGCCCATACGGTCGTAAAGAATGTTAACCATGCCGCCGCCCGTGGCCCATCCGATGTTGATCAATATGACGCCTCGCACGAAAGGGGTCGCCCAGACATAAGCCAACCCTTCTCGCAGGTCGGCCAGGAAATGGTTCGACGGCTGCTCGACCGGCTGCTCGATTCCGGCTATTGGCAATTCCCCGGCTTGCGCCGCGTCGCGGGACGCGGCCAAAAGCGATTGCGGTTCGTTCGCTGCTTTTGCCGGATCGCTTCGCATCACGCTCTCCGGTATCAAGGCGATAAAAATCGCCGAGGCCAGAAACGAAAGCGAGTTGACGGTGAAAGCCGCATTGTATCCGAAGCTGACGGCGGTCAGGCCGCCAAGCGCGGACCCCACGGTGAATTGCAAGAACCGCGTCGAATGCATCATCACGTTCGCCGTTAGAAGCTCGCGCCAGCTAACCATGTTCGGCATAGCGGCGTTCTTTGCCCCTTCGAAGAAGACCGAGAGCGAAGACATGAGCGAGCCGCACACGCACGCGATCCACACCGCCTGCGCCGGCGCGACCGTCAGATACCCAAGCGCGACTACGGCGCGCAGAACGTCCGTCGCGATCATCACTCGCTTTCGCGACAACCTGTCGACCAGCACTCCCGCAAATGGAGCGGCTAGCAGGAACGGCAGCAATCGCGAGACCAGCAGCGCGGTAGTGGCGAGGGGAGATCCTGACAGCAGCCTAACCAGCCCAAGTTCCGCTATGAACGAAAACCAGGTGCCCAGCTCGCTGATGAGCTGGCCCGTCCAAAGATGACGAAAATTCTTGTTTGATCTTAGTAGCTCTCTGTATGTGGCGGATGACATAAATGGCTCCGGCTTCTCGAGTAAAGAAGCATCAGTGGCAATCGCGGATCGCTTTGGCGAATTGCCTGAAAAACTTACTAATCATGTTCCCGACTTTGGCCCCTTTCCAACCGATCGTCTCGAACATATGAATCTCAATGAAGCAACCGAATGATTCCAAAAAACCGAAGGCCGCCAGCATCAAAATGACGCTGGCGGCCGTCTCGATTGATGCTATTAGTCCGTTTAGGTCCCGTTAACCGGGGTGTCGCTCTTGCGGGCCCGCGATTGCCAAACCCACGTAAGGCTGCAAGGCGTGGCTACGCGCGCATGCATCCGAATCATATTTGGATTTGTGATTCGCGCTGCGTGGCTCATCTTTCTCCCTGCGGTTTTTTTGCGATTTCAGGCTCTGATGCGGCAGAGCATCGAACCCCGCTTCGCCGTCCCTTTTTTGATTAGACCGGACGGCGTCGTCCTTGCAGGCTTTTGAGAATAAGTGATGGCCCCACGTGTGTCAAGGTTGTCGAGGGCGGCGTTTGTTGATGGCGCCAAAACAGACAGCGCTGTAAAAACGCCGCTATAACTGACAAGCCCGGCCAGGTCGAGGAAAGGCGTTCGAGTTATTGCGGCGCCTCATTGCCGCGGCGGCTATGGGCTTCGACCGTCCGGTCATACTCTTCCGGCGTGTTGATGTTTCGAAAGAAGTTGCGCGCTCCGGGCAAATGAGAGAAGTCCCCGAACGGAATCGTCCGAGTCCGCACTCGCTCCAACAACTCGCTCACCTTGCGCCTTCCGTTTAAAATTAAGTCGGTCGCCGGGGCGAGCGCTGCTCTCGCATAGACCGCACAAAGCGGTTCCAACATTCCCTTCTCGTCCAAAGGAACGACTGAGTCGAATCCGGTAGATTGATCTCGAAGAAACTCGAAGAGCTTGGACGTAACAAAAGGAGTATCACACGCGCATAAAACGACAACGGGAGAACTCGCATTGGCGAGAGCCGTTCGAATCGCCTCGAGCGGCCCTACTTCGCGATAAGTGTCGGCGATCACGGGCAATCCGAACCGAAGATACTCGCTGTTGTTCGAAATTATCGTCACGTCGCGAACGGCCGCCGAAAGCGCCTGGATTACGTGTTCGACAAGGGTGACTCCGTCTAGCTCAAGCAACCCCTTATCGCGGCCCATTCGTGAACTCAAACCGCCGGCGGCAACGAATCCCGTAGCTTCCATCGCCGTCGATTATAACAGCAGGAGGTGAAGCAAGCGGCGTCGAGAATTTACGTTCGATTTGATCGTGCGCCCGCCCGGCGCACCGGAGGCTTTGGGCCTGCCACAATGCGGTTAGGTCGGCTCGAAGAGCAACTGATTCTGGTCGGAACGGACCTGAAGCCTGCGCTACATCTGAGAATGGATGACGACGTCTCCCGCCCTTCGTATGTCGTACGCGGCGCCGACAAACGTCCGTAGATAAGCGAGCGTAACCAGCGGCAGCAGCGCGAATGGAAGCATCCTCATGGTGGCCGGACCATTGGCAAGAATTGAAATCGCGATCAGTATCAGCGCCGCCGAAGCGGTCCAGTAGCGCAGTATGACTCGATGACCCAAGTTGAACAAGACCACGAAGCCGAGTACGGAGACGAGCGCGCCCAGTTCGTGCGGCCACCGAAGCAAGAGCGCCAGCGAGAAGTAGTAAGAAACGGTTAGCCCGCGGACGAACTTCTGCAATGTGAGATAGTCTTCCCAGAAGAACGGCAATAGTGCGGCTACCGCGCCGCATACTAGCATTCCATTGAATCTGCCCGCGGGAATCCCGATCGATTCAGTCAGCCACGCGCGCCAGATAAAGATCAGCCATATTGGCATGGAATTACGAAGCCACTTCGCGGTGCGGTTTTGTCTAATCAATAAGAGGTCCGCCGCAAGGTAAGCATAATAGGCGAACGGCGGAAGATAGATATGAACCCACGTCTTAACAACGCCGCCGCGCGAAAGCGTCACGAGAGACGCTATGATCGCCGCTACAAGCGGAGCCCACTCGTAGCTTCTTATGTGCGATGGTGGCTGGCGATACCATTTTTCGAACGCCTCGGCCCCGCGCAACGCCGGGGTCAACGAGCGATTGATCCTTGCGGCGACCTGTTCCATCACCTTGTGATGAAACTCCCTGTCGCTTCCGTGCGAGGCTCGGTCTATACCGCTCACCGTGATGGGCTCATGAAAACGAACGACTATCTTGGCGGGCTTTGGCAGGAGCTTCCACTTGGGCCACGCTCGCGAAGCGCCGCCAATGGCGACAGGCACGATCGGAGCGCCGGTCTCGAGCGCCAGTCTCGCGGCGCCGGATCGCAGTTCTCCCATTGCCGGGCCTTCGGAACGCTGAGCTTCGGGGAAAATGCCCAGAGCCTCGCCACTTTCGAGCACGCGGCACGCTTGCTTGAAAGCGGCGTCTCCCTTGCCGCGGCGCAAGTCGACTGGGAATGCGCCGAGAACCCTCGTGAGCCATCCAAGTATTGGAATCTTGAAAATGGCGTCCCACGCCATGAAGCGAACCACTCTATCGAGTGGAAGTCCAACTAGAACAGGGTCCAGGTAAGAAGGATGATTGCCGGCGATTATCACCGGTCCCTCTCGCGGCACGTTCTCGAGGCCGTGATATTCGACGGCGAAGAGTATCTTGAAGAGGAGACGGCCGATGAGTCTGAGCGAAGACAACAGCATGGCTTTGTCGAGTTCGAGTCCGGTTCGGATTTCCACGACCGCAGCGAATCGGTTATCAGGTTGAGCAACGCCCATCCGCTGAAGTTGATTTGGTTCCCGTTTCGATCCGCTATCCAATTCACGGATCCGTTGTCGATCCGATACCGCGTCCCGTCTCCGCCTGAAGAGCAACCCTGGCGGGTAGAACATCGCTCCCTGGGCCCGCCGGTATCAGGCCGCCGGATAGATTCTTGGATCGGCGTATTGATCCCTGACCTCAACGTTCGATATGAACGTCGCCTCTGCGCCGCCGCCGGTGATCCATGCCCAACCACAAAACGCGGGTCCTCTTCTGTTCGGCCTCACGCATCCGGCGAAGGAAGCTTTGCTTGCGAGAACCATCGACTGCTCTCCTTCAAATACAATGCAGATCCAATTGCATCTTGGGATGGCGATCGGGGTCAGCGGGCAAGAGCCAAGAGAAGCGCGCGGATGACGGAGTAGCTAATGAACGCGTTTCTCCTGGCCCTCCCAATACCGCTCTCGCAGTTCTTTCTTCAATATCTTGCCGGTTCCGCCCTTTGGAAGTGAATCGAAAAACTCGACCGATTTGGGAATCTTGAACCCAGGCAGCTTGGTTCGACAGTAGTCGATCAGTTCCTGCTCGCCCAGTGATTCGCCGGGCTTCAGGACCACGAGCGCCTTTGGCGCCTCTCCCCAACGCTCATCGGGCACGGCGATAACGGCGCATTCGAAAACCAGAGGGTGCGAGTAGACCGCTTTCTCGACTTCGATCGACGATATGTTCTCCCCGCCCGATATGATTATGTCTTTCTTGCGATCCACTATTAGAAAGTAGCCTTCTTCATCAACGACGGCCATGTCGCCCGTGTGGAACCAGCCGCCCCGCATCACGTACGCGGTGTCCTCTGGCTGCTTCCAGTAGCCCGCCATTACGTTGTCAGCGCGAACGACGATCTCGCCAACGCTCTTGCCGTCGTTTGGAAGATGATTGTCGTCCTGATCTACTATGCTCATTTCCACGCCCGGCATCGGATAGCCGGTCATGGCCTGGCGTTTCCATCGTTCTTCGTCCGGCAAATTGCTGAGATGCTCCTTGAGAAACGAGAACGTACAAACCGGCGTCGTCTCCGTGAGACCATAACCACCGTAAGCCGGACAACCGAGCTTCTGCTCTACCTCCCGCACCAGGTCAACCGGGGCGGCCGCGCCGCCGAGGCCCACATACTGCAGGCTGGAGAGATCGTACTCACCGACCGAGGGATGGTTGATCAGGGCCGTCGCCATCGTAGGCACCATGGAAAAATGAGTCACTCGCTCCCGCTGAACGAGCTCCAGCACTTCAGCCGGGTCGAATTTTTTGACCAGCACGTGGCGGGCGCCCGCGCAGGTAATAGTGTGAGGCGTGCCCCAACCGTTAACGTGAAACAGCGGGATCGTGTGAAGCTGAACATTTGTGTCCTTGACCGCCAACCCAGCCATCGCTTGCATCGCGTGCAAGTATAAATTGCGGTGAGTCACCATCACGCCTTTTGGATTAGCCGTGGTCCCGGACGTGTAAAACAACTCGGCTAGATCGTCGTCTTTAATGTCATCCGGCGGCGTGTAGTCAGCCGGAGCCGATGCGAGCAGACCCTCGTAGTCATCGCCCTCACCGCTCTCGAGTGGGATGAACTGCTTGACTGTGGGGGCGTGAGCCCGGACGGCTTTAACGATGGGAAGGAAGTCACGATTGTAAAAGAGCGCGACGGAGTCCGAGTCGCTTAGAATGAAGCCGATCTCTTCAGGGCTGAGCCTTATGTTCAACGGCAACAGCACCGAACCCGTTTGCACTACACCGTAGTACGCCTCCAATAGTTGATGGCTGTTGTAACCCAGCCACGCTACGCGTTCCCCCCGCCGAACGCCGAGTTCCGTGAGCGCGTTCGACAGCCGGTCGCAGCGGGCGCAATACTCTCGATAAGTTAATCGAACGTCGCCGTCAACGACGCCAAGCTTGTTGGCGAATTGGGATTCCGCCCGTTGTTTGAAGCGAACGGGCGTAAGCGTCAAGTTCATTAGCGCGTGTCTCCGGTAGATGTAGTCATGAAACGATTCAGTTTAGCACAGCAGGACGAGAACAGAACCAAGAAACCGCGGCGCTCCGAAGCCAAACAAAATGGTGATGCTTGCATCATTCGGAGGAAATCATCGAACACCGGCGCGCTGAGAGTCTCGCCGGTCCGCTTCAAGATTAACCGCTGATCTTCGCTGCCTCGGGTTGCTGACCTGCGCTGATCAGCGTTTCGTGGTCAACGCAAATCAGCGCCTTTCCTGGATGGTGATTTGAGCGGAGCGCCATTCCAACACGCGAGATCGCTCGCTGAAACGATGTCGCCGCGCCGCGGGAAGGGCTTCAATCAATGATGCTCGTTTCAATAATTCGAATCTGGTTGCTGCGTACGTACAGAGTGGAATTGCCGGCGACGCTAACGCCTGAGTGGGCCTCGCCTTCGGGCTCAATCGGGTCTTCCGCCTCGATCCCACCCTTTTTAACGCCGGAAAAATAAAAGCCCGTGCGGCCGCTCTTCTAAAAGAGCTTAATGACGTCAACCGGGCCGATTCTAATACCAGGCTCGTAGCACGGACGACGCGGTTGCGCCTCGCCTTGAGTTGCTTGCGACCCCCCCCGCGAACGGCTTCTCAACGGCGGCGGCTCGGCGGCGCGTTTCAAGCCGAGGGCAAAGCTGGAGGCGGTGCAAGATAAGGGTGGAGAGGAGAAGTGGTTGAAGCGAGTGAATGTATTGCTTCAGCATACTCGTGCGCCTGGTTATTGAAGTGAAGAAGCGTCACCTTCCTCGGTCGGAGAGATGAGAGATCAGCTATTGGCTTTCATTCGTGATTTCAACGCAACGATGGCGAAGCCCTTCAAGTGGACTTACAAAGGCCGTCCGCTTCTTGCATAAAATGGATGAAACAATTTTGCAAGCGCACCACTTGGTCCCGTCCCCTGTACCCGTCCCCTGTAACCATTTCCTCTGGTCCTATAACTGCTTCTCTACAAACCATGTCCCAGTATCAACTCCACGGTTTGCGCAACGGAGGCGCGATAAACCTTCAGTGTGATTTTGGTCCTGGGCTTGGTCGCGAGAATTTGCCGGGTGAACTCGTCGGGAGTCAAGGTCGCGTGTCCGTCAAACTCCGTGATAAGGTCGCCCAATTGCAATCCCGCGAGGTCGGCCGGGCTGTTGTCGATCAGCCGCCGAACCTCGAGACCCCATCTCTTGGAACCTGGAGCGCAGCAACGCCGCGTGACGCTTCCAACGCCGAGAAAGCCCTGGTCTCGCGGATCGATCTTCGGTTGCAGCGGCGGTAACAACCTATCGGCGGCGCGTATAGTAGACGCTACGATTTCCCCGTCTCGATACAGTTTCACACTGGCTTCGCCTCCAGGCTTCAGCGAGTCCGCAACCTGCCCTAAGTCCATGATCCCGGGCACGGGCTTTCCGTTCAGTTCCGTCAGCACGTCGCCCGCTTGAATATTAGCCAGCGCGGCGGGGCTGTAGTCGGTGGTCAAGCTGGCCACGAAGACGCCTTGCAAGTCAGGATACTCTCCTTGCGAAACCGGAGCCGGCTTGAAACCCAACGAATTCTGAACGTTTTCTTCGACCTTGCGCCGGGCGTTTTCAGCCAGCTTTGCGCGCCTCGCCTGTTTGAAGCGGTCGACTTCAACAGCCGTTTCAGCGCGGCGAAGCCTGCGCGTTCGGATCATCTGTCTGCCGATCGCCAGGCCCGAGACAATGAAAAGAGAGACCAGGAGAAAAACCAAAGGCCAGACGACTTTCTTCCGAAGCAGTCGCTTGATGGATCGCATCGTCTGCTTCAAGAATCCGGACGCTTGCGCAAGCGGGTATGCAGTTGAAGCCGGGCCGTAGAACTGGCCGGCCGACTCGGCGATCCCCGCGTGAGCGGGAGTCAAAGGTGGAGCAGTTGATTCGAATTGATGAGTGTCCGCTAAATCCTCGATGAGCACGGCCACCGGCGCTCCGCAGTTGCGGCAGAAACGTTCGCGGCCAATAATCTCGGCGGCACAGGCCTGACAATTAGTCATACAGCCTCCAGAGTGATTGTGAGATTGTTTGGGGTTACGACAAAGGCGGCGGATTTGTTCGAACCCAGTTAAAACAGACGCCGGGTGTCTGACACTTTGCCAGACGCCCGGCGGCTGTTGCTTTCACTTGTCCCCTGTCCCCTATTTCCCGTCACCCGCTCTCCATCATCCATGTCCCTGTCCCCTATCACCTGTCCCCTGTAAGCTATCTCCGCAGCTCTGCAATCGTCTTGCCCATATTGCTGAAATGCGTGAGCAGGTTCCGCGCGAGCAACGATCCTTCTTGCGCGCCCGCGGCCGCTCTTTGGACATGCTCAAGATGAGCTCCTGTCCTATCGTACTTGGCTAGCGCCGCTGCGAACTCCATCTCTGGATCGCCTCCACGCAGAGCAATCGCTTTAACTATGATCGCATAGCCATCGGTATCGCCCGCCGCCTTCACGCCTTTCGAACCATCACCTGCCTGCTTGTAACTCTCCACCAGGTATCCATAGTCGAACAGCGCGATCGCCGCCGCCTTCTTATCCGATTTGACTCCTTGATCGGGAATACGGGCCTTCAATCGTGAGAGCAGTTCGCTAGCGACGGAAGCGTCTTTCACGGAATAGCCAACCTTGTAATCATTCATGGACCACACGGCGTAGACGGTCGCCCTGCGCAACGTTTCCATCCTTGCCAGCAATGGAGTTTCCTGGGTGAGCAATCCCAGAGTATCTTCAACCAGCCGATTGATATTGTACTTCTTATCAACGGCCCGCCATTCCGAGCCGTTCCAGGGCAGCGACCGCGCGCCGCCGGTGTCGAATGGATGACAAATAAGAGGCGGCCCCGCAAGCGCGGTTTGTTGGAAAGCTATCAGACAGAGAATGGAAGTTAATGTCAGCGAGATCGGACTAATCATCTTTCGGCGCATATGTAATCCTCCTGTTAAGTTGAATTTCATTACTTGGCGGCTCGAAGTAGCCTTCGAGTCCAGCGTAAGACGGAGGTGGTTCGGGTTTTCTTCACTTTTTGTCCTAAGCAATAATCCACCGCTAATAGCTGTTCGCCTGCGCTACGTTCCAATCATTTTCTGCTTTGTCTGTCCACTCAAGAGTGGTCTGCTTGATAAATGACTTCGCCGTGCTCAGTGATCTCGCGCATAAAGCCGTCGCCAATCCGAAGCCGCTCTTTCACCTGCTCCGCGGTGCGCACGATCAAGTCCATCCGCCCAACGCCGACTGTGCGCACCACGTGGCCGAGAATCAACGACGCTTGGCGGGATTGGCTCCCCTCAAATTGCATAGCGATCAAGAGATCAATATCCGAACCAGCGCGTGGCTTGCCATAGTCTAAAGAAAACCTCGTCAGGTGACTGATCGCCGTAATAGATTACAGATTTGATCAGATATTGGCTAACTCGGTCCGATTCAGAGATGTGAGCATTTGCATCACCTAACCGGCTTGAACTGACCGGCGTGCATGAATTACTATGCCGCCAACCTGAGATTAATCGGAGCATCTCAGCACCTCAGAATCCCAAGGCCGGTGGGAGGTTCGAAATGAGACTTCATCGAAGGCTATTGATAGCCGTCTCGCAAGCTTTAGTTATCATCGGTATATTCGCAAACCATAATGTCTACGCGAAGAATAAGAAATGGACGAAGCTCTTCAATGGGAGAGACCTGACCGGGTGGAAAATGGCCGGCAAGGGCAACTTCACTGTTGAAGACGGAATGCTCGTCACCCACGGCGGCATGGGGATGCTGTGGTATGAAAACGAAAAGTTCCGCGATTTCAGACTAAGGGTCGAGTGGAAGGTCACTCAGCGCTGCAACAACTCGGGCGTCTTCGTCCGTTTCCCGGAGAAGAGCGACGATCCCTGGTATGCGGTCAGCCACGGATACGAGATCCAGATAGACGATTGCGACAAACAGGGGTTGAAATACCAGACTGGCTCTGTGTACAGCTTCGCGCCGGCAAGTAGAGTCTCTTCGAAGCCCGCGGGCGAATGGAACCTCTACGAGATCTCCGTGATCGGCCAGCACTATATCGTCGAGCTGAACGGAGAGAAGGTCACCGAGTTTGAAGGCAAGCGCGGCGAAGAAGGTTATATCGGCCTTCAGAACCACGACATCACTTCCCGAGTCTATTTCCGGCAAGTGCGAATCAAGCGGTTGCACCGAAACTCGTAGCAAATACACTCACTCCACATTACCCGCATCCTTTCGTGTTTGACAACGGCTCCGCGTAGAAAAGGTCCGAGGTCTCCGCTATTGTTCCTGGAGACGATAGACCGTGTGGGAGGATAAGACTATGCAATTGGGGCTGAACTTCGGTTACTGGGGCTCGGGAGCGGCGGACAACGTGGCCTTGGCGCGGGAAGCCGAGCGGCTCGGCTATCATTCGCTGTGGACCGCGGAAGCGTACGGCTCCGACGCGGTGACCCCGCTCGTGTGGCTTGCCGCTAAGACCGAACGCATCAATGTAGGTACGGCGATCATGCAGATGCCTGCGCGCACCCCCGCGATGACCGCGATGACCGCGGTCACTGTTGATCTCTTAACCAACGGCCGATTCTTGCTCGGCATCGGAGCTTCCGGACCTCAAGTCGTCGAGGGATGGCACGGCGTGCCCTACGGAAAACTTCTCGGGCGAACGAGAGAATACGTCGAAATAGTGCAGTCGATCCTGAAACGGGAAAAACCGCTCGAGCATCATGGCGAGCACTACGACATTCCGGTTCGCGGGGGAACGGGTCTGGGAAAACCTCTAAAGCTGATCGTTCATCCGCTCCGGCCGAATATCCCGATTTATATAGCGGCGATCGGACCGAAGAACGTCGCGCTGGCGGCGGAGCTTGCCGATGGCTGGCTGCCGGTATTCTTCTCCCCGAAACGAATCAACGTGTTTCGCGAATCGCTTGAAGCAGGTTTTGGCCGGCGTACGGACGGCAAGAACCCAAGCGCTTTCGATATTGCGCCGACGGTTTCGGTGGTCATCGGTGACGATGTGAATGCTTGCCGGTCTCACGTGAAGCCGAATCTCGCCTTGTACATCGGCGGGATGGGGGCGAAAGGGAAAAACTTTTATAACGACTTGGCATGCCGGTATGGCTACGAAGAAGCGGCCGGCCGCATACAGGAGTTCTATCTGGCGGGCAAGAAGAACGAAGCAATCGCAGCGGTGCCTGATGAACTCGTCGACGAAGTTGCGCTGTGTGGGCCGCGGGAGCGAATAGCCGATCTCGTGGCTGTGTGGCGGGAGGCCGGAGTCACCACCCTCATTTGCGGCTCCGGGAGCATCGACGCGGTCAGAACGATGGCCGAAATCGTGCTCTGAGATAGGATTCAGGATTCAGGATTCAGGATGAAGGATGAAGGATGAAGGATGAAGGATTCAGGATACAGGATTCAGGATTCAGGATTCAGGATACAGGATTCAGGATTCAGGATTCAGGATTCAGGATTCAGGATTCAGGATTCAGGATTCAGGATTCAGGATTCAGGATTCAGGATTCAGGATTCAGGATTCAGGATTCAGGATGAAGGATACAGGATATCATCCTCCGCCTTTCATTCCGAATCCTGAATCCTGAATCCTTCATCCTGAATCCTGAATCCTGAATCCTGAATCCTGAAAGTGAAGAACACAGGAGAGGCCGGCTCGTCACATGAAGGGCTCAACCGCTGATATCGTGATCTGTGGCGCCGGAATAGCCGGCGTCTCCGCCGCATATCACCTTGCAGTCAGGCATCGTGTCAAAAACATTGTGTTGATCGATGAACGCCCTCCGCTGACACTAACCAGCGATAAAGGCACACAGGCTTACCGCAACTGGTGGCCGGGGCCTGATGACACGATGGTGCGTTTCATGAACCGCGGCATCGACCTTCTGGAAGAACTTGCCGATGAGTGCGGGAATCTCTTCGACTTGAACCGGCGCGGCTACGTATTCCTGACGGCCGATACCCGGAATGCCGCCGAACTTGAGCGCCACGCCCAAGCGGTATCGGCTTTTGGAGCCGGACCGGTTCGGGTCCATAAGGGTCTCGAAGATTATCCGCCGTCGCCTCCGCGAGGATTTCAAGGACAGCCCACGGGAGCCGACATTGTATTGGACGCGGCGACAATCCTGAGACATTTCCCTTTCATTACCGAAGACGTGGTTGCGATGACGCACGTTCGCCGATGCGGCTGGCTGGATTCGATGCGATTAGGCGGATGGCTTCTGGAGAATGCGGAAGCTCATGGCGTCAGGCTGGTTCGCGATCGAGTTGAAGCGGTAAGGACTGTTGGCGGGCGCGTCCAAACGATCCTTCTTCAATCGGGTGGTCTTCTTGACGCGAGCAATCTCGTCATCGCGGCAGGGCCGCTCTTGAAACAGGTGGGCGCGATGCTTGGCCTGGACGTCCCCGTCGTGAACGAGTTGCACGGCAAGATTACGTTCAGGGACTCTCTTGGGGTCGTGCCATGCAGCGCTCCGATGATGATTTGGAACGATACCGTCCGGCTCAAATGGACAGACTCAGAGCGCGTTAACTTGAAGGCAAGAGAAGACTCGACGTTCTTGCTGGACGAATTTCCGGCGGGAGTCCACTTTCGTCCGCGTGGGAACGGCGAACGGTGCGAACTGCTGCTCATCTGGACTTACGAAACGAAGTCTTGGGAGGAGCCGGTTTGGCCGCCGGTTTACCCTCGATATTATGCGCAGGTTTGCTTGCGCGGCCTCAGCCGAATGATTCCGGGTCTGTCGGCGTACTTCGGCCATGAGAGCGAGGGCGTCGTTGACGGCGGCTATTACTGCAAGGCTCGCGACAACCGGCCGGTGATTGGGCCTTTGCCAGTCGAAGGCGCGCATGCGATTGCGGCTCTGTCGGGCTACGGCGTCATGGCGTCGCAAGCAGCGGCTGAACTGCTCGCGGCTCACATCGTGGGTGGCCCGTTACCGAACTATGCCGACGCCTTTTTGTTCGCTCGGTTTGACGACCCTGAGTATCAGACAATGCTGAAAAGGCTCGACGCGTTATCGGGCCAGCTATAGCTGATCGCTGGCCCCCATAGCGGAGGGCCATGTTTACTTGAGGATTGTGTCATCTCTTAGGAGTCACCTGCTAAACATGGCCCTCCTAACGGAACGTTACACCAACACGGGCTATCAACATGACCCTCCTATGAGGGCCAAGAGGAAATGGCCAGACTCCAGTGCAGCCTTTTTCGGGGCGCGAAAGCCGGAAGGGGAGATTCGCGAGCAGGTTGAGTTTGAATTAGTGTAGAAAACGAGGAACGCGCTGATGTAGAATCACACTTGCCTCTAACAAAAACCCTCCCCGGAGAAATTGCGCTTGATCAAGGGAAAACAATCAGGACCATTGGGCCGCCGCGAGCTACTGCCGGAGAACGCGAAAGACGTTCCAAACATCGATCTCTACGGTGATCTCACATTCTTCAGTTCGCTTCCCGCGGAGAGCCAGAACGTGGACGCCTCGGCTCGATCCGCGCTTGGATCGTTCAAAATCCAACAGAAACAAATCAGACCGGCCGACGGCCCCGCGTCAAGCGCGCGTCAACAAGTAAAACCGGCCGTTACAAGCGTCCCTCGTTCAGTCATGCTGAACTCCATTGTAGTTGAAAAAGCCGCTCTGGTCCCTCCGCCAAGACCCGTAGATCGCGTTGTCAACCAGCCTTCAATGAAGCCGGTGATCGAGAAGGAACCCATCACGGCAGCTCCGAGCAATGGCTCGACGGTGAGGTGCGAGGACTGCGGCGCTATTTCGCAGGATCACGATCTGATATGCATCGAGTGCGGTTCTTTTCTTGGGTGAGAAAACGCCCGGCGCTTGACGCAAGTGTTTGCGGATTTCCTTCCAATGCATTGCCTGCTCCAAATCAGAGCATTGTCGGCAAACCCTACCC
>JAHFUG010000468.1:1264-5720 GCA_023265195.1 Blastocatellia bacterium | reverse complement strand
ACCCTAGCATCTCCATCAAAGCCCGGTCCTCATCACCTTGAACCGAACTGAAGCCCGGTAGGCCCGGTTGATTGACTGAGGCCGGCCGCGATGAATAGTCTGCCAAGCCATGCCGCAATAGTGACGAAAGGATGACAAGAGTCACGGAACCGAGGTGAGCACGCAGCGCCGCCAAAAATCGGATTGTTTTGCCATTCTAAGGATCTCCTATGGTTATGCGGGAGCGATCCGCGCCCGGTTGTTGATTGAGATTCAAACCCCAGTAGGCTCGCTGAAGTACTGGAGCAAATAGACAGATCCTTCAGTCAGAGAATTTATTCTTTGCGTTTATATACAACGCTCTCGGAATGCCCCTAGCCGCGGGTGTGCTCTACCCGTGTCGGACTACTGCTCAGCCCAATGATCGCGAGCGCCGCGATGAGCTTCAGTCCGGTATCGGTTATTGGCAACGCGCTTCGGTTGCGCAAGCTCCCGTTGTAAAGGACTGGAGCAACTCTGCTGCATGTATTGCATTCTTTTCCAAGTCACCGGCAATGGCTTGTCCAACTTCTCTTGTCCAACTTCTATTGAAAGATGGTCACATAATTTTGCATCCTCACGTGATTCGGATAGATGGAGAGGTTCTGCCGACAGTGATGGCGGTGGACTTACTTCTCGCATTTTTTCTCGTTGACAGACATTCCCGCGTTAGATACATTACGGCTGCATTTGGTTGATTTCTTGCGAAGGGGATTCGCACAGGGATTCAAAAAGTCGAGACCGGGAGACCGCTGGGTGCATTGCTTCCTTTCTCAGCGTAGTCGGAGGTCGTTGCCAAGCCTCCACCGCCGCGAGCCCAGGTTTGCAATACACTAGGGAAGCCTAGGGAAGCCTAGGCCGCCAAGAAGTTCACAAATGAGTCAAGTTTTTCGGGCCGGAACTCGGCGGTATGAGGTCGCTCGCTACGAATAGGATCAAATTCGGTAACCGAGGTATGACACAGAAGCCACGATCCCGAATCGCGCTCATCGTGCTGACGGCTCTGCTCGTTGTAGCGTTTGCCGTCGTCCTATATTTCTGGCGGCAGAATGTTGAGTTGCGCCGTAGCGCTCAGGTGGCCAGCACGGGATCGCAACCGGTGCGCCGCCTCTCGCAGGGCGATCAACTGCCCGTCTTCAGCGCGCGCGACACTGAAGGCCATGAGGTGAAGGTTTCCGCGCGCGGCGTCGGCAATACACTGCTCTTGATCTTTAGTCCAACCTGCGACCGGTGTGAGGCGGGTATGCCGTCCTGGATCAAGCTCGCGGGCAAATTGAAGCAACTCAAGGCCTCGGTTCAGGTGATCGCACTGTCGATAGCCGATTCTTATACGACGGTCCAGCACGCCCGGACCGCAAAGATGCCGTTCCCCGTCGTGCCTTTTCCTGATGTCGAGCTCCAGAAGCGGTACGGCGCAACCGAAGTGCCACTGACCGTCGTCGTCGATGCGCAGGGCATCGTGTTGGCGGTGTGGGACAAACCCCTCGACGATGGCGAAGTCGGGGATGTGATCGAAAGCGTTTGCCCGGAGTGTCCGGAGCGAGCGGACTCCTGACTGCACGTCCGATCCACCGCTCATGACAAATTCACTTGTAGGAGGAGGAAACAGGTTATGCACCTCATCAAGCGCAAGCGGTTCTTGTCGGTCGTGGTGACCTTTATGATCGGTCTCACCATTGGAACCGGCGTCGTTTTGGCAAATCATCCCTGGATATGCAGCGGCACAACTGCATTCCATTACACCCCGAGAACCATTCCCTTCGCCAGTCCAGCGGCGCAGAGCACGGTTTCGAGAAGCGCAACTGCCTACACCAGCGCGTTCAATGGGGCGATCTCACTCTGGGATTCAACAATCGTGACACTGGTCAACAGCTCCACTCCAAAACTGCGATTGTTTTACGGGGCGTATGGCAATACCGGCTGGCTCGGATTGGCGTCGCTTACCAGCGTCACCTCGTGCCACGTCAACAGTGCGATGTCGCAGCTTAATGACACGTTTCTGCGCGACACGGCGCGATACTCGCAGACGGCGGTGAATCACGTCGCTTGCCAGGAAGTGGGTCACACGTTCGGTCTGAATCACAACCGGACGGAGACGAATACCTGCATGAACGATACGGTGCTGACCGCGGGTAATGCTATAAACCAGCACGACCGCGACCAGCTCAATTCGATCTATGCGCACGTTCCACAATAGACGCCCGGGCCATTCAGGGCTTCAACTTTCTTCAGGAGGAGAAAAGATGAAGAGAATAGCGATTCTGAGTTCAGTTCTGGCCATGGGCGTGCTTACCGCGCTCGCCTTAGGCCATTTTCTCGCGCCGAAACCCGCGCAAACGCGGATCGTTCGCGCGCAATGGAAGAACATCTATCGGACCACCGCCGGCCTTGTCGCGGGAGCCGATCTAATCGTCACCGCGAATCACATGTACGCGGAACCGGGCAGGAGCGTTGGAGAAGGGGACGGCGCGACGCCATTCACCAACAACGGTTTTGCAATCAACTCCATTCTCAAGGGCGAGAACGACGGACCAACCTTCGTGCTCGAGCAGACCGGCGGAATAATGGGGAATGGCGCGGTGCTCAACATTGACGACGGCGGGGCGTATGAACCCGGCGCCACTTACTTGCTTTTCCTCAAGAGCACCGGAGAAGGCAGTTACTACCTTATCAATCATCAGGCGCGGTATCGAGTGACTGATGGCGTGCTTGAAGGCGTCGATCCGACCGATGAAGTTGTCGCGCGAATGCACGGCTCAAGCCTGGATCGAAGCGTCAACGTGATCGAGAAGCGGGTCAGAATGCTGGAGTGAGACCCTGCTATGGCCTCGCTGGATTCCCTTCCGGGATAGCCCAAGGGGAATTACGGCGGTCTCCTATCGCGTAGCGCGAGGGGCCGGGTGCGAGTATTAGACCTGGCCTCTCGCTTCTTGATGGACCCGCCCTGTTCGGCCCGAACCGGCACGATCTCGATTAGCCATCGCCCGGAGAAAAAAATGCGAAGCCTAATATGCGCCCTGGTATTCGTCGGGTTGTCTTCAACCATCGTGGCCACCGCCTGCGCACTGCAAACCGGTGAGGCGCCCCCGAAGACTCAGCAAGTGCTCGACTACCACAGCTTTCTGGACAAGATGCGCGCGGAGACAAAACAAGCTGAAATTTCCGAACAAGGTGATCTGTCGCAGCCCTTCTTTTCGGTGAAAGCTAAGGTGGTGCGAGTGAACGGCAATGATGCGCAGGTCTTCGAGTATGAATCTCAGGCGGCCGCTGATGCCGAAGCAAGACGCGTCAGCTCGGATGGCGCAAGCGTCGGCACAACCATGATTACCTGGGTATCCGCTCCACACTTCTACAAGAGCGGAAAGATCATAGTGCTGTACATCGGCAAAGAAAAATGGATGTCAGGAGCGCTGACGCGCGTCCTGGGTCCGCAGTTCGCGGGAAGTGCGGATTAACAGGACGCGGGATTGAGGGCCGTGCAGAGCAACGGCCCTAACGCAGGCTGGAAGCCTGCGCTCCCAGCGAACTGCGGATCGCATCCGCATCTGGCCAAAGTTCAGAGGGCCGCGCAGAGCAACTGCGCAAGTGACGTTTCCGGTTCTTCGGCGAGTGCTCCGCAGCCAGCGCCTCATTGGCGAAACTCCTCGTGGTCGGTCGTCATCTTCCGCTGCCCACCGCCCTGGAGGGAGGCTCTTGAGCGAGCGCCCATTAAAGGGGTTGCAACGACTGCTACGCTGGCTTCACCTCACAGACTGTCAATGACTTTGCGCAGCTTTTCATTCACGCGACCTTCACTTATCAAAATCGGCCGGATATGCCTGAGATGTACGGGGTCAGCGTTGGTGTAAAGATCCCGCTCTACTTCTGGCGGAGGCAACGGCCCGCTGTTGCGGAAGCGGCCGCCAGCAAAGCCGCTGAGCAGACCCTCTAGTGGTGCTTGGCAGAAGTTTCATGGCCACAAAAAGGCACAAAAGTCACACAGATGAAGAAGACGTTGGCCGACGAGCCGACCGGCACGCTCGACAGCAAAACCGGCAGCGAGATCATGCAGGTTTTTCTTCAGCTCAACGGGCAGGGCCAGACCATCCTCATGGTCACGCACAATCCCGAGAATGCCGCGCTTGCAAGGCAAGTTCGAGATGGCGCAAGGCCAGTTCAACAACGGCGGCGCGCGCAACTTCTTCCAGGCCAGGTGTGGCCAGCTCTTCAACCTCCGCAATGCAGGCTTCGGGGGCGCCGATCGGGGTTTGACTGAAACGTTGCCGTTCATCTTCCAGGCGGTCAGTGGATTCAACCCGTCGGGATTGGGCGCGGCGTTTCGCTCGAGTACATACACCTTGAGGCACACGACGACTTTTAAGATCTTTGGAAACTACAACGAGGCAGTCGAGCCGGAGGCGGAAGGCGAAGAACCTGTGCCCGAGTTTCGCCGCTCGCG
>JAHFUG010000468.1:0-1164 GCA_023265195.1 Blastocatellia bacterium | reverse complement strand
CTTAGTAGCTGATGTGAAGCAGCCGAGTCTTAGTTTTCAGCGCTATTCGTTCTTCGCCAACAAGACTTTCGTAGACGGAAAGAACTTCGAGCGCGTCAACGCAATTTTCGGATTGTTGTTGCTGCGGGACAATCAGTAGCAGAGCTTGCTCGCCCTCTTTCGGGACTTCCACTAACACGAAGTAATTTGTCGGATAAGGTAATCTTCGCCTGACTCATCAACAATTCTAAGGTGACCTTCCTTCTCGGCGCTCTGATCAGGAACGACTTGATAAATCTTTCGCATTTCCAAATCAGGCTCGGAATCCGTTATGCAAACCGCGAATTTGATCTCTAGTTTTCGGCGTGTCTTCATACGATCTAATCCAAGTAGCGTTTGATCTTCATTTTCCGCTTCTCTCTGCCATCCGCTAAATACCAGCGCACTTTAGGCGCTCTCTATCCTACCATCAATGCGTCGAACAGTCGCAGCGCCTTTTAGCTTTCTCTACCTTCCGGGCCCAAACTGTTTCCGTAAGCGAGCAATGTCCTATCATGGCTATCTTAGCGGATGTAAAAAAATAACTTCCCGTTTTTGAGGTATGCGCCAACAAGAGATGAGAACCGCCGACGGAACCGAGGTTCACCGCAGAGGCGCAGAGAGAGCAGAGAGAAACGCAGAGGGGGATTGCTCTCTGCGTCTCCCTCTGCGTTCTCTGCGCCTCTGCGGTGAATCCCGTGTAAGCGGGAACTTATTTCTTGACGCTCCCTTAGCGCCGTGGTCACCGGCCACGGCTTCGGTCACGAGCATTGTCTGATCAAGCAGAGGCGTTTCGCCGAAGAGCGCTCCGGCGCCGATCTGCTTGACCGCGTACTTGTGGTGGGAGTGTCTGATTTCAACCGATCCGCATTTGATCAGGCAGAGAACTTCTTCGCAGGGAATCGGTTGACCCGGCGTGAATGGTCGAGCGGGCAGCGCATCAATTATTTCGATCGCCGGCTCACGTGATATCCGCCGCCAAAGCCGCCTTTCAAAGTCTTGCGCGCCGCGTGCCAATCAGGGCAGTGACGGCGCATCGCGTCTACGCTACGTCCGTGACGCGGCAACTCTTCCGGCTGTTACGCCGCTCCAGGCGGTATGGAGTCTGAGATCGCGTCGCAATACGGGAAGGACGCGTCGCAATCG
>JAHFUG010000467.1:2154-5722 GCA_023265195.1 Blastocatellia bacterium | reverse complement strand
GCCGCAACAAGCGATTAGGCGGCCTCGGCTTTTCACTCGAAGTACTAGGCTCATTCCCATCGTTCGTGAGGATCGATGGCGTCTGACATGTTGATTGCGGTGCGGCCCCCGAATCTGGAGACTATGACGTCGTCGAGCCGGTCGGCGACGCCCGCAATCGCGGATACGCCGGCATAAAGCTCATCGCTGCTCAACGTCTCTCCAAGCATCGTCTGTGTAAGAAGAACTGTGGCCGTTCCATCTTCAGCGAAGAGTAAACCAAATCCGCCCATCATCAGTTTGAGATTGTAGCCGAGCAAAAAGCGCATAAGCTCATCGGTCGCCACGACGTCGATCGCCACGTAGGAGAAGACCTCGACCCCCGTCTTATCGCCGCCGATCGGAAACACGCGAACGTAGACGACGGCCGATCCCTCTTGAAGAGCGAGCATGCCATCCAACGGCTTCACGTTCACTTCGCCGAAAAGCGAGTACGCAAGATCGCGAGTCTTTTCGTAAGCGCGGCGCTCCCGCTCGCTATGAAACTCCATCGCCGGCCTCGAGTTCGATTCCGCGCTCGAAAAGAATCTCCGAGCCGCCCAAACCGATGTTTATTCTCTCGTGGCTTCCGTCCGGCGGGTCGATGCGCAGCCTGGAGAAAGGAAGGATGATCAGGTCCTGCAGCAAACGGTCGAGGGCGGCCAGCGTTTTGTTCTCCGCCTTCAATCGCTCGGCCAGCAGCTTGTGGAGACCGGGATCGATCGCCACTTTAACGGGCTGCGCGTCCTCCATTCGCTTTCGAAGTTTCTCGAGCCTCAATTGCACGACTCGCTCCATTGCGAGTTGATTCAGCGGACGAAACTCCACGGCTTCGTCGACGAGGGCCGCAAGAGGCTCGATCAATCGGTCCGGCCCTTCATGCGAGTTCCGCGTTTGAGTCAGAAAGCCGATGCCGGCCGCCTTGTTCTCGTTCATCCGCGATATCGTCATGATGACCGTCTCGTTCGATAATGATATTTCCGACCCCGACGCATCGGTAAAACCGCCCCGCAAAAACGCGTCCGCCAGGAACTGCTGAATGACCGCATCCGCCAGGTCGATATTTTGGAAGAGCAATACAGCGTGAGGGTGGTCTTCAACGGCTCGCGATAGGAGCCCGCTCCTATCGCCGTACCCTATGTAACCCGGCTCGGCTCCAATCAGCCGCGAAACAGACGAGCGTTCGGAAAACTGGCTCAAGTCAAACTCGACCATCTTGTCCGGCGAGCCGAACAGGTAAGCCGCAAGCGCCGCCGCCATCTCGCGCTTCCCCGCGCCTTCCGGACCCGAGAATAATAGAACCCCGTCCGGCCGTTCGGGATTCACGTCCAATCTCAACTTGGTTATCCTTATGACTCTTGCTATGTCATGAGCGGCCTGGCTTTGTCCCGGAACCTCGGCGTCAAGAAACGCCTCGAGCCCCTCCAATCGCTCCGTGAGATTCGACTCCAATATCTCGAGAGGGAGCCTCGTCATTTCCGAAACGGTTTTGTCTATGACGCCGCGGCTGACCCTGTCAAGACCAGAAAGCGAACTCTTCACAAGCACCTTGTCCAGCAGATCGAACGCCTTATCCGGAAAGTGCCTGGCGTGCAAATAGCTGCCCGCGGCTTCAACCAAATGCGCAACGGTCTGTTCGTCTATTCTCACCCCGTGGAACGACTCGAACGAGCCGCGGGTCTCGATCAGGATTCGCGTGGTCTCCTGCGCGGAAGGCTCATCTACGGTGATCGTGGTGAACCTGCGGGCAAGCGCTTCGTCTCGCGCCACGTACTTGAAGTATTCCGCCAGAGTAGTCGCCCCGATGCAGGTGACTCCGCCTTCGGACAGCGATGATTTCAAGAGATTGGCTACGTCTCCGGTCCCGGCTGGGCCTCCAGCTCCGAAAAGAGTGTGAAGCTCATCGAAGAATAGGATCACGTTGCCGGCTCCGCGCACTTCTTCGAAGAGGCGCTTTAATCTCTCCTCGATGTCACCCGCATACTTTGACTCGGCCAGCAGGTTTATGCGGGAGACTTCCATAATTCGCTTGCCGCGCAACCTGGCCGGGGCCGAGCCGTTCGATATTTTTTCCGCGAGCGCGGTTACAAGGGCCGTCTTGCCAACGCCGGGCTTGCCTATCAGCAACGGGTTGTTCTTCAGTTTTCTGCACAGTGTTTCGACGAGAGCCGTTATTTCGCGGTCGCGTCCGACGATTCGATGAGGGCGCCCTGATGGCTGCTCACCCGAGACTTCGCTGCAGAATTGCTCCATCGCTCCGGGAATTAGCGGACGTGGAGGATGGACGACCGGACCGATCTCCGATCCGGAAGCGCTTACGCATGGCTTGGAGGAACTCAGGCGCCGCTTAGCGAAGCCTTCGATTACCGCAGCCTGCGATACGTCAAGCGGCAGGGCGCGCCCCACGTCTTCGAGACAACTTAGAAGCAAGTGCTCGGGCGCTGCGAGGAGAAGTCCTTCTTCGCGCGCCAGCCGGCTCGCACGAGCAATGACGTCTTGAGTCTCTCGAGGCACCAGTATTGATTCAGATGGCTCGGGGTGGCTTTCAGTGAGGCTTGCCTGAATCGTCCTCAACAAAAGCCGCGGCCCCTCCACGCACGCGTCGGCTTCAACCTCCGGACCGCCAGTCAAGAGATTTTCGAGAGCCGCGCGGAACAGGTGAAGCGGAGAGACAACGCCGCCTCGCGCGTGCGCAAGACGCCGGGCTGAATTGAAGACTTCGCGCGCGTCACGGTTCAATAGATTGAGCAACTCTTCCTTCATTCAGGAACCATGCGCGGCGGCTTTGAAGAAAGCTCGGTCGGCGGTCACCGCAAGAGCCTATATTGGAGGTTTCGCCGGGTCAACCTTTTGGGAGAGCCGCTTGTGGCTGCTATTGAACGGTCTCGGAGACCATGACGGATTGTTCCTGGCCGATGTCCATCACCGTCAGGGTTTGTTCGCTGAACACGTTCGAGTTTATGAGGGACTGAAGCAGGTAGTTCCCGGGTTCGGGAAAGGAGATGTTCGCGAATATGGTTACGTTGTCGGCGTAGCCCCCTGCCGGCACTTGAAACGGCGAAGGCGGAGAAACCGCAATGGGCTGGGATCTATCGGGGCTCAGAATTCGAACTTCCGAGAGGTATTGCCCTTCACCGGACCAGTGATTCAAGACAACCAGTTTTAGCAGAGTAACCGGAAGCTGGGGCACCTGAATGGCGTAAAATAAGCCCATTAAGCTCAGCTTGTGATTGATCTCGAGCCGGACGTCCTCGCACAGAATCGTATAGTGTAGCTTGAGATTCTGCTTGATAGTAGCCGCCGGCATAATCAGAGTTAATATCACGGCGGTAGTGGCTATTCAAGCATATTCAGCGAGGACGGGGAATTGAGGAGGGGGAATTGATGATTGATGAATGCGGGGAAGGGAGGGAATTGATGATTGATGAATGCGGAGAAGGGAGGGAATTGATGATTGATGATTGATGAATGCGGGGAAGGGAGGGAATTGATGATTGATGAATGCGGAGAAGGGGAATCATCATTCATCATCAATATCCTTGCTCCCCCT
>JAHFUG010000467.1:0-2144 GCA_023265195.1 Blastocatellia bacterium | reverse complement strand
CCCCCTTCATCAACATCAATCATCAATTCCCCTTTCCCCCTTTCCCCCTTCATCAATCATCAATCATCAATTCCCCCTTCCCCCTTTCCCCCTTCATCAATCATCAATTCCCCCTTCCCCCTCTAGCAAGAGTCGCAGAGCCCGTCGTATACTTCAACAGGTGGAGCAATCTGCTAGATCAAGAAGACGGCGCCGCATCGAGATCAGCGCCACGCGAGTCTTTCACACGCTCCGCTTACCAGCCAATCAGAAGTATCTAGTCCTCACCATTACCATCGCCGTAGCGTGTGGGCTGGCGGCCGTTACCTATCACAAACTGATCAAGATATTCTCCGAGAACTTGATTGACCGCGCTATTCACATGCAAGGAACGTCCAGAATTGTATGGATGCTCCTGATTCCGATCCTGGGCGGGCTGACCGCGGGATTGCTGATTCACTTCTTCGCTCCGGACGCCAAGGGCAGCGGAATTCCTCAAGTCAAGATAGCCTTCTCGATGAACTACGGCAAAGTTCCGATGCGAGCCGCGCTGGGCAAGGCGGTGATATCGGCTTTGTGCGTCGGTTCGGGAGCCAGTCTTGGCCGCGAAGGGCCGACGGTTCAGATTTGCGCGGCTATCTCGCACGGGATTTCGCGTCTGTTTTCCATTCCGCGGCGAAACCAGATGAATCAGCTTCCGGTCGGAACCGCCGCCGCCATTGCCGCGGCGTTCAACACGCCGATAGCCGCGGTGACGTTTGCCCTCGAAGAGATAGTCGGCGACTTGAATCAGAAGCTTGCCGCCTCCATAGTCATCGCCGCGGTCATCTCATCCACGATCGAACGATGGCTGCTAGGCAAGAACCCGCTCTTCCAGGGCGCTAATGTGTACGCGCTCAACCAGCCGACGGAACTGCTGGCGTACGCCGCGCTGGGAATCGCGGCCGGGCTGGTCGGAGTGCTTTTCTCGAAGATGATCCTGTGGCTGCGAATGGCGTTCCGCGACCGGCTCAATTTGCCCGGGTGGTCGAAGCCCGCCATTGGTGGCGCGATAATCGGCGTTATCGGGTTGTGGCAGCCGCACGCGCTCGGCATTGGGTACGATTATCTCGGCACGGTTCTGCAACAGCAGGATCAACTCGTATTGAAAGCCGTCCTGGCTCTGATGGCGGCGAAGATGCTGGCCTCGGCGTTCAGTTACGGAGCAGGCATGTCAGGCGGCGTCCTGGGCCCGTCGATGTTTGTAGGCGCGATGCTCGGCTCGTCGATATGGCACGTGTTGGTGATGGTGCAGCCCGGCTCGACAATCGCGCGTGGGGCGTTCGCTCTTGTTGGAATGGGGGCGCTATTCGCCGCGGTCATCAGGGTGCCGATTACGTCGATTCTTTTGATATTTGAAATGACCTACAACTACGAGATCATTCTCCCGCTGATGATCGCAAACGCCATTGCCTATGCGGTTGCGTCGCGGCTGACCCCGCTCTCCATCTACGAGTCATTCATGTTTCAGGACGGGATTAGCTTGCCTCATGCGCCGGCTGGCGACGCGATGACTCGAATCACCGCGGCTTCGGTCATGACGCGCGACGTCGTGACGCTCCCGGATGACATCACGGTAAAAGAGGCTCTGGACGTGGTTGGCAATCTCGACTTCAACGGCTATCCGGTCTTACGTGACGGACAGATGGTGGGGCTCATAACGACCGGCGACTTGAGGCGATTGGAGGCGGCGGGCCAGGAGAATGATCTCGTGGCGAAGGTCATGATCGCCAAGGTCGTGCATTCTCACCCGGAACAAACGCTCGACAAGGTCATACTAAAAATGGCGCAACGGGAAATCTCCCAGCTACCCGTTGTGGCTCGGTCTGACGACGGAGTGCTGCTTGGAATAATCACTCTTAGGGATATCGCCCGGGCTCAGGCGCGGCTTGCGGCTTTGCAGTACAACCTTGGACCTGACGACACAATCCGGCCGGCTGGGGCTCTATGAAACTCCAGGATTCAGGATACGGGATTCAGGATTCAGGATTCAGGATTCAGGATACGGGATTCAGGATTCAGGATTCAGGATTCAGGATTCAGGATACGGGATTCAGGATTCAGGATTCAGGATACGGGATTCAGGATTCAGGATTCAGGATTCAGGATTCAGGATTCAGGATACG
>JAHFUG010000106.1:8274-18256 GCA_023265195.1 Blastocatellia bacterium | reverse complement strand
CAGGCGGTCATAGTCGAATCGGAGGAGTTGAAGAGAGCCGCTGTGGACTACCCGGCGGAGACCGGCGTCGGGACAACCGGAGACACAAGGGTGGAGGGTAATAGCAACAGCGGCGCAATGGACCGGCAAGAGAAAGGCAGCGCGGAGATATCGAGCAGACGTCTCAACTCGATGACCGTGCAAGTCGACTCGCCGCGTGATGGATGGCTGGTGGTTGCCGAGTCCTGGGATAAGGGCTGGAGCGCGAAAGTGGATGGAAAGCCGGCGCCGGTGCTGCCCGGGAATTACGTGTTCCGAACGATTCGCTGCAAGGCTGGCCAGCATATTATTGAATTGGAATACAGGCCGGCGGGGTTCACATTAGGGCGCACCATCACATTCGCAACACTCGTGTCACTGCTCATTTTGGGCTTGGTATGGCAGTTCAAGAAATTCAGAAAGTGGGTTCAGCAGCGAGGCGCCGCTCTCCAGGAGCCAGTGCCAGATTGACCGTGGACGCTGAGTTTTGCGAGCTTCCTCGCCTTCTTAGTTTTCTATGTAGTCCCTCTTTCTCAGCCACGCAAGATTGTGACGTCATGCCGGAATAGAATGACTGGCTAGCTTAGCTAGTGGTGCTCGGCGGAAATAAGTCATCAGCCACAAAGATGCGCAAAGAGCACAAGAGAGAAAACCGCGAGGGGCGGCCGCATGCAACAAACACGCTGGCTTAAGGGCCTTCAGTCTGTCTTCTCGTTGCTGCGCCGTCTGCGTGTTTTTGTGGCCATGAAATTTCCGCCGGGTCGGCACCTGTCGATCGCCGACGGCTCCACTGTTCCTTGAAGCGCCGCTCGCGGCGATTGTCAGTCCGATCGCGAGGCTACCGCGGCTGCTCCAGTCGGCGTCAAGTGAAATCTTGCCGCAGCATGCCTCTCTCGAGCGCGAACTCGCTTTTGTCCCCGGACGGATCCCTTTGAGACAGTCACCACATCGATGATCGCGTAAGCAGGGCTTATCTGCATTCCTCCTGTCTTTGCATTCGGAGCGTAGAACCAAACCTCAACCGCGCCAGCCTCGAATAGAGTAAACGGGACCGTATACTTTTGGTATCCGTTATTTGCCCGGATGCTTGCGTGAAACGTCTTCGACGTCATCCCATTGACGCTGGCGCCAACCGTGACCTTATTAAACTCATTAGGCCTCTTGTCCCGGCTCGACGTGACAATGCTTTGGTCTAATATGTTAGTCGCGCAGTAGGCCGTGAGTTCGTAGGACCCCTCCGGAAGGCTCGGTATTACGTGCGCCACTCTTGCATTCCTGATGGGGCCGGGCAAGAGGATTGCCGCATGGTCGCCGTATAACGGGTTGCATCCATCTACCGTGAAAGTTCCCGTCCAGCCGGCCTTACTATCCTCGAAGCTTCCGTTCACCATCAGATTCGAGGGCGCGCGCGCGGGATGCGGCGGGTTCAGTCCATACACGCTGAGATGATAAGAGAACGTTGATAAGTACACCTTCCCGTTGGCGATGGTCGGAGGAGCGTGCTTAGCGAAATTGCCGGAGTCGTCAGGGTTGTAGAGCACGTTGCCTTTGCCGTCGCGCGTGGCGATGGAGTAACTGTCCCACAATTGCCGTTTCAAGTTGTTCGCGTCGTACGCCCTTAGAATTCCCGGCACGACTCTTTGATTTGCGTCATTATTGGTGGGCGTCGCCGCCCACACTATTCCGTTTTCGCCGTGGTTCGATGAAATCGAGAGCATGCCGCCCGGCATTCCCTGCTGTAACCCCGCGGGCGACGCATGGCTGCCGGTCATCCAGTCTGGAATGTCCGTTGACTCGCAGCCCTTCTCCGGAATCAGCCTGGGCTTAAGCCGGTCTGGTGAGTGTTCCCCGACGTAGGAGAACGCCCGGAGCACGCTGTTCTCCGGCCAGACATAGACGGTCGGGCCTCGCGCCGCGCTCTCCCAGTAAACCGGCGAGCCATGAATGTGAGTGGACGTTGGCCGCTCGCAATCCGGATTTTTTCGGTTCGCGACACACGCTGCTTGAAATGACTGCACGACGTTGTCCACGCACTTATGACAGTCCATGTTTTGCATGCAGTCGTCGCAGTTTCCCGGATTCGACTTGCCCAGATTCTTACCGTCCAGCAAGTAGAGCTTGCCTTGCTTCCCTCCGCCCACCAGAAACTGTGTGTTCGGGATATGAAGAAGCCCGGATGAACCAAGGTCCATGTCCTCACTGTCCAGGCATGCCTGATTACAAGGTGTGAAGTAATCGATCAACGTTAACTTGCCGCCAGCGACTGATAGCTTTATGACGCTGTCGCCGAAATTGCCAACGCCGGCCTCGAAGTTTCCGTTTCCCGTCATCAAATAAACATGTCCTTCCTGATCCGTTGGAAAGCCCATCCCAGCCTGCCAGACGCCCGATCCTTCCGACCCGGTGGTGTCGCCTTTCCTGATGCTTGACCAGACCGCGGGCGCCTTGCGCAGATCCTTTGCTTGATAAGAGAAGACCCATCCCTGGTACGGCGACTGATCGCCATGAGCTCCGAACCCTAAGAAGATCCGTCCGTTGCTCATCAACAGACCGACCCTTTGCAATTGGTCTTCGGGCGCAAAAGTAAGATCATGAGTTCGGGTATCGGAGCTTGGGTTCGGTATCAATGGCACGGAACCTTTGACTTCCACCGGACCGCCGAACTTCTCCGCCTGGGTTACGAGGTCAACCGCATGAAGATTGTAGTGGACTTTCAGTCCGGACGACGCCTGAACCGACGCCGGGGCCTTATATTCATATGTCAGCGAGGTGAAGTAAATGGTCTTTGTGGCCTTATCGATGACGGGCGTGCTCGTTATTCCTACTTCGGGCGTAAGGTCCTGATATCTGCCCCACGCGCTGTTTTGAATGGGCAGCGCCTGCCCATAATTCCGCGACCATAGTTTCTGGCCGGTGTCCGCGTCGAACACGAAGAGCGAGTTGTGCTGCGTGGCTACCACGACGATATTTCGAGTTCTACCGAGCACCTGAATACCCGAAACGATTAGCGGTTGGGTGTATATAAGTCCGTCGACTTTCAGATCGAAGAGCTTGCCAAAACTCCGGGAATTGACGTTGTCAGGAGTTAGAATCGTTTCATTGGGATTGTGTCCGGTTCGATCGGTATCGTTGTGTTGAGTGAGTACATCGACTGCGCCAGCCCCGGGATTTGGCTGCGTTCGACTCTCGGATAGACCTATCCAATGCAACATTGAGCCAAGAATTACCGCCAGCAGCGCCCTTCTGGCTACGAGTAGTGGGCTTCCGGTTTTCATGGGGTCGTTCTCCGTTTCGCAAGTCGCGAGCGATCTGTTTTTTTGCTTCTGGCCCCGTGACTCTGCGTTCTCTGCGTACTCATCACGGTATCAAGTGTGTTGCCGGGTCTCGCCAACGCACCCGACACGCCAAACTCCCAGAGTTCTCGAGCCTCGATACATTCGGTCAGCGTGCCCGGGAGGTTCTGGTTTACCCTCGTCTACCGCTCGGAAATAAGTTCATAGGGTTCCACTTCTCTAATTTCAACCTGCAACTCAGCGCAAGCTGCGCGCTTCGCCATATCGGAAAAAGAGATTGACCAAGTTGAACGTCCTAGCCCCAGTGGTGGAGGATAGTGGTGAAGGATAGTAGAGAAGACGATAGTCCGCAAGTATAAATTGAGATACAGACAAGGGCGACGCCCTGCAAAGCCTCTCATATTAGAGCGAGAGCCGTATTACCATTAGTGATCTTGGTCCTCATTGCTAGTCCCTAACTGATTCTCATTCCGCTATAGAGACTCATGCCGCGGAGTTTCCGTCATCGGCGAGTCTTGTTCGGTCTAACCTAGCAAATCCGCTAAGCTCGCTTCCAGGTTCTCGGCGTACTGCTCCGCCGTTACCCCGTCCACTCCAGGACTCCCTTTTTTGTTCGTCCCTTTGTACGCTTCCCTCAGCATCTCTACATCTATCAGGTGAGCCAGCGTCGTGAACACCATCCGTGGTCGTTCCTTCGCCTGCTCCGCTATTCGCTGTAGTCGCGTTGCGATGAAACATTGAGTAGAATCAAACGGTGAAGCAATTTCTTTACACTCACTAAGACAAATCCGCGACGTCTGTTCGCTCCGATCTTTCCTCGGCGGGCATTTGTGCGGGACGGAGGCCTTTGGTAAGATGCCGCCCAGATCAGGAGGACCTCAATATGAAAAAGGAATCGTCGGTTAGCAGGCGAAGTTTCATTGCAAACGCGGCTACGGTCAGCCTTGCGCTTCCGTCGTTATTGGATGTCGCCGTCACCGAAGCGGCTGTCCCTGCGATTGCGTCCGAAGCGGAGCCTCTGAGACTTCACCGCAACGAGAGTTCTTATGGGCTGCATCCGGGCGCCGCCGAATCGGTTCGAATGGCGGCTGCCGGAAAGCCGAACCGGTATCCGATCGAAGAACCGAACGTTCTCGCCGAAGCGATTGCGAAACGCCACGGTGTTGACAAGGAGAACGTCGTGCTCGGCAACGGGTCTATCGAGATCCTTCGAATGGCGACTGAAGCCTTCTGCGCGCCCGGCCGCGCGGCCATAGTCGCCGAGCCCACGTACGAAGCCGTTGTGTCTTTCTGTCCGCTTGCGCGCGCCCGCTCAGTCAAGATTCCCTTGAATCAAGAACATAAGCACGATCTGCCAAAGATGCTGCGCGCTTCACGAGCAGGCGCTGGCATGGTTTTCTTTTGCAACCCATCCAATCCGGCTGGGTCTTTTGTCGATAAGCAGGCGGTCGAGCGGTTCGTTCGCAAGCTGCCTGGCGGCGTTGTGCTTCTTGCGGATGAGGCATACTACGATTATGTGACCACGCCCGATTACGAAAGCTGTTTGCGGTTTGTGAAGGAAGGTCTCCCGGTCGTGGTGTCGCACACTTTTTCAAAGGTCTATGGAATGGCCGGACTGCGGGTTGGATATGCGATAGGCCCAAAGGATCTGATCAAGCGGATGGCCCCGCTACGGCTTGCCAATAGCCCCAATCAAATTGCGGTCGCCGCCGCGCTCGCCGCGCTCAAAGACGATGAGTTCGTGGCTCGCGTGCGCAAGCAAAACGCCGAAGTTCGGGACTACATGTATGGCGAGATACGCGCGATGGGTCGAACCTTCATACCAACGGAAGCTAACTTCGTAATGATCGACCTGGGCCGGCCTGCAAAGCCGCTGATTGAAGCGCTCAAGGATCATCACGTTTTGGTAGGACGGCTCTTTCCGTCGTTGCCAAATCATATGAGAGTGGGTCTGGGCACTATGGCCGAGATGAAACTCTTCATGAAGACGTTTAGAGAGGTAATGAGCTATCAGCCCGCATAGGGGAATTGGGGGAATTGATGATTGATGATTGATAATTGATGAATGAGGGCGAAGTGATAATGGCGGAATGAACATCTACGCGCAATTGCAATTCCCGTCCCCAATCATCAATCATCAGTCATCAATTCCCTTCCTTCCGCCCTTCCCCAATCATCAATCATCAATCATCAATCATCAATTCCCCTTCCTTCCCCCCTTCCCCAATCATCAATCATCAATCATCAATCATCAATCATCAATCATCAATTCCCTTCCTTTCCCCAATTCATCAATCATCAATTCCCCTTCATTCCCCTCCGCGCTTTTGTTTGACCGTTAGTGTCTGGCCTGCGACCGTCAGCTTGCCCTTTCGTTTGACGGCTTCGGTGTTTGGAGCGACTGAATATGTGACCGCCCCATTGCCCGTGCCGTTCGCGCCGGATGTGACCGTTATCCAACTCACGGTGCTTGTTGCTTGCCAGGCGCAGCCGTCTCGAGCTGTAACAGTTGAGCTACGGTTTCCTCCGGAGGCAGGAACGGTCTCGAATGCCGGAGCGATAGCGTATGTGCAATCAGAAGGTAGGGCTCCATCTTGAGTGATAGTGACCGCCTGGCCGGCTATATTCAATATTCCGTTTCGAGCGCTGGTTGCGGAGTTCCCTTGCACCGTGAAGGTCACAACGCCGTTGCCTGAACCGCTGGCCCCACCCGTTATAGTTATCCATGACACGCTGCTCGATGCAGTCCAGTTACAATTCGGAGAAGCGGCTATATTAACGCTGCCGCCTCCGCCATTCGCGCCGAAGTTTTGGCTGAGCGATGAAAGAACCGCGCACGAATCGCTGTTGGCCCGGCCGTAAGTTCTGACCATTCGCGTGACGTGACCTGCCTTGTCTCTGATCTGAGCCGTCACAGTGACGCCGCCCGATGCGAGATCGAGAGCACCGGCAAGATTGACGGCAACAGTGCCGCCTTCGGTTATGGCCAATCCCGCCGCGAGATTCGCCCCCGCCGCGAATCCGCCAACCGCTCGGTCGAGAACGAGTGAAAGCGTCGAGGTGTTCAAGCCGCTCTCGAGATCATAGGCGCCGATCACGAAGCGAGAGATGGTCCCGGCCGCCGCGGCCCGGCCAACTGACGGCGTGAGCGATAGCGTGGGCCTTATGTCGTCTTCCATGAAGCCCGCGAATCCGCCTGCTCCGTATTGAGCAGCCAGATCGATGGGCGCGCCGAGATCGACCCATCGCGCAATCTTCATCCTTTCATCCAACGAGAGAGCGACACCCGAGTCCGGAGGAGGCATCGCCTCACCCGCATAATCGAGATCGCACTCGGACCAGTCCACGCCTGGCGGAATCGTCGAAGGATCTCCGGCCACTCTCTCGGTCGGACGATCTGAATTCAGTCTTCCGTCAAGCCGGCGTCCGAAGAGCTTCCACACCAACAGACTCTGCCTTGCCTGACCCGCGCGAATGTACCGAGTTATCTCAGGCCAATACCAATCACCGCCCGGTGTGACGGATCTTGGAGTAGGGTTCCCGCTGCTTCGCGCCTTTGCGAGCCACGCGTATGTAGCCGGTATCCCGTCCGCCAATCGGCCGTCCGCGTCCAAATCCAGCCCCGCGGCGGGAACCTTGCCGTTCTTTGAAGAATGACAAGAAGCGCACTTCGCCTGAAAGATCGGTTTGATATCCCGCAAATACTCGATGGTTGTAGCGTGTTCGCCCAGAGTCACGACGCCGGGCGTTGACGAACCGTCAACTGACAGGAGCGGAGTGGTCAACGCCAGATCCTTCACCGGGTAGTTACTCTGATACGCGGCGGTCGTTCGGAAATCCAGCGCAGGTTTGCTATGCGCGTGGCAGCCGCCGCAGTCGTACCTTACTTCGCCCGGCCTCACTTGATGCCACGTCTGCGCCGCGTTCAACACGAGCCCGTTGCGGTCCAGCGTCTGGAACGTGAACGGAATGTCGGCGGGGATCTTCGCGAGGAACGAGGTGTCTACATTGCCCTGGGCGTCAATCACGCCCTCTTTGCGAACGGGAATCTCGCCGAGGATTCGCACCCGCTCCGAAAATAAAGACTCGAACGCGCGCCGGTTGTCGGGATAGCTTCGATCCGTCACCGGCTGCAAGGTCAGAATCCTAATCGCATAAATGTCCGAGTTGGAATACACGCCGGCGTCGGCTCCCTGCCTGGTCCAGTTGCGATCACCAAAGTTCTCGTGTTGATAGAAACGGTCTCCTTTGAAAGGCCGCGTGTCGCGTGAGATCAAACTCGATGTTCCTATCAACGCGAGCGGCGTTCCTTCGGGCAATCGCGAATCAAGAGTCCCGTCATTCGCGAGTTCGGGCAGGCTCGCGGGCGCAGCCGTTCCGTAGATTCGCTGATAAGGGACGGCGGCGCGCGGCCACATCTCGTTATATCGAGGATCATTCTTGACCAGCGCCAGATCTTCGGGCCGGTTCAATATCTGATCGCCTCGCATCCTATAAATTCCGCCGTCATAAAACGGCTGAGTCAGACCAGCCCCTACATAGACGCCATTGTGATTCGCGGCCCCACGGGTGTACACCACGAGCAGCTCATTGTATGGAGCCGCCGACGGCAGCGTGAACTTTCCCACTCGCGTGTTGTTACCGCCTGGACAAGGAACGGGCGGATAGATCGGATCGCCTGCGCGGCACGGGGCGGGAAAGTCATCGCCTGAAGTAAACGGAGTAATCCGTGTGTAACCGGCTCGCTTCAACGGGATTTCGTCGGCGGAGAAGTCATCGGGCGGAATCGGCTGAAACAGAGGATCGGCGGGGTTGCCGGAACCATCGATCGGGAATCGGTAAAGCTCGCCGAATCCGTTGTTGTTAAGGTTGTAATAGCGGCAAACCACGATCGAGCCATCCGAGATTTGAGTCATGAAGTGATGAGCGAACGGCCCGTCGCCAAAACCAGAGAAGGGCTCGAAGTGGGTTCCGTCGGGATGAATCGCCCAAAGCGGAAACACGCGATCGTCTCGCGCGCCCATGTTCTCCCATGAAGTGAAGACGACTCGCCCGTCTTTCAAGACGAAGGGATGCATTCCCGACGAAACGTTCAGGAACCCGATCGGATGAACGTTCTTGCCGTCTCCATCCATCACGTAGAGTTGCATCGAGCGCTGCGCTCCGCTTGTCATCTTGTTCGGAACGAAATTGTCCCGCGTCGAGGTGAATACGATTCGTCCATCGGGCAGCCACGCCGGACCCGTGTTGAACACGCCAACCTTCGGACAATTGGACTGACTTCTAGAGCAATCGAAGTCGGCGTTGTTGCCGGTGTTTGGCGTGAACTCTTGAAACGTCAGCCGCGTGGCCACGCGAGTCCGCAAGTCTACCGCATAGACGTCGGCTCCCGCGTAGGAGAGAGCTTTCTCGCTGTTGAGCCCGCGCTGTGGATTGACGTCACCGACGTTTGGATAGAACGCGAATACCACCGACCGGGCGTCGTAAGAAACGTATGGATCCATCACGGCTCCGTTGGCTCCCGCTGAAAACAAGACTTCTTCGGCGCCGTCAGGGTGAAGCAGCATCAGATCGGCTCCCGGATCGGGAGTCAGCGGAGTGATCGCGTCGGGCCAGAAGCTGTTTTGATTATCAGGCGGACGAGGCGACCTGACGTAAACAATGTCGTAATCGAGCGGCGAAAGCGCTTGAGCGCTAACCTTCAATCGCAATGAGAGCGATCCCATTAAGGATAAGACCATCGAGACGGCGAAGAGTATTAGGACAAATCTTCTCAACATGAGCACCCCGTTTCTGAGTGTTTTGACCACGGGAATCCGACTAACACAACACTCATCTGAAACACGCGACTCGGATTCCATCGTGACGCCGATAGCGCATTGTCTCCTTGGTGCAAATTCGAAGCCAGTGGCTACGGCTCATTGCATCGGTTGTGTTCCGTCAAAGCGAGCAACGGAGTAAATGCTTTGAGGTCGGACGCAAACGAGACTTCGGTTGGGGGTAAGATCGCGCGATGATGGGGGCGCAGGCAGGGACAAGAAAGGAGACCAATGAAGGGCCATCGGCATGCGGAGGAGCACGTAAGAGTAGAACACTCTATGACTCAACCTCCTCCAGCCAGAGTTGAACCTGGCCCGAGAAATCCCCAAATGTTAGCTGCCTTATGTTCAATTTCTGCCTTTTGCAAAGGTAGGGCAAGTCATTTCGAAAAACCCTGTACTGCGTGTACAGATAAGCGCCTCCAGGTATGCTAGCTCCCTTGGATTCAGCCGAAAGCCAATCCCGTACTTTGCGGGTTATCTGCTTAGGATTGCCGTGATGAGCCGCAATATCCTGGCCGGCTATATCGGAAATGAATCTCTGATATCTATAAAGCGATTTGTCCATTATGAGGAGTTTTTTCCTCTCATCAAACCTGCGCCAAAGCGGCTGGCCCCAATATCCAACCCCAGGTCGAGCGGCATATTGAAGCGCGGCAAGCCATGCAGGTTGTCGAGTTCAGTCCGCGAAAGGTCATGAATGCCATACTTGCACTCCGAGATAATGTCTACAATTCGATCAAGCCTGGCCTTCCCGGCGTTGCCCGCTTCAAGGGCGCACCTCGGCCTGAACCCAGATATTTGGACGGTGAAAACCAGGGCCTCGAACAATTCCGAATAGTTGTTATCGAA
>JAHFUG010000106.1:0-8174 GCA_023265195.1 Blastocatellia bacterium | reverse complement strand
GGCTTGAGGAGGAGGTGGTAGTAGGCTCATTTCTTATTTCCCTTGGCCGCTTTGGCGCCAGCTTTCGCTCACCCATTGCTCCCTCTCGGCAGCAGTTTCAACGGGCATATTGTACGCCTCAGATTGAAGCGGCGCAGTGCAATAATTAAACAACTGTTGAGTCTGTCAACTGTCATTCCTTGAACCGAAAACCAGAGCTTCCTGCGTTGCTTCGACGAGCGGGGGACGGTGTGAACTTGAACACTGACGGCTGCAATGCACTGCTTTGAACTTTGAACCAAAAACCAAAACGGCATACAATCACGCGGAATGAAAAAGCCCGAGTCCCTCGACGAACTCGTCTCGAGAAAAGCGGCGGAGTTTGCCGACCAGATCAAAGGCGCTGCTTCCATAGCAGCCAAGGAAGAGGAGATTCGCATTGAAGCGGAGCGGCAGCTAGCCTTTATAGAAAAAGAAGCCGGCATTAAGCTGGAAGGCAGACACGAGTTCACGGTCGCCAGCGGCCGCGTTGACTCCGTATACGATCGCGTAATCATCGAATACAAGAATCCGAGCAGTCCCGCGGCGCGCATCGGTCCGAGGGCCGACTCCCCGGGGACGAGGAAAGTCGTAGAGCAGATAAAGAGCCGCTTCCATGACATGCGATCTCAGCACGGTCAGGCGATGAATACGCTTTTCGGAGTTGGGCTCGACGGTAATCACTTCGTCTTTGTCCGGTTTCGCAATGAGAAATGGGAAGTGCAGGATCCGGTTGAAGTGAGCCGGCACTCAGCCGAAAGGTTCCTTTGGGCGCTCTTCAATCTCGGCGCCAAGGGGAGGCCTTTCTCGCCTGAATATCTCGCGTTGGATTTCGGTTCGGCGGCGGAAAGTTCAGTAGCTACAAGTGGTATTCGCGCTCTCTACAACGCCATCGTCGGCACGGACCATCCGAAAGCGCAAACCTTCTTCAGTCAATGGAAGATTCTGTTCGGCGAAGTCTGCGGATATGACGTCGACAGTCCCTCCGATAAGATCAAGAAACTCGCCGAGTTCTATGGCGTGAGGATGAAGGGCGTCAAGCCGGCTGAAATGCTCTTCGCCGTGCACAGCTACTATGCGATCTTCATGAAGCTGCTGGCGTCTGAAATCGTCGCGTTCTTCCACAAGCTGCCGACGCCGTTGCACAAAATGATTCAGGCCGGGACGACCAACAGGCTCAAGCGCGAAATGGAAGACCTGGAAGCCGGCAGCATATTCCGCCACCTCAACATCACGAACTTCCTCGAAGGCGACCTCTTTGCGTGGTACACGTCCGTCTGGTCCGATCCAATTGAAAAACTTGTGCGCGATATGGTCTCACGGCTCGACAGCTACAATCCCGGCACGCTGTCTGAAGACCCGGCTATGAGCCGAGACCTATTGAAGAAGCTTTATCAACAGCTATTTCCAAAGAGCGTTCGTCATGATCTTGGTGAGTACTACACGCCGGATTGGCTGGCCGAGCACGTTTTGAATGAGCTTGGTTACGTTGGCGACCCCGACAAACGCCTGCTCGATCCAGCGTGCGGATCAGGAACGTTCCTGGTGATGGCTATCAGCCGTATCCGCGCCTGGTACGATGAAAACCGGGAGATGTGCAGATATGATGAGGGTGATCTTTGCCGCAAGATGCTGTCGAACGTTATTGGCTTCGACTTGAACCCACTTGCAGTGATGGCGGCGCGGACCAATTATCTGATCTCGATTCGCGATTTGATCAGCCGCGTCGATAAGGTCGAAATACCGGTGTATCTGTGCGATTCGATAATGACGCCTTCGGAGTACGGCGGACTTTTCGCCGGCGGACTTGGGAAGTCGAAAGAGATCAAGACAGCCCCTGCTACGTTCATCATACCAACCGAGATCGCGACAAGCCGCGAAGACGTGGCAAGCTACGCTGAGCAGTTGGAGTTCTGCATTCGGAACGGCTACTCCCCCGCCGAGTTCATCGAGCGCAGCCGCGATGAGGGCCTGACGATCAACGAAGAAATGTTGCACACAGCCCTCTACGAGGAACTGGTGAGGCTCGACAAAGCAAACAAGAACGGCGTCTGGGCTCGCATCATAAAGAATGCCTTTGCGCCGCTGTTTATCGGGCGAGTGGATTACGTCGCGGGAAATCCCCCCTGGGTGAACTGGGAGAGTTTGCCTCAGGAATACCGCCATGCGACCGCTCGTTTATGGCAAAAGTACGATCTGTTTCGCCACAAGGGATACAAAGCAAAGCTAGGCGGTGGGAAGGATGACATCTCAATCCTGCTCACCTACGTAGCTCACGACTGCTACTTGTCTCAAGGAGGTCATCTCGGCTTTGTCATCACGCAAAGCGTCTTCAAGACTAAGGGCGGAGGTGAGGGATTCCGCACCTTTGAATATAAGGACGGCTCGAAGAAATGCTTTTTGTCAGTCAAGTCGGTTCACGATTTGAGCAATTTTCAGCCCTTCGAAGGAGCAACTAATCGCACTGCTGTCTTCATAGCCGAAAAAACGGTTGTGCCGTTCAAATATCCAGTCCCGTACATAATCTGGGAGAAAGATGAAAAAGGAGGAATATCTCAGGACAGTACGCTTGATGAGGTCAAGGCAAGGACAAGCCGCCGGCAGCTCGCGGCCCAGCCGATTGATTCGGCGCAATCTACTTCGCCCTGGCTAACTGCGCCAAAAGAAGCCCTGCCGGGAATCAAGAAGGTAATAGGGCATAGTGATTATCATGCCAACGCTGGAAGCTGCACGTGGCTCAATGGGGTCTTCTGGATTCGGATAATCGAAGAGCTCAAGAATGGTGATCTGCTTATCGAGAACCTTAGCGACGTGGGAAGGATAGAAGTTGAACGGGTCCAGGCGGTCATAGAACCAGCCCTTGTCTTTCCTCTTTTGCGTGGGCGCGATGTGTTGCGTTGGAAGGCGGAGGCGTCGGCATACATCATTCTGGCCAATCGAACAGATAAGCTTGGGGGAATTCCGGAATCTGAGATGAAAGGCAGCGAGCCAAAGACGTTTGCCTACTTCAAACAATTCGAGGCTCGCCTGCGAAAGCGCTCGGGCTTCAAACAGTACTTCAATTCCTCCGCTCCATTCTATTCTATGTACAACGTCGGTCCTTATACTCTCGCTAACTGGAAAGTATTATGGCCCGAGGTGGGTCATACGGTGCGCGCCGGTGTATGCGGTCCGGGAAAGGTCGAGGCTGCTAAACCAGCGTTACCGGATCATACGATCGTTGCTGTGCCATGCGGATCTAAGGACGAGGCCCACTTCATTTGCGCCCTGCTAAACTCGGCCCCCGCACAGGTGACGGCTAGTGGCTACATAGTCCTTCACCCTTCCCCGCATATTCTTGAGCATATCGCTATACCGCGCTTCAAGCCGAGAGATCGAACTCATAAACTCCTTGCCAAGCTCTCTGCTGCCTGCCACTCCGCAAAGAGTGAAGAAAACGCTCAGACGCTCGGCTCGCTGGAGATGCAAATCGACGCGGCCGCCGCTGATTTGTGGAACATCAGTGAAGTTGAGTTGAGAGCAATACAGAGCGCGCTTTCTGACAACAACCCCCCGAATTTAGAGCAAGGGCCGCGGGAGGACGGAGATAAATAGTGTCCCCTTTCAATCAAATCAACGACGAAAATAGAGTGAGCCGCGACAGTTCCATTGAAATTGGGGCGGAGTTCAAGGACGGCGATCTCGTTCGCAGCACGAATGAACTCTACAGGCATTACGGCGTAGGCCACGTTCAAAGAGTTCGCGGCGAGTACGCCAAGGTCGAGTTCAATCCCTCGGTCTTCATGCAGCCCCCGTATTGCTCGGAAAACAAGATTCTCCGGCTCAGCGAGCTTCAACGGGTCGACTCGCCGATCGACCGTGCGGCGCGAGGTCACTGGGATGACTCCTGGCGCTTTGAGCTGAAGATTCTCGCCGCTCGATTCCTGACCGGCAACAAGGGGGGCCAGATCTCCAATGCCCGAACCGAGATACTCCCCCATCAAATCTTTGCGGCGCATCGAGTCGTTTCCAGCCCTCGGCGGCGGTTTCTACTCGCCGATGAGGTCGGGCTCGGAAAAACCATCGAAGCTGGAATGATCTGGCAGGCGCTCGCCCAACGCGGCCAAGCCAAGCGTACGCTGATCATTACTCCCGCGGGATTGACGACCCAATGGCAAGAGGAAATGCAGGACAAGTTCGGCGTAAGGTTCGAAATCTTCAACCGAGACTTCTTGGCGGTGAATCCGCTTATATGGGACTACAAAGCGGCGGCAATCGCCTCCCTTGACGCGCTGAAACGGCCCGAACGAAAGCGTGGCCTCTTGGAGAATCGAAAGTGGGATCTGATCATCTTCGACGAGGCGCATCGGTTGAGCGCAATGAAGTACGGCTCTGGAAAGGTCGACAAGACGCAGAATTACCGGCTCGCTGAAGAGATCCGCCACAAGCATTATTGCGAAGCGCTCTTGTTGCTGACCGCAACGCCGCACCAGGGCGAAGAGAATCACAGCCGCTTTAAGAATCTCATTTCGTTGCTCGAAGACGACGTAGATTTCAGCGGAATCGAAGAAAGAAGTCTCTTCTCGGGAAACGGACACAGTTTCACCGACCTGGTCATTCGCACCCCGAAGCTCGCCGTAACCGATGCCAATGGAAAAAAGGTCTTCAAGGGACGACGGACTCATCGTCTACCCTTCAAGATGTATGCGGACGAGGCGCGTTTCTATAAAGCCGTAGCCGACTACATCCGGGACGGCTATCAGATGCTGGACCCTATGAATGATCCGGCGAATCGCCGGGCTGCCGGCTTTCTGCTTACAACCTTTCAAAAGCTCAATGCCAGTTCTACCGCAGCCATCAGACGCGCTCTTGAGAGACGGCTTGAGCGTTTGCGCGGAGACCTTGAGGCGTTGGCGGAATACGATGATGATGACGCCGAGCTTTTTGACGAGCGATACGAAGGCGAACAAGAAGAACAACGTGTCCTCTACGACGACCAGGAAATACTGGAAGGTGAGATCGGCACTCTTGATACGCTCCTGGCAATCAAGGTCAAACGCGACAGAAAGCTGGACGAACTGTTGCCGCTGATCGATCACATGGAACGCGAGAGCCCGCGCGGCGCCGAAGAAAAGGTGCTGATCTTCACCGAGTATCGCGAGACTCAATGTTACCTTGTGCGAGAACTTGAAAAGCGCTACGGGAAAGGCTCCGCCGTCGTTATTCACGGCGGCATGAAGCTGGAACGGCTTGGGGAAGCGGAGCAGGACACTGAATCCATCTGGCGTCCGTTCTCCGAAGATGGAGCGCTTGATGCGCCGTCGACGAAGCGAACCAGTCAACGGTTGTTCCGCGATCATCCACGCGTTCGATTTCTTGTGTCGACTGAAGCCGGCGGCGAAGGAATTAATTTGCAGTTTTGTCACATCTGCGTGAACTATGATGTGCCGTGGAACCCGATGCGCGTTGAACAGCGAGTTGGCCGCGTCTATCGTTACGGTCAGGACAAAGTCGTTCAAGTCTACAACTTTTTCAACAAGGGAACGATTGAAGACAAGGTGCAAGCGTTCTTCGAGAGTCGTCTTGGACACGCGGCGGAAGTTCTCGCCGCGGTAACGGGCGAGGATCGGGAAGACATAATGGGAACGCTAAACGGACAGCTCGAGAGCGAGATCGATCCAACCAATATCTATCGGCGCGCGCTGGTCGAGGGTGATTTGAACAAGCAAACACAGCAAGAGATCGCCGACGCCGTCGAGCGCGCAAAGCGAGCTTACGAGATTGCGACACAGAGCCTCTTCCGAGACGTTTCGAGCTTCTCGTTCGACCACTATCGCAAAGAGATCGCATCGGAGTTGACGCTGGCCGACCTTCAAGCATTCTCCGAGCGATTCCTGTCTAAGCACCACCGTCAGATTCAGCAGAAGGGTCCTCTACTCGAATTCATTGTCCCGGATGTCCTGGCGCCGTTCGAACTGCCCGAACGTTATCGAGGCGCGACGTTCGACCGCGAAGTGGCGATCAAGCGAACCGAGGCCGAATTCCTGGCTGTAGGTCATCCGTTTGTTGATGCAGTGCTCGCTTACGCAGGATCATACGACTTCGGTGGGCTCACGGCGGTTCGCCGTATCGACGCGCAAAAGCTGGCGGGGCGTTGCGGGTTCCTTTTTGTTTTTGTCGTTCGTCAACGAATAACGCGAGAAGATGGGGATGAGTGCCTGTTTCAGTTCGAGCCGGTATTCATCACTAGAGATGGCCGCGTCGATATTGAGGCGCTGGCGGCAGCCGTTACCGGGAGTTCCATCGAAGAGCGTGGGGCCGAGACCCAGGCGCCAGACCCGCGCATCGCATTTACAGCCGCCCAGAGAAACATTGAGCAGCGTGTACAGTTGTGGGACTGGACTGATGATGTTGAGTTCCTGGCTATGAGTTGGGTCGAGTTTGTTTGACTCTTTCGTTGGTTGTTTAATCATTACTCCGCCGGCGCCGCGCCGCCAACTTCTTCCCCTCGTCCCGCGAATACTTCCTGGAACGCGAGGTGTTTGAACAACCACGCCACTCCCCGCATTACGTGTCAGCGAGAGCATCGAGCATCCTGACGTCTCGATTGATCCTCGATCAGCGCACTCCGGTTTCCGTGAGCTTGCGGCCATATTCAATCCGGTCGATTGTCGAGGAATGATGTTCTCCAGAATTCTTCTATTTTTTCCGCCGGGCTGTAAAAAACTCTGGGACTTCGCTTAATATAAGCAAATGGAAACGAAACCAGTAAGTAAGCTCAAGACGACGCCGCTCAACGCCGTGCACCGCGCACTCGGGGCTCGCATGGTCGATTTCGGCGGCTGGGACATGCCCATCGAATACTCGGGAGTTATCTCCGAACACCTCGCGGTCCGAAACGGCGTCGGAGTATTGGACGTCAGCCACATGGGGGAAATCGAAATCAGAGGCCCACAGGCGGTCAATCTGGTTGACTTTGTTACTTCGAATTCCGCTTCCAGTCTTCAGGATGGACAAGCGCAATACAGCGGTCTCCTTTATCCCAACGCCGGCTTCGTGGACGATCTTATCGTGCATAGGATCTCCGCCCATCACTACTTTCTTTGCGTCAACGCGTCGAATCAAGAAAAGGACTTCGACTGGATGACCTCGCATAATCAATTTGACGCGGAGGTTGAGTTCGCCAGCGCAAAGTATGTTCAGTTGGCTATCCAGGGGCCGAAAGCTCTTGCCACTTTAAGCAAACTCACCGATACGGACATCTCTTCGATTCGTTACTATTGGTTTGTCCAGGGCAAGGTGCTCGGGGTTCCCGCGATTATCGCCCGCCTCGGCTACACCGGAGAAGACGGCTTCGAGATATACGTGCCGCCCAACGAGGGAGAGCGAATTTGGAAAGCTGTTCTCGACGCCGGAAGCGAATTCGGCATTGTTCCGTGCGGCCTGGGAGCTCGAAATACGCTTCGGCTCGAGGCCGCGATGTCTCTTTACGGGCACGAAATTGACGACGCCACGTCTCCGTATGAAGTGGGCTTAGGGTGGATCGTCAAACTCCAAAAAGGAGATTTCATCGGCCGCGACGTTCTGCTTAAACAAAAGGAGCAAGGCGTACAACGCAAGCTGGTCGGCATCGAGATGCGTGGCCGGGGTATCGCGCGCGACGGTTATCGAGTCCTTGCGGATGGAGAGCCTGTGGGTCACGTCACGAGCGGTTCTCCCGCCCCGTTTTTGAAAAAGAATATAGCGCTGTGCTTGCTGTCCACGACTAAGGTGGAGCCCGGTACTAAGCTCGAAGTGGATATCCGTCAGAAGCTGGTTGAGGCCGAAGTCGTCCGGCTCCCTTTTTATTCTCGGCCGAAGCAATAGGCTTCTAACGACATGAATGCACGAGCGTCGTTCCGCGGTGCGCCTCCCGGGAGGCTGTCTTATGTAGGTGCGACTGTGTCAAATGGCCGCCCTTTGCTTCGGTAGTGCTCTATTCTTGCGTAATAGAGCACTGCCTTTGCTTCTCGATGCGTTGTTAGCCGTTTATGCCGATCGTTACGAGAATTTTGTTCGCGTTTCCGCCGAGGACCACCGCGTGATATTCGAACCCCGCATTCCGAACTCCGAATTCCGAACTCCCAACTCCGAACTCCGAACCCCGAACCCCGAACCCCGAACCCCGAACCCCGAAC
>JAHFUG010000466.1 GCA_023265195.1 Blastocatellia bacterium | reverse complement strand
GAGTACAGCTACCTTGGGCTGATGGACGAAACTCATTCGGGGTTGAAAATGGCAAAACTCCAAGACAACCTGAACACGACGGGTTATTGAGACCAGTATGATGCAACGCCAAATCAATTTAAGAACGCTGATGACTCTCATCTTAACGGCGGCCGCGTGCTTGTTCGTGGCGTCCTGCGCAAGCCGGTCTGATTCGATGACAGGCTCGACGTTGATGGAACATGAAAGCGGCGCTCTCCGCATACGTCAGGGTTATCAGTTGTTCAATATTCCTGAAGAAGAGGAATCACCGTTGAGGACGCGGAAGCTCGCCGAGGATTCCTCCAATGCTAATTCGGCTACGCCCGCTGGAAATCAAACTCTTAATGCGTCCGGCGCGAGAGCGGCTTTGTTCAATCCAAAACACAAGCTCTGGAACGAGGCGGCGCCCGCGGTGTTTCGCGCGCGGTTCGAGACAAGCAAAGGCGCCTTCGTTATCGAAGCTCATCGCGAGTGGGCTCCCCATGGGGCCGATAGGTTTTTCAATCTGATCCGGACCGGCTTCTTCGACGACTCCAGGTTTTTCAGAGTGCGCGCCGCGTACATAGCTCAGTTCGGAGTCGCCGGCGATCCTGCCGTTGCGATCAAGTGGAGAGATCAGACGATGCTTGACGATCCGGTCAGGCAAAGCAACAAGCGCGGCTTCATTGCATACGCGATGACGGGTCCAAACACAAGAACTACGCAAATCTATGTCAACCTGGCCGACAACTCACGTCTCGACGGCGAGGGGTTTGCTCCTATCGGTGAGGTGATCGAGGGCATGGACGTCGTCGACAAACTCTACTCAGGCTACGGAGAGCAATCCGGCGGCGGGATGCGGGCAGGCAAGCAGGCGAAGCTCTTTGAAGAGGGCAACGCCTATCTCGACCGCGAATTCCCAAAACTGGATCGGTTGCTCCGAGCCAGTATAGTAGTGGATAAGAACTAGTTTGAACGCAGAAGGCAGCGGTCGGCTTTTGGCTTACGTGACTCTAGAAACATCCCGCCCGCTATACCTCGAGGCAATCAAGCGTCCGAGTCGATTTGATTCTATGGATTGACGGCGCCGGGGCTGCAGTTCGTACCGCACTATAATTTGCGCGTAACAACCGTATGGACTACTTTGTTCGACCACTCAATTTCGAATTGCTTCAGTGACGCGAGTTGGGGGGACGAAAAGTAAGGATCGTTAATATGAACCCCGCCGACTTCTTCATCTATGCCGACAATCAACACAGCGTGCGTGGGCACACTTGTATCCGTCCAATAGTCCATTAGAAAGGGGTCAGTGCAAACGATAGGCAGGCGATCACCAGCCAGCATGAATTTCAGGTATTTTAAGTCGAACTTCCCGATAGAGACTTCAAAATTCCATTGTGGGGCTAGGCGGGCTAGTAAGGCGACGGGAACGCCGTTCCAGGGGAAGTACCCCAAACTAGTCCGCAAGTTGCGTTGGGGGAATTCAAGAACGGCGGCGGCTGTCCTCTGTAGGCGGCATATGAACCAACCCCCCAACTGCGTTGGGGGTTGCCCTCCGTTAGGAGGGCAATGTTTATAGCAACGATCGGCCGCAACATCCGCCCTCCGTTAGGAGGGCCATGTCCATCTGTGTTTCAAGCGAACAATGAGGCTGCATCCATTTCAGAGAGCACATGGCCCTCCTACGGAGGGCGGAGCGTCCCACCACACGTACTATAAACATGACCCTCCTACGGAGGGGCCGAAGAAATGGCCAAACGGCAGTTAGCCCTCCTAATCCCTCTTCCCGACCTGTGATTTTCCGAGATTGAACATGGAATTTAATTTGATCTTGCGCTTACCGAGCTTGGCCACAGGCTCCAGGCTGCCTCGGCGGTGAAAGCGCGGTGGTTGTAGAGTTCGTGGCGGCAACAACGCTATCCTTGCCAGCTTGATTCTTGCGCCGCTCCATCTCAGCCGCTTTGCCTTGACTAGGCGAGCGAGGTCAGATAGAAACTCACTTCCAAGCAAGCGATCCGATACCAACCAGTGGGCCGGTCAGTTGTTCAGAAAGACTGGCTACCGTACGGTAGGTTGGTCAATCCGGGTCGAGAGGATGCGCTTTTATGGACAAAGCCAGGAAGTCGACAAAGCAGCCGGGTGAGCCGGGAACTCCGCCGAACTTTTCCAGAAGAACCTTCATGACCAAAGCCGCGATCGGCGCGGGGGCAACGGCGGTTGCGGCGCTGGGGACAACAGGGGCCGCCTCCTCGGCGGAAACGACGCGGCCAATCAAGGTTCCCGACGAGTTCGCCGCCGCCTCCAAAGCGCCGCTTAAGAAAGCCGGCTTCCCAATGTCCGGAGCCGAAGTGTTCGCCCGCGTGTGCAAGGAAGAAGGTCTGGCGGCGCTGTTCTGCTGCCCGGGAAACTACAACGTCCAAAACGCGATTGCGCTCGAAGGAATTCCAGCGTATTCAGGCAGGCACGAAGGCGCGATGTGTCACGCTGCCGACGCGTTCATCAGAATCACCGGCGAGATCGCGGCGACGTCCGGAACCGAAGGCCCGGGCTTCAGCGACATGATTTGCGCGATCGCCGGGGCGAACGCGGCTCGCACGCCGTTGCTTGTGCTGGCGAGCAACATGTCGCTCTATCAGGAAGACACGGAGGCGGGCATTCAGCTTCAGTATCAGCAGCCCGCGACCGAAGGATTGAAGAAGTACGGCAAGAGACTGATCACGCCGGCCCGGGTTCACGAATACGCCACCTACGCGTTCCGCCAGTTGAGATCAGGCGTGCCCGGGCCGGTTCATATCGACTTCCCCAGCGAAGTATATCGCGCTCAGTTCAAGACTCCCGGCGACCTGGCCTATTACTACGACAAGTCGAAATACCGCACCGATTCGCGGCCGCATCCCGATCCAAAAGACATCAGGGCCGCGGTTGATCTGTTAAAGAAAGCTCAGAGGCCGATCATCGTATCGAGCAACGGCGTGTTCTATAGCCGCGCGTGGGATGCATTGAAAGCTCTGGCCGAGAAGGCGCAGATACCCGTCGTGGAATCAGGCGCAATGAAAGGCCAGTTCTCCGATGCGAGCCCGCTTTCAGCTAACGCCGCACCCGGGGCGCTCGCCAGCGCCGACGTTGTCTTGCTAGCCGGCCAGTATTGCATGCCGATCATTGGTGAATTCGCCTTCGGCCCTGACGCAAAGTATATTCGCGTTGATCCGTCTCCGGAGGACATCGGCCGCAACCTGCCGATCGATATAGGCATCGTCAGTTGCGAGAAAGCAGCGCTGGAGGCGCTATTCAACGAGATCTCGCCGATGAAGCACGACTCGTGGATCGCCGAGATCGCCGCCGCGCGGAAGAAGTTCGAAGACGAGTTGGACGGATTTTACAAACTTGGATCGAGCTACACGGACGCGGTACACCCCGCTGTAATCGCAAAGGAACTCGCCGACTTTCTCTATCGAGGCAAAATCCCCAAGGAAGAAACAACCATCGCGTCCGGCGGCTATGGCATAGCCCGCTACACCAGGCGCTGGCTGCGCGGTTACCGCCCCGGACAAATAATGAACGGGGCATACCAGTACGGAGCGATTGGGCCGGATGTCGGGTATTCCATCGGCGTCGCGGCCGCGGTTCAGAACGGCGTCAGCGTTCAAGCGCCTTACAAGGGACATCCAGTCGTGTGCATAACTGGAGACGCGGGCTTTGGCTACACGGCGATGGAAATGGAGACGCTCTCGAAATACCGGCTGCCAGTGATCGTCATCGTTTACAACAACAACGCCTGGGGCACGTGGTCCGGCAACAGAAACAACGCAACGACTCTTTGCCTTCACTTATTCCAGGAGAACGTCCGATACGATCGCGTCGGCGAGGCGCTTGGCGCTCACGGGGAATACGTTACGAAACCCGAAGAGTTTCGGCCGGCGCTCGAACGTTCTTACGACATCGCGGTCAAAGAACGTCGGCCATCGGTGATAAACTGCCAGGCTAAGAAGGAGTTTTGGATTCGAGAACAATATCCACCGGGCAGTCTCGGAAAAGTCGAGCCCGGCTGCATGTCTTATTATCATTGAGTAATTGGTCACTTGTCATTTGTCATTTGTCATTTGTCATTTGTCATTTGTCATTTGTCATTTGTCATTGGTCACTCGTCATTTGTCATTTGTCATTTGTCCTTTGTCATTTGTCCTTTGTCCTTTGTCATTTGTCACTCGTCATTTGTCCTTCGTCGTGGTGGTTGCCAGCCGCGCCCTCCACTGGGAGGGCCATGTTCATAGTAAGGATCAAGCGTAGCAGTCACCCTCCACTGGGAGGGCCATGTTTATAGTAAGGATCAAGCGTAGCAACTGCCCTCCGCTAGGGGGGCAACGTTTATCCCGTGTGGTGATGACGCCCAAGAGACGGCTCAATTCATTGTGACAGGGCCCTCCTACGGAGGGCGGGCCGTTCCACCATGCGAGCTATAAACATGACCCTCCTCTGGAGGGCCGGAATGGAATGTCCAACTCCAGTTGTTGCAGTTGTCAGCGGCCAAGCCACCACCGATCAATGACGAATGACAAATGACCAATGACCAATGACAAATGACAAATGACGAATGACAAATGACGAATGACAAATGACCAATGACGAATGACAAATGACCAATGACGAATGACAAATGACAAATGACGAATGACAAATGACCAATGACAAATGACCAATGACCAATGACCAATGACCAATGACCAATGACAAATGACCAATGACAAATGACCAATGACAAATGACCAATGACCAATGACCTGAAAGTACGAGCCGCATTGCAAGCGTATGCCGACCGGGGAGTCTTCCGAGGCTTCAGCGATAAGAAGACACGGAATGGCAAAGCCGCCTTTACGTTTCTGTGGCAGACGCAGCGCCCTCTCGAGTTCATCGCGGATACGAACAATGGCACTCTTGCTTTCAAGAACCTGTTGCCCGATGTTCCTTCCGGTTCGGCAATGCACAAAGACATAAAGCGGTTTTTGGATTCTCTGCACGATCGGGGCCTGCCAAAGCACCGCCGTATCGATAGGGCTCGCGCCGAAGTGGTCTCTATTAATCGGGGAGGAAATCTCTCGATCTTGCTCAAGGTCAAGAACAATCAATATAAGTACGGCGTGAACAGGCTCGTGAACCTCGCTCACGAGATGTTCGTGCATCTCAATAATTACTACGCGGACTATTTGTCGGAGACGTTCGGTCTCTCACAGGAGTAATTATCTAGGCTGGGAGGCGCGGCCCTGGAGATGAGAGTGCATCCACGGGAATGACCTTCCCGTAGAACACGGACAGCGTTGTCGACCGTTTTCAGGCGGTGATTAAGTCAACCTGGGGTGAAACGACTGATTTGGGAATAAGCGCCGGCCAGTAGGCTACGATCTCTTCGACCTTGGGCCGGCCGCTGCCCAACCCCGTGACAGTCGGCGGGCCATTCAGACCAAGCGGCGCCATCTCTTTCACAAAGCGCTCGACCGCGGCTTTGTTATCCGACCTCACGCCAAAGCGAAGCAAGACCTCAGGCAGATTCGGAGAAACCTCGCCCGCCATCTCACCGTGCAGCGCGCCGGCCCCGATGAATTCGGAATGAACCTGCTCGAAGCTCAAACCCAGCGCCTCCAGCCGCCGCCTCAAAATCGCATCGGCCATCCTGGCTTTTTCATACGCGTCCGGCCACGAGTAGATCAACGCTCCGACCGCCTTGTAACCCGCCGAGTAACTCACCGACA
>JAHFUG010000465.1 GCA_023265195.1 Blastocatellia bacterium | reverse complement strand
CCGCCATCAGCACTCAGGGCGGCAAGCGTTCAGCAGGATGTTTGAACGGCCCGGAATCTTAGGGCTGATCTCAGCGCATCCGCGGGATCAAGGTAAGCGCACGCGGACACTAACATCTATGGTAATTTCGGCGGTTGCAGAGGCAGTCGAACCGCAAGTGAGAGGGTAAAGGGTAAATGTAAAAGTTGAATTGCCCTTCGTCCTAAAGAGCCGCACCCGAATCATTCACACGTTGGGCGGTGGGCTTATGACGTGTTCTTTGTTGAAGCGAGGTGACGAGGACAGCGGCCTGAATTACTAACGCGGTCTTCGCGCTGCTCTCAAAAGGAGCCGCATCTTTTTCTGCGCCGTCACTCGAATGTGAGTGACGCTTGTTGTCTCACGACTGTAATCGGAAGAGCAAAGGTGGTTCTCCCTCGAGTTTGGCCGTTTTACAGTAATAGAGACACACTTGGAAGTTGAGGCCGGCATTTGAGGCTCTCAGGTCTGGAAGGGTGGCCCCCCGCCCCCGGCATAATGAGTGGCTCAAAGGCTCTTCGTGCCTCGGTGAATTCCAGAGCGGGGTAAACCGCCCTTCCCGACCTGAGAGTTGCTGACGTCGAGTCCTAGACCTCCGCATTGGCCGGCGTTGCATCAGGCCAATGCCGAAAAGCGGTGTCGTTTAGAGTTCACGCTTCAGCGTGCCGCAGCCTAAAGGCTGAACTCTGAACTAGCGTGCCGCAGCCCAAAGGCTGAACTCTGAACTTTATTCTGCTCAGTCCCTCTCCCCGATCATCATTTCGCCGCGGCTTCAGTGTGCCGAGGCCCCGCGTTCTTCACGTATTTATCCATCCAGTTGATCATCTCCGTTAACGTGTGAAACACCGATTCACGGCCGGTGTACGCGTGAGCTTCGTATGGAAGCGTCACGTATCGAACCGTGGCGCCGTGGCCTTTCAACGCGGCGTACAGCCTCTCGGATTGAATCGGGAAGGTGCCCGAGTTGTCGTCCGCTTCGCCGTGAATCAACAGGATCGGCTCATTGACCTTGTTGGCATAATAGAACGGTGACATCTTCGCGTAGATTTCCGGCACTTCCCAAAAGGTGCGCCTCTCGCTCTGAAATCCAAACGGCGTGAGAGTCCTGTTATAGGCTCCGCTGCGGGCGATGCCTGCCCGGAACAGATCCGAATGCGCGAGCAAATTCGCGGTCATGAACGCACCGTAGCTGTGGCCGCCTATTCCAATCCGGTTCCGGTCCGCGACTCCCATCGCGACGACTTTGTTGACTGCTGCTTCGGCGCTCGCAACGAGTTGCTCAATGTAATTGTCGTTAGCGGTCTCGCCCGGTCCGATGATCGGCATCGCCGGGTTGTCGAATATTGCGTAGCCCTGGGTCAGCAGGAATAGGTGCGATATGCCGGTCACTCTGGTGAAGCGATACGGCGACCCTGACACCTGGCCGGCGGTGTCCGAGTCGGTGAACTCGCGAGGGTAGGCCCACATCAGCAAAGGCAGCCGCTCCCCTTTCTTGTAGCCCGGCGGCAAATACAATGTGCCGGACAGCTTCACGCCGTCCTTTCGCTCGTAGGTGACGAATTGCTTTTCGACGCCGCTGAGTTGCGGGGCCGGATCTTTGAATTGCGTGATCGCGCGCTTAGTCCCCGCCGCAAGATCTCTCACGTAGTAGTTAGGCGGGTCCGTGGAAGTCTCGGCCTCGGTTAGGATCGTCTTTGCTTCGTTATCCAGCAGCGTGACCATTGATTCATATGTCTTCTCGGCGCAACGGAACAGCCGCTCGGTTTTGAGAGTCTTCAGATCCAGGCGGTCGAGGAACGGACGATCTCCTTCCGGTGAAGCGCCCTGACCAGCCAGATAGATAGAGTCGCCGGTCTGCATGATCAAGCCGCCTCCGCCGCCAAAGCCGCCTCCGCGCCCGCCTCCGAAGCCGCCTCGGCCGCCATTGTCTCTCTTGACGACAGGAGCGCCGGGGCTGTTATACGCGTCTTGTTGCCTGCGGTCCCACAACTGGCGGGGCTGGGCTCCAGCCTCGAGAATCCAGGTTCGATTCCTCCGAGTGGCGCGGTCGGACTCGCTCAATAGAGCAATGCTCTTCTCCGTGTACTGGAGGCCACCGAATCTCCATTCAGTCTTCGCAATCTCGACAGGCGACCCGGTGAATGGCGCCGTGAGCAACACGACTCGGTCGCGGAATGGGACTTTGTTCCTGGGGTTCCCTTCATCGAGCGCTTCGACCCATGTAATGGTCGCGGGCTGATCCTGACGCCAGCGATATCCGCGCGGCCCGGCTTGCACTCCATTGATTGGTATGGATTCGCTCGAGGGCAGGTCGGCGATTTTCTTGACGGCCTCGCCGCGCCGATTCCATATTTCAACCTCTCTCGGGAAGCCGTTCATTGGAAGGACTCGCGAAAAGGGCCGCTTGAGCCGCGACACGAGGATGTACTCGCCGTCGGGCGACGCGGTCACATTTTCCAGGATTCCAGGCCGGCCGATTGGCGTCTTGCGGCCGGTCGCGCTATCGATCGCCGCCAACTGGCTGGTGAAATAGTATTCGAACAGAGCTTCATCGTGATTGGTCTTGATCAGGTCTTCATAGGTGGCGACTGGAGCCGCTTTACCGAAGTTCTCCTGAATGTTGGGACCGGTTGGAACGGTTGGCTCGGCAGGCGCAGGCCCGCGGCCGGATGGAACGAGTTGAACCAGAAGAGTCGCTCCGTCTTTTAGCCAATCCGACGCATCGCCGCTAGTCCCGTTGAGCCGGTCGGCTCCGCTCACGAGTTTGGATTTTCCAGTAGCGGCGTCCGCGACCCAAAGTTCTATGCCGTTCTCTTTAGTGTTCGTGAATGAAATCCGTTTGCCGTCGTTGGAGAAGCTGACGTCTCCGATGTTGGGCGCCGGAGGCGTGGCCACTTTGGTTTCGGTTCCATCGGCGAGGGATTTTATCGTGATGCCGATGACGCTGCCGCCACGTTGCTGGCGTCCGTTCGTCTTTGGGTTTATGCGCGCGCCCGCGATGCGATGTATGGGCTCGGCCAACTCGGCGATGGTGGGCATGCTGCGCCTATAAAGCAGGGCAACGATCTTGTGATCCGGTCCAACTATCAGGCCGGGAGTGGGTGGCGCGTCGAGCATATCGACTATGACTTTCGGCGGCGTCAGATAGCCCGAACTAGCGGATGTTTGGCGTGTTTGCCCGTACTGAACCGCTGAGGCGAGCATGATGAGCGTAGCGGCTAACGCGAACGTTCTCTTTCGCATCGCGAACCTCCCGTTTCTCCACTGTTTTTTTGTTAGGTGATTCTTGAGAGGCGGTATTCTATCAGCACAAAAGGCTCGGGGCTACAAGAAAGCGGTTGGTAAGAAGATAGTGCTAGTTTTTGATGTTTGGCCGGGAGGAACTGGGCCTCAGTTGTTCTTTTCGAGCAGGCGCAAGGGCTGGTGCGACATCGCTCGTGTGGAAGCCCTTAGCATGTCCTGAATCATACCTGGAACCAAATGGCCTTATGGTGGTAGTTTCCGGGTAGCAGCGTCCGGCCAGATGAGCATAATCATAAGTAGGACAGAAATGACGCCCGCGAGGTGAGTCTGTCATTTTCGTCATTTTCAAGGCCGGTTGCGAAGATAAGCGCGAAACATACGATCCTCCAGAACATAGAAGCCACGGCCCGTCCTGCTAACCAGTTTCTTTTCCACCAAGCGCTGAAGATATTTGGCAATGTTACTCGCCGACGCTTTTAGCTTTCCGGCTTCAACAAGCTCTTGAATCGCCCTTACTGAAATGGGGATAATTCCCTATTAGTCAACTATTGGAACACTGTCCAAATACTACTTGCGGATTGCCAACCGACGCCTTGCTCTTCTGAGCACATGATTCGCTCTTCCCCTACGTGTCCAACCGCGTAACAACCGCGCCTTGAGGCCCCAAGAGACTGAGATTCGCCGTACAGCCTTTCTTGCTGGAGGCGTCATCTTATCAGCAGATCTGTCGATCAGCTATTGATTTCGGCAGAGCGGTGGAGCCAAACGACTAACTATCCTTTGACTATGCTAGACATCGAAGTGCACTCAATCTACGTCAACAAGTATCGGCACGCATGCTTATCTCGCGCTCATTGAAACCGTCTCACCCTCATAATGCATAAGACTCTTTGCCCAAAAGCCGGCGGCCACAATCGCCAACAAACATCCAACACCGCCGGTAACAACCGAAAGCGTCACGCCAATCAACGCCGCCGCCGCGCCGGCCTCGAGTTCGCCGAGTTGTGGTCCTCCCATGAAGAAGATCATGTTCACGGAGGTCATCCGTCCTCTCAGGTGATTCGGCGTTACTAACTGTCGAATCATCTGACGCAAAACCGTGCTGACGGTGTCGGCCGAACCGACGATCGTCAGCATGATGAACGAGAACCAGAACCATCGGGATAAGCCAAATAGAATCGTGGCTGCTCCATAGACGCCGATCGAAGCGAGCACTATCTTTCCCTGTTTTCTTGGGGCTCCCAATCTCGCCATGATCAACCCTGTAATGACCGAGCCGGCTCCAGGAGCCGCGGCAAGCAATCCCAAACCGCGCGCCCCGACATAGAGAATCTCCGCCGCGAATATTGGAAGAAGAGCCGTAGCCGACGCAAAGAACGTCGCGGCGAAATCAAGCGTCATCGTCTGAACGATGATCGGCGTTCGCCAAACGAATCGCAGTCCTTCGCTGAGCGCGCCGAGGCTCACACCGGGTTTCTGCTTATCGGATTCGAGGCGGGCCGGCCCTCGCATTAGCGCGATCGCCATGATGACGGCCACGAACGAGCCAGCGTTGACGGCGTATATGAGCGCGGGCCCGCTTACGCTCAACAAGAGTCCGGCAACCGCCGGCCCCCCGATCGTCGCGGAGTTGAAGGCCACCAGTCCCAGGCTGACCGCGCCGGGAAAGTCCTCGACCGGCACGAGCGCCGGCAACATCGCCTGCCGCGCCGGGTTGTCGAATGCGATCGCCGCCGAAGCGAGGGCTGTAAGCAGGTAAATGGCCCACAAACTGTCTCGTCCAAGAGCGGTCATTCCGGATAACCATGCCGCGCAGATTAACATCACTCCTTGAGACATCAGTATCAGCCGCTTTCGATCCGCGGCGTCGGCCACGACTCCGCCAACAAGCGAGCACAAGACAATCGGCAAGACCCGCACCAATCCGACGCCGCCCAGCGCCAGCGGCGACTTGGTGAGCAGATAGACGTGCCAATTGATCGCCACAAGCTGCATTTGCGATCCGGTGACCGAAATCAATTGACCTATCCAGAGCAGCCGAAAATCTCGATGCCGTAACGCGGAAAAGGACATAGGCAGTGGTCAAGGGTTAGCAGCCAAGGCCGGTAGTCAACAGTCCGGTGTCAGAACTTGTGATTGTCTGAATCTGGTGTGATTGACATTTAAACATGTACTCTGGGTTTATCCGGATCGCGAAGCGGCGCGGTTCACGCGCGACTGTGCTTCGTTGGCTCGCGCTGTTTGAGCCAGCGGGTCAAATCCTGTTTGGATTTGAAATCCAGGAGCGCATCGCATAACGCTTCCAGCCGTTCCACCCCCAGTTGTCCAATCTCTCCTTTGGCTGTTCGGGACAACTTTCCAAACCGATGCTCGAGTTGCCTAATCGCCACCTTTCTTGCTTCTTGCTCGGCGCCCTGCCGTACGCCTTGCTGGACACCCTGCTGCATGCCCTGCTGCATGCCCTGCTGCATGCCCTGCTGCATGCCTTGTTGAATACCCTC
>JAHFUG010000105.1:16009-18351 GCA_023265195.1 Blastocatellia bacterium | reverse complement strand
GCAAAAGTCACTGGATCAGAAAGCAGAGAGAACATCCCGGTTGGCTTCTTCTTTCGTAGCTTGGGCCTCCCGCGATTCCCTTCCGTCTTGTGATTCTTTGTGCATCTTTGTGGCTGGTGGTCTATTTCCGCCGAGCACAACCAGGGCGTTCGCGTATCAGCCTTCCCTCAACGCCGCGATTGCCTGGGCCAGAAGCAATCGTCTCTCGGCTCGGTCGCCGACAGGAAAGCGTTCGAACCGGTCGCCTATTTTCAGATCGGCGAACAGCCCCGCGGGGTCTTCGTGAAAATGAAGAAAACCCGCGGCCCTTCGGTAGAACGCTCCCCGCCTTCGCTCACGGAGACCCTCGAGCTTGCGGATCTCAACCAGCAAATCTTCCAGCGCGTCGAGCGCTTCATCTCCAGCGTGCTTCATAGCGAAATCATTCTCGTTTTCAGTTCAGGCTTGAAGACTCTCGATTGCTATACGGGAAAGCCGCTGATTTGCGCAGATCAGCCGTTAGGTAGTCAGCGCAATCAGCGGCTTTCCCATATGACACCTTGCGCCAAGCATCACTAATCGTAATACTCCAGCCCGAGATGCGTGATCAACTCTTCGCCCTGCAGATGGCGCAAGGTGTTTTTCAGCTTCATCAACTGAATGAAAAGATCGTGCTCGGGATAAAGCCCCGGGGCGGTCATCGGGCTCTTGAAGTAGAAAGACAGCCACTCTTGAATCCCGCGCATTCCGGCGCGTTTCGCCAGATCCAGGAATAACGCGAGATCCAGCACTATCGGCGCGGCCAGGATCGAGTCCCGGCACAGGAAGTCTATCTTGATCTGCATCGGGTATCCCAGCCAGCCGAATATATCGATGTTGTCCCAACCCTCCTTGTTATCGCCCCGCGGCGGGTAGTAGTTGATTCGAACTATGTGCGAGAAATCCTTGTAAAGCGCGGGGTACACATCCGGCTGGAGGATGTATTCGAGCACTGAGAGCTTTGATTCTTCCTTGGTCTTGAACGACTCGGGATCGTCGAGCACCTCGCCGTCGCGATTGCCGAGGATGTTAGTCGAGAACCAGCCGTGTAGACCGATCAATCTGGCCTTCAATCCCGGAGCGATAATCGTCTTCATCAGGGTCTGGCCCGTCTTGAAGTCCTTGCCACACACGGGCAGGTTTTGATCGATGGCAAGCCGGGTCAGCGCCGGAACGTCGACGGTGAGGTTCGGCGCGCCATTAGCGAACGGCGTCCCTGACTTCAACGCCGCATAAGCGTAGATCATGGAGGGCGCGATGGCCGGACTATTTTCACGCATCGCGCGTTCTAAAGTTTCTATCGTGTCGTGCTCGGGACCGGGTTGCATGAAAACCTCGGTCGAGGCGCACCAGATCATGACCACTCGATCGCATTCGTTGGCGCGGCGAAAATTCTCAACGTCGGCGATCAATTGATTTGCAAGCTCGAGCTTGTCGGCGCCGCGCTTCACATGAGTTCCGTTGAGACGCTTGACGTAATGCTGATCGAACACCGCCTTCATCGGCCTGATCGACTGAAGCGCCCCCTTGAGCTGGTTAACAAGGTCACGCTCGAGCACGCCGGCGTGCAGGGCTGCGTCATAAGCATCCTCTTCGAAGATGTCCCATGCCCCGAACACCAGATCGTCTATCGACGCCAGGTTCACGAAGTCGCGAACCAGCGGAACCCTGTTCTCCGTTCGCTTGCCGAGCCGAATCGTCCCCATTTGCGTGAGCGATCCAACTGGCTCGGCGAGCCCTCGCTTTATGGCTTCGACGCCGGCTATGAAAGTCGTACTGACGGCGCCAAGTCCGACCAGAAGAACGCCGAGCTTGCCGGTAGGAGCTTCTATCTCCACGGTTTTCTTTGTTGCTGACATTGACTTGGTTCCTTTACGGTGTGATGTCGACCGGAGAATGGAATGAACCATTTAATCAGACTTGCCCGGTTGTGTCTTGTGAAATGCTGCTCACTAGTGGCGGTCGGCTGCGGAAAGAGTCATCTTCGCCGACCGATTCGTTCACGCCCTTTAGAGAACTCATCACAGCGTCCAAGGACGCCAACAAGCCCGGCTTCAAGATCCTCCGTACGTCATTGCGAAAGGCGTAGAGCCGGAGCGCTCAAGACGTTTGCTGGACGGCTTTTGGAAAGACCGAAATGTCTGAGTAGTCCTCAAACAGTGTCGCGAGTCCACCGTCCACTGCTGCGCCGCACAGTGGAAATCTTCCGCGTAATGGAAGTCGATGATCTCGACCTGGTATGTGCCGCCTTCTTTCCAGGCAAAAGCGGTTGCTACTCGCCGTCGTAATACTTGCTCGGCTCTTTTGTATTTCCGTCGGCTATA
>JAHFUG010000105.1:0-15909 GCA_023265195.1 Blastocatellia bacterium | reverse complement strand
TTTGCAATACGTGCTCGACAATTCGCCGATAATCATCTTCGCTCATTACTTTGCTCCGTCCGCCATTGAAGTCCGCGGGGCGACACCTCGCCCTTTGTCCCATGCCCTTCTTCCCTCGCGAACGCCAATAACACTCGGTTGCGGCGTTCGACGTCCGAGTATAACCACGAAGATCACGAATATCACGAACAAGAGAATGCGTCCAATGCGCCCAACAAATCCCTTCCCCCTGATCTTCTCCAGTTCTTTTCACCCTCTGGTCCCGCTGTTGGGACGGTTCAGTTTGCCTGACGCCCTTCTTTTCGTTTTCGCTTCGTGTTCTTCGCGTTCTTCGTGGTTTGATCTTACTCTTGCTTGATCAGTGGACGCAGGAAGCGGTAGACCGTCTCGACGACCATCTTAGCTCCTTCGGCGTTCGGATGAATTCCGTCCGCTTGATTCAATGAATCGACTCCCGCTACCTTGTCGAGCAAGAAGGGAATAAGCGCAACCCGATGCTCGCGAGCCATATCCTGAAAAGCCGCATGAACCTCGTTACGATAGTCAGCGCCGGTGTTGGTGGGGGCCTCCATGCCCGCAAGAAGCACTGCTGCTCCTTTTGATTTCGCTCGCTCTATTATTTCACCGAGATTCCTGGTCATCGCCGGTATTGGCTGTCCTCGCAGAATGTCGTTACCACCCAACTCGACGATTACTATCTTCACGCCGCCCTCGAGCGCCCAGTCAATTCGGCGAAGTCCTCCGGCGGACGTTTCGCCTGAAACACCGGCGTTCACGACTTCGTATTTGAAGCCGTCGGCGTCGAGCTTCTTTTGCAACAGCGCCGGGTAGCTCTCCGACTGGCGCAGACCGAAGCCCGCCGTCAGGCTGTCGCCGAATGCAACTATCTTCGGTAGACTCTTTGAGGGTGGTGATAAACCTGATGAGTCGGATGCGGACGTTGAAGTCGGGCTCGAAGAGCGGGACTGAGACGCTTTGCCGCCGCAAGCCGTCCCCCAGGCGGCCACGCATACAGCAACGAAAAGGAGCAGAACCGCGGTTGAGCGCTCAACGGGAATTGCCGCCGTCCGCGAGGTCGTCAGTTGAAAACGCATGATCGAATTATACAAGGTTTCCAAACAGGTTCCCTCCGGCGGCGAGACGTTGACGATACTTCACGAGCTTGATCTGGTCATACCCGACGGCCAGTTCGTATCCGTAATCGGGCCGAGCGGCAGCGGGAAATCGACGCTATTAGGTTTGATCGCGGGACTGGACGCCCCGACCTCCGGCGACATTCGCATCGACGGCCAGTCCATCGTCGGCGCCGGCGAAGACGCGCTCGCCGAATTGCGAGGCGAGAAGATCGGCATCGTCTTTCAGTCGTTTCACTTGATTCCATCTCTTACGGCTTATGAGAACATCATCGTCCCGATGGAAATCGCCGGTCTCAAGGGCGCAAAAGAACGTACGCACGAACTGCTCGAAGACGTGGACCTGTTGGCCCGCGCTCATCACTACCCGTCGCAGCTTTCCGGCGGCGAACAACAGCGGGTCGCGATCGCGCGCGCCTTCGCCAACAACCCTAAAATACTCCTGGCGGACGAGCCTACCGGCAATCTCGATTCTCAAAACGGCCGTCACGTTTTCGATTTGATGATCCAGATGAATCGCCGCCGGAACGCGACGCTCTTGTTAGTCACGCACGACCACGATCTGGCGTCGCAGGCCGACAGGCGCATCTCACTTCGCGATGGAAGAGTCGTCAAGGAAGAGGTGATGGTGGAGGCCGCCCAGTCATGAAATTCGTTCTTCAGATGGCCGCCCGCGAATTGCGCTCATCGTGGAAGAGGCTCCTCTTTTTCTTCATCTGCATTGCGATCGGGGTCGGCTCCATAGTCGCGCTCCGCTCGATGATCAGAAATGCTAATCGAGCGGTCGCGGCGGATGCGCGCAACTTAATGACCGGCGATGTTCGCGTGGACACCGACCGGCCCTGGAACGAAGAGACAATACAGGCGATTGCGAAAACCGCCGCGCCGCCGGCCATCCTAGCTCGAACCGAAACAATCGAGTCCGTGACCATGCTGCGGCCCGCCGATCCAGCCAAGCCCGGCCCGATAATGATAGAGCTGAAGGGAATCGAAAAGGGGTTCCCTCTGGTTGGCGAGTTCAACCTCGACGACGGCAAGCCGTTCGAGTACTCGCTCATCGAGAACTCCGGAGCCGTGGTGTCGGCCGGGCTGTTGGATCGGCTCGATCTTCAGGTTGGCGACGGCGTGAAAATAGGCGCGGCGGCGTTTCAAATACGAGGAGCTTTCAAACAAGAGCCGGGCGCCGGCGGCGGTTTTCGTCTCGGGCCGCGGGTGATAATCGAAAGAAGCGCTCTGGAGAAGGCCGGGCTCACTGGATTCGGCAGCCGGGCGCGGCGAAAGATATTGTTCACCACGGCCGAAGACCGCATGGCGAAGCTGACCGAGGACCTGCGCGCCACTCTGAAGAACCAGCTTGTGAACGTGCGATCATACAAGGACTCCGAGCAAAACATGAACGAGCAGTACACCAGGGCCGAGAACTATCTGTCGCTGACCGGCCTTGTAATTCTCGTGCTGGGCGGGATTGGAATCTCGAACGTGACTCGTGTCTTCGTCGATCAAAAGCGGAAGACGATAGCGGTGCTGAAGTGCATCGGCGGCACTGGCGGCAAGATCACGATCGTTTATCTAGCCCAGGTGATGGCGCTTGGCTTGGCGGGCAGCGGCCTGGGCGTCGCGCTTGCCCGCGTCACGCTTTCAATGGTGCGCCGCTACTGGTCGCAAGTCTTGCCGCAGAACATGCAGTACACGCTAGAGCCGGGCGCGGTCGCTCAGGGTTTGGGAGTAGGCGTCTTGATCTCGCTGCTCTTTTCGGCGCTTCCGCTGCTCCGTATTCGAAAGATCAAGCCGAACGTGCTGCTTCGCGACGAATCGAACGTCGCGCGCACCAGATTCGACCTGGCTCAACTTGGTGCGGGCGCCGCCGTGACGATTGGCGTACTGGTGCTGGTTTCGTGGCAGGCGGGCTCACTGCGAATCGGCTTCTTCTTCCTGGGCGGTCTTGCGGCCGCGGCCCTCACCTTGTTCGCCGCGGCGGCGATCTTGATTTCAACTATGAGAAGAGTCCGGACTGTTTCGTCGTTCGCGGTCAGGCAGGCGCTCAACAGCATGTACCGGCCCGGCAATCAAACGCGCGTGATCGTTATGGTCGTAGGGCTAGGCGTGTTCCTGGTTCTCTCGGTTCAATCCATTCAAGCGAACCTGGTTCGCGAGTTCGACATTGGCCGCGGCGGAAAGCGGCCGAATATGTTTCTGATTGACATTCAGAAGGATCAAAGAGAAGGGGTCGCCGATCTTGTCGAGAAAGAAACCGGGGCCAAGCCGGTTCTGGTTCCTACCGCACGCGCGCGGATAATAGCGATCAACGGCCAGGAGGGCGACCAGGAGCAAGGCGGCGCCAACCGCGAGCGAGGCAGACTCGGGCGTGAGTACGTGGTCACCTATCGGGGCGCTTTGGAGAGCAACGAAACGGTTATCGCCGGAAAGTTCTGGGACTCGCCACCGGCCGCCGATCCGGAGGTTTCGCTGGAGGAGAGCATGCGCGGATTGGGTGTGGACGTGGGCGGCAACATAACGTTCGACATCCAGGGCCGGAAGATCACCGCCGCGGTCACAAGTCTTCGCCACGTCGATTGGAGAAACTCGCAGACCGGGTTCATGGTTCTTTTTCGGCCCGGAGTGCTGGATAACTCGCCTCAAATGATTATTGGCGCCGTCGACGGGCCGACTGAAGAGATCGCACGCTCGCGGTTTCAGCGAGTGCTGCTGGATCACTACCCCAACGTTTCCATAATCGACGTGACCGAGATCATGCGAAACATAGAGCGGATAGCTAACAACATCACGCTCGCGGTTACGTTCATAGGCCTGTTCGTGTTCTTGAGCGGATCTCTCATTCTGATCGGCTCGATAGCCATGACTAAGTTTCAGCGGATATACGAAGCGGCCGTGTTGAAGACGCTGGGCGCCAAACGAAAGACGCTGGTGAAGATCATATTGACGGAGTATGGATTGATGGGTCTGGTCGCCGGGTTCATTGGCTCGGCATTTTCAATAGGACTGTCATACTGCGCCTCACGGTACGTGTTCGAAATTCCTTGGAGTTATATGCCCGGCGTCAGCGTGTTCGGGCTGGCCGGGACGGTCCTGCTCGTGACAGGAGTTGGAACCATCTCAACCTTCGACGTGCTTGCGAAAAAACCCCTGTCGATACTTGCCAGCAGTCAGTAGGGAGGGACAGTGGTCAGTGGCCAGTAGGAGCGGTCAGCGGTCAGCGGTCAGCAGTCAGCGGTCAGCAGTCAGCTATCAGCAGTCAGCGATCAGCGATCAGCGATCAGCGATCAGCGGTCAGCAGTCGGCGGTCAGCGATCAGCGGTCAGCGGTCAGCCGTCAGCGATCAGCCGTCAGCAGCCAGCGGTCTCGTGTAGGAATTAGTCACTAATGAAGTAGCCAAGCTAGCCGGAGTTCCGCGTATCAGAATGCGACTTGCTAACTCTTGTTTACTGATACTTCCGATGTCCCTACTGACTTCCTACCGGCTACTTCCTGTTGGGTACTGCCTGCTGATAGCTGACCGCTAATAGCTGACCGCTGATAGCTGACCGCTGATAGCTGACCGCTGATAGCTGGCCACTGCCCACTGTCTTTTCCGTCTTTTCCCACTTGACTTAGAAACGGTTTTTTGAGATATCTTCGCGTTGCGCTTTGAAGGTTGAGGCCAGCGGAGGAGCGGCAGCGGTCCCGATAGTAGGCAGGGACCGCACGGACTAGAGAGGTTCAGTCACCGATGCCGCCTGAAACGCTTCTTACCCTTGTAGAGAATCTAGGTTGAGTATCACTGAAATGCGGCGTCGCCGCGATATGTGCGCCGCGATATATGCGTAATGACGTCGTTTCACTGTTAGGCATCAACGCCCTATGTGTGGAATGACCTCTTATTCGCATTGGGCATCGACGCCCTACGTGTGGGCTTAGCCCGTTCCGCGCGCAAAGAGTGTGTGCGGTCCGTGAGCAAGCGCGCTCGGTCCCGAGCGCTTAGCAAAAGAAGCGAGCACTGAACTGCGGCCCTTTGAGAGTTGAAGAGGATAACAATGAGAAAGAAGCCACAAAGCCAGAAACTCGAGCGGAGACGATTCATTAAGTCGCTTGGCGCAATAACAGCGGCGGGGTTAGCAGGAGCGGCTTCCCCATTCGAGGCAGCCGGCCAGCCACGGCCCCAACAGAATCAGCGCGTCACTCAAGAAGCCGTGCACGCCGCCGAACAGATCATCGGCATCGAGTTGAGCGGCGCGGAAGAGGCTCTGGTTCTCGGAGGAGTCAACCGAAACTTCGCCGCCTACGACGGTCTCCGCAAGATTGATGTGCCGCTCGACACCGAGCCGGCCATTGCATTTCACCCAGGGTTGCCGGGCAAGAAGCAGCCCAAGGGCCGGCAAAACGGCAAGAAGATCGGAAAGCACGCCCGAAAACCAGAAATGCCTCACTACAAGACTGTCGAAGAACTCGCCTTTTGCACAGTCACCCAACTTGCGGAGTTGGTTCGCACGCACAAAGTTTCCCCGGTCGAGTTGACGAGGATGTACATCTCCCGGCTCAAACGCTACGGGCCCAAATTGAATTGCACAATTACTCTTACGGAAGAGCTCGCCCTCAAACAGGCCGCCCAAGCAGAGCGTGAGATCAAGCATGGCAAGTACCGAGGTCCATTGCACGGCATGCCTTGGGGCGCAAAAGACCTGTTCGCCACCAAGGGCATTCCGACCACCTGGGGCGCGGAGCCTTATAGAAATCAGGTGATCGATTACGACTCGACCGTGGTTGAGCGGTTGCGCGAAGCCGGGGCGGTTCTTGTAGCCAAGCTTTCGATGGGAGCGTTGGCGCAAGGGCCTCGATGGTTTGGCGGCGTCACGCGCAACCCTTGGCAGCCGGACGAGGATCGGCAGGGATCCAGCGGATCGTCAGCGGGACCGGCTTCCGCAACCGCCGCGGGACTGGTCGGCTTTTCGGTTGGCACCGAGACTCTCGGCTCTATAGTGTCGCCTTCGTCGCGTTGCGGCGTCGTCGGCCTGCGGCCGACTTACGGCCGCATCAGCCGGCATGGAGCAATGGCTTTGAGTTGGACGATGGATAAGATTGGCCCAATCTGCCGCGGCGTTGAAGATTGCGCGCTTGCGCTCAAGGCGATGCACGGACCGGATGGAAGGGATATAACGGTCGAGGACGAGCCCTTTAACTGGAACGCGAACCACCCGGTTGCGTCGATGCGAATTGGTTACCTCAAGACAGAATTCGACCAGGGCAACGACGAACGCAAGAAGATGTACGGAGCCGCGCTTGACGCCTTGCGGGGAGCCGGCGCAAAGCTCGAGCCGATCGAGTTGCCACAATTCAATACTCAAAACCTCCGCATAATTCTGAGCGCCGAAGCCGCCGCCGCCTTCGACGACATAACCCGCAGCGGAGCCGTAAAGGAGATGTCCGGACAAGAGCCAAACGACTGGCCCAACGTATTTCGAACCTCGCGTTTTATTCCCGCGGTCGAGTATCTACGCGCGCAGCGGGCGAGGACCCTGCTGATGCGCGAAATGGAAAAGCTGATGTCGAAGTGGGATGTGTTTGTCTCGCCTGCTCCGAACAGCGCAAGCCTGATCGTGACTAACCTGACCGGCCATCCGGCCGTTTGCGTTCCATGCGGGATGCAGGGTGAGTTGCCACAGTCGATCATGTTCACCAGCGGCTTGTACGACGAGGGCGCCGCGCTACGAGTGGCTCTGGAATTCGAGCGGGCGACTAAGTGGCGCACGATGCGCCCGAAAGTCGATTGGGCGTAGGCCGGCATGTTTTCACGTGAACTTATAAGCTCGTTTCGCAAGCCGATAAGCCAATTCGTGAATCATGTCTTCGGCGTCCGCAATATCTACGACGCCGCGTACGACCATGCCGGCCAACCAGTTGGCGTCGACCCGGCGAGCTAAGTCATGCCGGGCCGGAATAGAGGGGAAGGCCCGGGTGTCGTCGTTAAAGCCCACCGTGTTGTAAAGTCCAGCCGTCTCCATCGCCAGATCGCGATAGCGCCGCATTCCGTTCAAGCTGTCGTGGAACCACCACGGAGGACCAAGCTTGACCGCGGGATAGTGGCCGGCGATAGGAGCCATCTCGCGAGAATAAGTAGACTCGTCCAGCGTAAACAGAATCAGGGTCAGCCGTGAATCGTTTCCGTATTTGTTCAACAATGGAGCGAGGTTTCGTGTGTACTCCACTGGGATCGGAATGTCCGCGCCCTTGTCGGGGCCGAATCTCTCGAAGATCGCGTGGTTGTGGTTGCGATACGAGCCCGGATGAAGCTGCATAACCAAACCGTCTTCGATGCTCATCCGGGCGCTCTCGATGAGCATGTGGCCCGTGAATCGCGCCGCGTCTTCGCCGCTGGCTTCGCCCGCGAGAGCCCGCTGAAATATCGCGTTAGCCTCCGGCCCGGAAAGTTCGGCCGTGTATGGCGTCAGCGCCGCGTGATCCGTCGCCGTCGCGCCCATTGATTTGAAGTAAGCGCGGCGTTCCTCCAACGCAGTTACCAATTTCGACACGTTGTTTATGTCGACTCCGCTGATCTCCCCCAGCATCCGGATGTTCTCGCGCCAATCGGCTCTATCGATGTTAATCACTCCGTCCGGACGAAGGGTCGGAATAACCCTGCCTTTCCAGCCCGACTCCCGAATCGCTTGATGATGTTCAAGGCCGTCGGCCGCCGAATCGGTTGTCGCCAGCACTTCGATGTTGAATCGCTCGAAAAGCCGGCGCGGACGGAATTCAGGCCTGGCAAGCTGCGCGGCTATGTGATCGTAGATGGTCTGCGCCGACGTGCTTGTCAGTTTCTCGTCCACGCCGAAGACGCCGGAAAGCTCGTGATTCAGCCACAACCCCGTAGGCGTTCCCCGGAACAGGTGAAAGTGATCGGCAAAAATCTGCCACACTCGGCGATGGTCAGATTCGACCGTGGAGCCGTCGGCCGCCGGAATGCCGAGCCTCTCGAGCGGAACGCCCTGGGAATAGAGCATCCTGAATATGTAGTGATCGGGAATAAGCAGCAACTCGGTTGGCGTGCCGAAGTCGTAATCCGGATCGGCGAAGATTCGAGGGTCAACGTGGCCGTGTGGACAGATCAGCGGCGCGCCGGCGACCTGGCTGTACAGATCCTCGGCAATTTCCTTCTGCCGCGGATCGGGGTCGAAATAGCGGTCAGGCGCTACGAGCATTTCAGTGCGTTTCGTCATTTGAATGTAAGCCGCCGCGCGGCGGCTCCGGAGTTTTGGCCAAAGCGGACCAAAATCCAGTTCCACGTTCAATCGCGGGCAATTCACAGGTCGGGAAGAGGGATTGATCCCCGCTCCTCCGATTACCATTCACTCATACGGGCATCAGAAGAGGAGCGGGGACAAATCCCTTTTCCCGACCCGTGGTTTTTGATGCTTGGCGAACCCAACCAACTTGCCAGGCAGCATCGAAGCACCGGCGAGCGAACTCAGACTGGAGATGAATCTTCGGCGCGAGACTCCAATCGGCATTAGGTCGCTCCTTATCTTAGGAGGCTTCGCTTAGAACCACTGCAGCGGGTCGCGCAAAGTATTAACACGCTAAAGGCCTGTTTGGCGAACTACAACGCCAGCCGGTTCTTCGGCATAGGGCCGCTGTTCGTTAGACCGGCTCCTCAATCCGTCTTACGCCCGTAACCGAGTTCCGCTCCGCCCGAGATGATGTGATCCACGCCCGTGGTGAAGGTAGCGTCAGCCGCCAGGTAAACGCAGAGCCGGCCTACCTCTTGGGGAGAACCCATTCGCGCCATTACTTGCGCGGCCTCGCCGTCAGCCCGGCATCGCGCCGGATCCGGGGCCGCGTCGATAGCCTCTTGCCACAGCGGGGTGTAGATGTTTCCCGGAGAGACGGAGTTGACCCTAACGCCATTAGCCGCCTCGTCTAGTGCAAGGGCCTTCGTGAAAGAAAGGACCGCGCCTTTCGTCGCCGTGTACGTAACCGCGTGACGCTGGCCGATCGTCGCCACGAGACTTGCGATATTGATGATGTTGCCGCCGGTTCGCCGCAGGTGCGGGAGGGCGAATTTGCAGGCGTTGAATACGCTAATGAGATTGAGGCCGATCAATTCCTGGAATTCGTGCGCTGAAAAGTCGTCAATGGGCTTATGTGGAGGATGCCATCCGGCGTTGTTGATCAAGCAATCGAGTCTTTGGTAACGAGAGACGGTAGTGTCAATGAGGGCTCGGAGATCTTGATCTCGCCGGACATCACAGAAGACAAAAGAGGCGGAGCCCGCCCCTTGCTCACACGCGAGGACTTGCAACGCCGCCTCAGCCGCGGCGCCCTCTCCTTCGCGGTTGGAGCAGATGACTACGTCGGCTCCCGCCTTCACGAACTCCTCGGCGCATCCCTTGCCGACGCCGCTGCTGCCGCCGGTTATCAATGCGACTTTATTGGCGTATCGCAAACCCGTCATGAAGACCTCGACGAGGACCGGCTTCGCTTCGGAGCGGTCTTATGCGGCGAGCCGTCATTGACCGCTCGCTGGGAGAAACGATTCGATGACGGTTCCCTTTCCCTCTTTGACTGCAAGCTCGAACACCAGCTTGCTCAGCGCAAGATCGAGTATGCCCAGGCCGAACGGGCTGAAGACGGCGGCCTTTTGTTCATCCTCTCTGGCCTTTGCCGAGCCATTTAGAATCTCTCCCAGCGTGCAGCGAATGAAGTCCCGGTTGCCCGTTAGCTGCTCCGCCAGATGAACCGAGGTTTCGGCCCGGCACACATGATCGACGTCGTCCACTATGTTGTCGCAGGCAAGTATCGCTTCCGGAGCAAGGTCACGCAAAGACACGTGCAGAATCGCCGTGCCCGGAGCACAGTTCGAGAGCTCGGGAACGTAAGGCGTCCCGGCCGTCGTCGCAAACGAGATCAGATCGCAATCTCCGAGGACTCGTTTCACGTCTTCCACGACCGTCACCGAGTAGCGAAACGCATCCTCGCATTTCTTCTTGAAGCGGGCCGCCCTATCGCCGTCTATGTCGTAAACAACGAGCCGGCTAATCTCGGAATTCGCCGCCGTTATGAAGCGGAGAATTTCAAAATTGATAAGCCCACATCCGATCATCCCCAATTGGCGGGCGTTCTCGTGGAGACATCGCCCGGCTAGAGCGGCGCTGGCGGCGGTCCGCTTTGCGCTGATCAGCGATCCTTCCAGGATAGACTCCGGCCGCCCGGTCGCCATCGAGTTCAAGATAACGACGGCCGACGCCCGATCCATCCCTCTCTTGATGTTGTCTGGGAAAGATGAGACCCACTTGATTCCGGCCGTTTCGAAACCATCGCCCAGGTAGGCCGGCAGCGCGATAATTCTGTTCCTGGGCTCTTTTGGAAAACGCAGGAAAGTCGAGTGCGGCAGCGAGCTGGCGCCCGCGGCATGTGTCTCGTATGCTTTGCGCACCGTTTGGATAATCTCTTGTTCGCGCCCTGCTAGAAGCGAATCTATCTCAGGGCCTCTCAACATCAGTATGTCGCCGTCTTTCATATGTGCTCACCCTTGGATTGCTCACCATTTTGAATTTGTTGCAGACGCCACAGTCCCGGAAGATTACGGCGCCAATGGCTTTTGCCGCAACTGTGGTACGAACACTGTGGTACGAAGCTCATTCGGCGGCGGGGATCGGGGTCGTTTATTGGTCAAGACCACGCCGGCATGAATTCCTGCGGTGTTTAGTTCGAGCGGACGACAGAGCGAGAGAGAAACCGATGCTATCCTCCAACCATGTCCGATCCGCGCCGATCAGCGAACCGAAGGCTGCGTTGATCCGCGGCTATTCCGGAAGACTGTTCGTGCGAGCGCATTTTATACCAACCTGAACCACTACCCGAGACCGCTGATTCGGCGGTACAATACAGCCCACCGATGCCACAGCAATTGAAACCGATTTATCTTCTCGCTGACAGCTCGCTTCTGTTCTGGAAGGAGGACGGAATGCTGTTCCTCGACTCGATCAGAAATCTCATAGAGCGGACGACTCCCCGCGCGGTCTACATAGGCGCGGCTAACGGAGACAAGCCCGAATACTATGGAATCTTCGAGGCGGCGATGGACGGGATTGGAATCACCGAACGCAAGATGATTCGAACCTCTCTAACGGCCGAGGATCGGCGCTTGGCCGGCGATGCCGATATCATCCTGCTGGCTGGGGGAGATTTTGCAAGGGGCTGGAAGGCGATCAAAGCAGCCGGATTGAACGACCTCATAGCCAGGAGTTATCTCGAAGGCTCGATCCTCATTGGGGTTTCCGCCGGAGCCATGCATCTTGGTCTGGGGGGCTTCGCTTCTGACGACGAAGCTGGCGAAGAGGACGACGTTTCACAAAAGACCAGCGAGTCCACTGCTAGTCACGGCGCGGAGGACGGGGCTAACGATTTGGTCGACTGCCTCGGGCTAGCGCCGTTCCTGGTCGGCGCTCATGATGAGAAGAATGAGTGGGAAAGCCTGAAGCACTCGGTTAGCCGTATGGGCGGGCTGTCATTGGGATTGGGAATACCTAGCGGTGGGGGAGCCGCGTATCACGCGGACGGTTCGCTCGAGCCACTTCGACTCCCAGTGGTCGAGATTTCACAGCGCGGCGGCCAACCAGTCGAAAGGCTGCTCTTTCCGGGCGCCCCGAGCCAGGTGATCGAGTCTGACACTGTGAACTGATCTCACTGGGCCGGGCCCCTCCCTGCATTATTCGCTCCGAAAAACATGAAGCCAACGCAAGCGACAAGGCGTCAGCGAGTAACCAGTACGAAAGACAGACATCCACCTCCTTTGCACACAGATCGCGCACGAGTTTCGTCCCGAAAAACTTGTGCTGTTCGGCTCGCATGCGTATGGCAAGCCGCAGTGGGATTCGGATGTCGATCTGCTTGTAATAATGCCTTTCAAGGGAACGCCACACCGGCAGTTGGGGGATTGTTCATATGCCGCCTGCCGTGTGGGGGATTTGGGAAAGGCAAGGAGAGGGCCTTTGAGTAGGTTGAGCTTGAACTTTCCCCCAACTGCGCCGGAAGTGCGATTCAGGAGAAGGGACGAAGGCGACGGCCCTCCAAGAACTGGCGGCGACCTTGTTGTGTGCAAAACTTCTCCACGCTATGAAGCCCCAACATGCGGTAGCTCTCAAATTGATCTTCGTCGAACCACTGATCGCCGGTCGACTCGTGTGGGAAAGTAGGATGTGTCGCGGCGTAATTCAGCACATCGGGCTCCTCGTCGCCGGTCAGCACGGGCTTGATGTAGATCAACCAGCCGTCCGGCGCCCGAGGGTCGACCTCCGAGTACTTTATCCTCGCGAAGGCATAATGCCTGACGTGCGGCCCTCTGCTGCGATCCATAGGCGGCGTCGCGCCAAACTCGATAGGAATGCCAAGGTCGATTCGAACCTTCCGGACCGCGTTGCCCAGATCGTCGAAGTGATAGTCGGGGTCGCATCCGCCGTCCACTACGACGATGGTTTTGCAGCGGCGGACAACCATCTCATATAACGCGAGATTCTCGAAGTGGCCGCCGTCCGAGAGATAAACATACTTGCTCTCGTCGTCCGTGAGACCCAACGCCTCGTTGATCAGTGGACGCAACGCCTGCCACGGGCCCTCCTTGCCCCACACGGGTCTTCCCGGCTCGGCTGGGTTGGCTAGCCACCAGCCGAGCCTTGCGTTGAACAGGGTCATCAGAAACGTAACAATGGGCGATGAGTGGTAGCCCATGTTTGGACTCGCAGCCGCGCCCGATATCGCGAAAGCAGTGCCAAGCGTAATTCCCTCCTTGCCGCCGTAAGAGTCCGTCGCCAAATAGGCGCCACGAATCGACGGCCGTTCAATATTCCAGCTCCCGGAGTGCATCGCGGTGACGGTGAACGTCTCAGCCTTCCGGTGCTGCCACGCGAGCCTCTTGCCCTTTACGAGGTTCAAGGCGATGTTGATGACGTGAATAGGCCGGTTTGCCTTGAGATCTTTCATCGGAAAGTCGTCGTTAGGATCGAAGCCGGTGAACGGGCTCGGTTTGCGAGGGTCGCTCGAGCCAAGGGGCCGCGACGCGCCAAGGAAGGTTCTTACAAGCCGGTTGCGGTACATAGCGTGCAGTGAAAACCAGTTCACGTTCACGAAGAATCCAATAACGAATGAAAGTCCGAACAAACCGGCGGCAAGCGCCAGTTGGAAAAGAAACGCGCGGGGTTTTCCATACGACTCGACGACTTGATCGAGCACCCACGCGATGCCCGTAAGCAGGAACAAGATGAACGCCGGTCCAGCGAGCTTGAGCGCCAGGTCGAGTGGGCCTGCTTTTTCTTGAGCAGGTTCGTCGGGCCGGCGGCCCGCGGACGTCTTCGAGCTGCGGCCCGCGAACAGACTGACAATTCCCGCCACTCCGCCAATGCTATTGACCGCGATCTTGATCGCCTCATGAGTACTCGCCGAATAGAGTTGAGGTCCGAACACGGCGATGCCGCTTACAACCGGCCAACCCACCGCCACAATAAGCATCCAGGCGCTGGACCTTGCCCACCACTCCCGGTCCTGGTCGGTCGTTATTCTGCTGGTCAATCCGACAAGCATCACGCCCGCCAGCATGTAGAGAGCGAAAAGCAGCGGAAGACCAAACACAACGGCAGTGGAATGGTTCCTGACAGGAAACCAATCGTAGAGGAAATACAACCCAAGGCCCGCAAGAACGCCTACGACGAAAACGGCGACTAGACCCCTGATTCGCCAACGGCCGTTGTATGATCCGGCTATCAGGTTTCCAATAAGCCACCCGGCGAAATGGATGGCCGTCGCAAAAATTACGCAGGGCGCAATACCCGGCTTCGAGGCGCCCCACATTCCATAGGTCGCCAGCACAGCCGCTCCGAGCAAGATCGGGATTAAAAACGAGCCGAGGAATCGGCCTTGCGATCCGTGCTTGTTTCCCGCGCTCGGAAGGTCTATTTGCACGTAAGCAATCGCCAACGCGGCAAGCACGCCCGCCGCCCCTAGCAGCATGCTCAGATAGCGGGGTTCGACGTAGAGATCAGCGGCGGCGACCCACAGCCGAGGCAACATCACGACGCCCGCTAGCAGCGGAATCAGGATCAGCCAGTTCAGGATCAGGTTCCGCGTTACCGTGGCTATAAGACTCCACGTGTCGGCGGACGTGAGCCCAAGCTGGGGATTTAGATAGCTGCTGTATTCACGGAGAAACTCGACCTGCGGCGATTCGGCTCGTCCCTTCCCACCCGAGTACGACTCCAGGGTCTGCAGCACTTCCCCGGCTCCGTTGTGCTTGATCCAGCCGGAAAGCCAGCTCCCGATGTATCCGCCTCCGGAGACCGTCGAAAGGTACTGGAACTTGCCTAACAGCTTGTGGCGCGCGAGGCCCTGAATCACGCCAAGTGCAAAGGTGGCGCTCCGGATTCCCCCACCGGACAGACAGAGCGCATTGTGATCTCCCTCGAGCGCGTGAATCTCTTCATAAATCGCCGTGAGTCTATCGTCCTCTTCGACTTGATTAGTAGGCCCGGTATTTCCGCGGCCTGGAAAGGCGCTCGGGTGGAGTTCATGTAACTCGTCTTCAAGCACCTGCGAGAGCGTTAAGGGGTGTGCGCCGGTTTTCACGATGACCGCCTTTTCTAATCACTTTGAACAGGAAAACAAGGACGGGCTTCGATCTCTTTCGCCAGCCCGTTGAGTATGCGCGATCTCGAGCCCGCGGTCTCGGCCGCGAGTGACGAGCAAGTTCCAGCCCAGTCTGACCAACTGTTGCTCCATACCTATTGGACGGATTCGACCGCCGAAACGATTCGAGAGTAATAATAACGGCTACGTTTCGCGCTCTTTATTACCATCAAGCTGGCGGCGTTGCAACCTAGCATGTCTGACTATAGACTCGTGTTCCAAGCTGGATTCGGCTCGATTCAACAATGCATGAGAACTCAGCTACACGACATTCAGCACTCTATCGAACCCGAAGTGACCCTGATACCCGCCGGTGAATTCCGGATGGGCCGCGACTGCGGCATGGCCAGTGAGCGGCCCGTTCATCTCGTAGCTCTGGATGGCTTTGGCGCCGGGGTCTGTTGCGTGACCAACCGGCAATATGGCCTCTTCACCAACGACACCCATAGGCAGCCTCCGCCCAGTAGTAAGGACGAACGATTCAACCATCCGGATCAGCCCGTCACCAGCGTCAACTGGTTCGACGCCGTCGAGTACTGCGAGTGGCTGTCAGCGAAGAGCGGCAAGCGATACCGGCTGCCGACGGAAGCCGAGTGGGAGATGGCGGCGCGCGGAGGCCGAAACGGCGCGTTGTATACCTGGGGCGATGATCCGCCCGAGCAACAGCCGGGTTATGCGGGACTCTGGTCAACGGGCCCCGAGCGAGTGGGCTCCCGTCCGCCAAATGGATTCGGACTATTCGATATGTCGGAGAACGTTCACGAGTGGTGTTCGGATTGGTTCGACCCGCGGTACTACGAGAAGTCTCCGGCTCGAAACCCCGGTGGGCCATCGTCCGGAACCCGGCGCTCGTCGCGAGGCGGATCGTGGCGTCACCAGATCAAGATCACTCGCGTAGCCGCGCGGAGCAGCATCCCGCCGGAGTTCCGGTATAGTGATTATGGCTTTCGAGTAGCGATGGATCTTCAGCCTCGACGTTAAAGGTTTAGAAAGTTCCGAGGTTTCTTTGCTTCGCGACCTATGCATTCGAGGTCGGGCGCCTGCGTCTCCCGGCCGGTTTGCCGCGTGAGAACCCGCGTTAAGCTGCATCCAAGAGCCTCTTTGCTAA
>JAHFUG010000464.1 GCA_023265195.1 Blastocatellia bacterium | reverse complement strand
TCACTCCTACGGAGTTGAGGCCACATCACCCGCTTGTCGATTCTTCGGTTTACCTCGTTGCTACAGACAGGTCACTCCTACGGAGTTGAGACCTCATCAACCGCTTGTTGATTCTTCGGTTTACATCGTTGCTACAGACAGGTCACTCCTACGGAGTTGAGAATGAGAATGGCCAAACTCCAACCTCTCCTACAGAGGAATAGAAGGAAACGGCCAAACTCCAGTCCCCCAACAGTGGCAAGCCGGTTGGATTCGAGACTCCATTCACCGCCGAGACGCGGAGAACGCGGAGACAGCGCAGAGGCTCTGCGCAACCTCTGCGTTCTCCGCGCCTCCGCGGGTGAACGAGCCTGACGCCTTGATTGGCCGGAATTCACCTCACCAAATTGAATCCGCCGCGCTAACAGCATTTTCCGAACTCGGCATTAACAAAGATTTAAGAGCCGGCGCGTTGACGCTGCAATACTGAAGGGATAGAATCGCGGCGTTCAAGCCGAGTATTTTCCGATCACCGGGTTTTTGGTTTTTTTCAGCACGTCAGTGGAGCAAGGGAAAGGAGCAATCCATATGAGGCATTCCCCCGCCAGTATCAAGAGCGCTTTTCATTCACTCCGTGGCTTCTTCAACAATCGAACATCCTCCTCGCTTAGGCGGGGTCAACTGGTTTCCGTGACCTGCCTCATCCTGCTTCTTTTGATATCGGGAGTGGGCGTGCGGTTGACGACGACGTCCGCCGCCGGATCGATCAGTCTCACAACGATTGGATCGGCCTACACACAGAACTTTGACACCTTGGCCAACACGAGCACTTCAAGCACCGTCCCGAATGGATGGGCTTTTAGCGAGGCCGGCACTAACGCGAACACGACTTACACCGCCGGAACGGGGTCGTCCACTACGGGTGATACATACAGTTTTGGCTCTACCGCGAGCACGGAGCGGGCGGTTGGCGGACTCCAAAGCGGGACTCTGACGCCAACCATCGGTGCAAGCTTCACCAACAACACCGGCTCGACTATTAACGCGCTGCAAATCGCCTACACTGGTGAGCAGTGGCGCATAGGCAACAGCGCTGCGGCGCGGGAAGACCGGCTGGACTTTCAGTACAGCCTAAACGCCACCAGTCTAACCACCGGAACGTGGACCGATGTCGACTCATTGGATTTCATGAATCCTATCAAGACCGCGGCGGCAGTGGGCGCCCTTGACGGGAACGCGGCGGCCAATCGCAGCGCTATCGGCGCAACCATCAGCGGTCTCACGATCGCCAACGGCTCGACTTTTTGGATTCGGTGGAACAGCTTCGACGCAACCGGCGCCGATGACGGACTCGCGGTAGACGACTTCTCGCTGACCCCGCTTACCGTCAACGCGCCCGTCGTCCCCACCTGTCCAAGCACTCTGACAACCGTCGCCGGTACGCCCGTCACTGCGCCTGTGAGCGCCAGCGACGCGGACGGCACGGTCACCAGCGCTTCGATCACCAGCATCACTCCATCTAACCCCGGCACGATCACGCTCACCGGGTTCACACCGGCCGCGAGCGTTGGCGGAACGGCAGCCGCAACGTTGAACGTTGGCGGATCAACACCGGCTGGCGCCTACAACGTCACGATCACGTGGTCGAACAGCGATTCGCCGACGCCCCAGACCGCAACGTGCGCGGTCGCCGTGACGGTTCTCTCTAACGCCCCGATCGCGCCGGTGTGTCCTCCCGGCGTGAATGCGATCTCAGGAGTTGCGGCGGCGAGCCCAGTGAGCGCAGCGGATCCGGACGGCGTCGTAACAAGCGCTTCTATTACAAGCATCACCCCGTCTGATCCGGGTACGATTACGCTGACGGGCTTCACTCCCGCCGCCGGCGTGGGCGGAACAGCGACGGCTACGCTCAGCGTCGGAGCTTCGACTCCGCCGGGCGCTTACAACGTCACGATCACATGGTCGAATAACGATACGCCTACCGCTCAGACGGCGGCTTGCATAGTAGCCGTCAGCGTAGTGACGCCGATTCACGCGATTCAAGGCAGTGGAAACACGTCGCCGTTAAACGGGGCTGTCGTCACGACGCGAGGAGTCGTGACGGGAGTCAAGTCGAACGGCTTCTTCATTCAAGCTCCCGAGCCGGAGTACGACGCCGATCCAAACACCTCTGAAGGCGTCTTTGTCTTTACGTCAAGCGCGCCTCCACCAGCCGCGGCGGTAGGAAATTTGGTGCTCGTCACAGGAACGGTCTCGGAGTTCATCCCTTCGTCGGATCCCTTCAGCCCGCCAACCACCGAGATATCGCACACGCCGGTCGTTTCTCTTGTTTCAACGGGCAATCCTCTGCCCTCGCCCACGGTTCTGTCGTCGACCGACACGAGCCCGGCGGGCCCGATCGAGCAACTGGAGAAGTTCGAGGGAATGCGCGTTCAAGTCAACTCGCTGTTGGTAATCGCACCGACTCACGGCAATGTGAGTGAGGCTAACGCGACGGCGACCTCGGACGGGGTCTTCTACGGTGTGATAACGGGCGTCGCGCGGCCCTTCCGCGAGCCGGGCATACAGGCGCCGGACCCAGCGCCGGCCGGAAGCGGAGTAACCATCCCGCCCGTGCCTCGGTTCGACGGCAATCCCGAGCGGCTGCGCGTGGACAGCAATGCGTTGACCGGCGCGCCGGTCATTGACGTCACCGCGGGCGCAACGATAACGAATCTTGCAGGCCCGCTCGACTTTGCTTTCCGCACATACACCATGTTGCCCGATCCCGGGTCCGCGCCGGGCGTTACCGGCAACGTCAGCGCTACGCCTGTGCCCACACCCGCGTTTAACGAGTTCACCGTGGCGTCGTTCAACATGGAGCGGTTCTTCGACACGGTGAACGACCCTGCGACCAGCGATGTTGTTTTGACTGCAACCGCCTTCGCCAATCGGCTCAAGAAGGCTTCGCTCGCGATCCGCAATGTCTTGCGGTTTCCAGACGTGATCGGCGTCGAAGAAATGGAGAACCTCACTACTTTGCAAGCAGTGGCGAACCAGGTCAACACGGACGCGGTTGCGGCGGCTCAGCCTAATCCGATGTACTTTGCTTATCTCGTTGAAGGAAATGATATCGGTGGAATCGACGTTGGATTCCTGGTCAAGACAGCGCCGGTCTTTGGCAGCACGCCGCGAGTGACGGTTAATGCGGTGATGCAGGAAGCAACTGGGACCTACATCAATCCCAACACCGGCGGTAGTGATCTTCTAAACGACCGGCCTTCATTGCGATTGATGGCCGTGATCAACAACCCGGACGGCCGCAGCTTTCCGGTAACGGTAATCGTGAATCATCTGCGGTCGCTGAGCGGAGTGGACGATCCAACTCCGAGCGGATCCGGCACGGAGGGCGCGCGCGTGCGCGCTAAGCGGCGCGCCCAGGCCGAATTCATGGCGAACCTGATACAGGCGAGGCAAATCGCCGATCCGTCCGAACGCATAGTGTCCATCGGCGATTACAACGCGTTTCAGTTCAACGACGGCTACGTCGATTCGATCGGCACGATCAAGGGAACGCCCGCCGCCGTTGGAACAGTCGTGTTGCCGAGCAGCGATCTGGTCAATCCCGATCTCATCGATCTGATAGACCAGGTTCCGGCGGATCAACGGTATTCCTTCTCATTCGACGGTAACGCGCAATTGCTGGATCACGAGTTGATAACCGCCAGCCTGTTCCCGTTCTTCAGCCGGATTGCGTACGCGCGCAACAACGCGGATTTCCCTGAGACATATCGGAACGACGCAAACCGGCCCGAGCGAATCTCCGACCATGACATGGCGGTCGCGTACTTCACATTTGGGGAATGCACGATTAATTGCCCTTCCAACATCGTGGTAACCAGCAGTCTCGGCTCTTGCCCGGTCGTGGTCAACTATGTGACCCCAACTCCGAGCGATTGTGGAACGGTCACCTGTACTCCTGCGCCGGGGACCGCGTTCCCGGTTGGAACAACGCCGGTCACTTGCACGACTCAGGTTGGACCGTCGTGCAGTTTCAACGTAACGGTAAACGATGCGGGGCCCGTCATTATTACCGCGCCTTCGCCGGTTTGCGCCGGCTCGACCGGAAACTCTGCTTCAGCGCCGAGCGCGGGTCTGGGAGCAACATACGCTTGGAGCATAACGAACGGAGCCATCACCGCGGGTCAAAACACTCCCAGCATAACCTGGGACGCAGGTGGCGCCAGCCCGGCGACTCTCAACGTAACGATCACCAATGCATCCGCCTGCAGCGCGAGCGGTTCTACTAATGTCACGATCAATCCCGTGCCGGCCTGCACGATATCCGGACCGGATCCGGTGTGCCCGGCTTCGACAAACACCTACAGTGGAAGCAGCAGCGTGCCTGGATCGAGTTTTAGTTGGTCGGTCTCGGGCTCCGCGTCTCTTTCCGGACCAACCAACGCCTCGTCGGTAATGGTGGCCGCCGGTTCGTCGGGCTCGTACACGCTGACGCTGACGGTTTCCGCCAACGGCTGCGGCAGCTCGTGCGCGAAAACAGTGACCATCAGCAACGCTCAAGCGGCGCCAAGCATAACGCCAGCGTCTTCTTCGGTCTGTCCAAACGCGACGAGCACGGCGAGCGGACCCACGGGCTCTGGGTTGACGTACTCATGGGGCGTGACCAATGGATCGATCTTGAGCGGAGGAGCCTCGCAGACCGTCACCTACAAAGCGGGAACGAGCGGTTCAGTGACGCTGAGTCTTGCGGTGACCAACGCAGCCAACTGCTCGGCTTCAGGTACTGCCAGCGTGCCCATCAGTTCAGGACCTCTAGCGGTTTGTAAGAACGTAACCGTGAATCTGAGCGCGTTGGGAACTGCTTCGATCACTGCGAACGACGTCGATGGAGGCAGCAGCGCTAGTTGCGGCGTCGCAAGCAGAGGCGTCACGCCCAACAGCTTCACGTGCGCTAACGTTGGGCTGAATACCATCACGCTGACGATCACGGACACCGCTGGGAACACCGCTCAATGCCAGGCGACGGTGACGGTCGTTGACAACTTAGCTCCGGTGATAACCTGCCCCGCTCCGAGGACGGTCGTAGCGGCCAATCCCGGTGACACCTCGGTTGTAGTCAACTACCCGGCCCCGGCCGTGATCGATAACTGTCCAAGCCCGAGCGTCGTCTGCAGCCCGCCGTCGGGTTCTGCTTTTCCGCTTGGCTCGACGACGGTTACTTGCACGGCGCGAGACGCGAGCGGGAACACGGCAAGCTGCTCGTTCAACGTTACGTCCTACGATATTTGTTTACAGGACGAAACGAATCCGCTGTTGAATATTTTGGTCAACTCGGTGTCGGGTGATTACCTGTTCACCAACTGCGAGCGAAAGGGCGTCACCCTATCGGGGCGTGGCGGCGTCAGCACGACTCTCTGCACTCGAGAGGTCAGAGACAGCCGCGGCGATCGTTTCGTCAACGTGATTTACAACAAGTGCGTCAGGCATGGGACCGCGGTGATTAGAATCGTCAGCCCGACCGGTACTACCGTATACAACATCGTAGACAACAAGGTCGGGCACGGTACGTGCTCGTGTTCGCCGTAAAATGCAGGATTCAGGATTCAGGATTCAGGATGGAGGATTCAGGATTCAGGATTCAGGATGGAGGATTCAGGATTCAGGATTCAGGATGGAGGATTCAGGATGGAGGATTCAGGATTCAGGATGGAGGATTCAGGAAGTGGACTCGGAATTGAAGATTGAGGATTCAGTTCTGGGAGGAGAAATTGATGATCGAGGATTCTCTGAATTCCTTCCTCCTGAATCC
>JAHFUG010000463.1 GCA_023265195.1 Blastocatellia bacterium | reverse complement strand
AAAAGGCTCAGAAGTCACAGAGATTAGAAGACAGACACCATATCCCGCAGTTCTCTCTTGTGATCTTGTGCATCTTTGTGGCTGATGAACTATTTCTGCCGGGCGCCACTAGCCCTTTCGCTTGAGCAGCACTTTCGCGATGTAGCTAACGACGATCTGATCGTTCTGATTCACCACTTCATTGAGCATAGTCACGAGACCGCTTGCCTCATCGCGCACGCTCTTCGACTCGACTCTCTGTTTTACTCTGATCGTGTCGCCGATGAAGGTTGGCTTTACGAACCTGAGCCGTTCCAGGCCGTAGAACGCTATTATGCTGTCCGCCGTCTGCCCCATTCTCACCGAAAGGCCCGTCGCTATCGAAAAGATCAACGCCCCGTGAGCTATTCGCTGGCCGAACTGTGTTTTTGCTCCGTATTCTTTGTTCGTGTGCAACTCGTTCCAATCGCCCGTAATGCCCGCGAAGTTTACGATGTCTGTCTCGGTTACGGTCCTGCCGGCGGAAACGGCTTCTTCGCCTATTTCAAAATCGTCATAGTATTTCCCCATGATTATGACCTCGTTCCTGGATTGTGGGCTCCTTCATTCCGCTCCATCGCCGGACTTGCCGAAGACGGAATCGGCCGCTTCGCTGAATACATAACAGGAATTGCGCAGTTGAGGCATCCACGAGAGCACAAGCTCGCGCCGCCGCGCATGATCGTCGCCGATCTCACCAAAAGCCTCGATCGCCTGAGGATCGTTCTTCGCGCGGTAGTAGTTCATCTGAAAGGCGCAAGTGGCCATGTCGTTTATGAGAGTGTGAAGATGATTGCAACTCGCCGCGCCTCCAGCCAATTCGCCGACCCGTTTGCGGAAGCCCCTCCCTATTCGCTCTCCCACGAACTTCGGAAGCACCGCGTAAGCTCCCTGACAGTAGCCGGGATAGGGCATGCGGCTGATGCCGCCTGACGCCTCTTTAATAATGAAGTCCGGATACCCAACCATCAGCCGGGCTTCGACCGAGTGCACGTTGTCGTTGAGCGCGCCTCTTATCTCGAATGCACCTTCGCCGATCCAGTCCATTTCGACATTGATTGTTCTCGAGAACACCGCCATCGCGATCAACTCGCTCCAAAACAGAATTCCGTCACCGCGCGCTCGAACTCTTCCGGATTGTCCAGATGAGGCAGATGTCCGGCAAACTCGATCTCCACCAGTTTGCCCGAAGGAATCGCCCGCGCCATCTCTCGCATCATCTCGCGCCTGGAGCCTTGGCTTTCCATTCCGCGGACCACAAGCGCGGGACACTTGACGAGCCCGAGATTCCGGCGCTCATCATAGTCATCGAACTGCGCAAGCGTCGCACGGTCATACCGGTAAGTCAACCCGCCCTCCGAACTTGATTCGCGGACATTGTGCTCGACAAACCGGCGCAATTCGACCTCGGACGCGTAAGGAGCGATTCTGCGTTCTCGCGAAATAACTTCCTCAAGAGACTTGAAGACCGGCGCCGGCCTCAACCCCGCCGCGTTTAGAAACAGTCTGTGTTCGTCTCTACATTTGGCCTCGATATCGACCAGCACCAGCTTCGCTACGGCGCCGGGACGCTCCACAGCGAATCGTATGGCGTGATATACGGCCATTGAGTGCGCAACGATCGTCACGTTCTGCAAATCCAGCTTCTCGACAAACTCACGCAGATCCGCGACGTAGTCCGCCGCCGTGTACGCCGGGGGCGCGGCCCATTCGCTCTCGCCGTGTCCGCGCAGATCGAGCGCGATAGCCCGCGTGCGCCGCGAAAGTCCTGCGGCGACCGAATCCCAAACTCGCGCGTGGCAAGTGCTCCCGTGAAGGAAAAGAAGAACGCCGCGCGCGGGTGACGGGCTGCCGCCCCAGTCAAGGTAATGAAGCTGGAGACCGTTAATGGATACCGTATGGTGCTGAGGCATTCTCAATGCTCGGGCGCTTCAAATCGGCCACCAAAGCCGGCTTCCATTTTCGGCTCGAGCCTTCGGAATAATGCATGGGTCTCCGCGCCCGCCCTCCTGATGCGCCTTGGGCTTCATTACTTCTTGAGCCGCTTCTTCGCCTCGCGAGAACGCGCCTCTACTTTTTCGGCCAGCCCGCGTTTGTATTCGATCAATTGCCCGCGAAGCGTCACATCCGAATCGGCGAGTATCTGGACCGCCAGGATGCCCGCGTTAACGGCTCCGGCCTTGCCTATCGCCACGGTTGCTACCGGCACGCCGGCCGGCATCATCACCGTCGAGTATAAGGCGTCGACGCCGTTGAGCGCCGAGCCTGATAGAGGAACTCCGATCACGGGCAGCGTTGTCTCGGCGGCGACGACTCCCGCGAGGTGAGCCGCGGCGCCGGCGCCGGCGATGAATACCCGCACGCCTCGCCTCTCCGCATTCTTCACGTAACGGCGAGTCCGGTCCGGGCTCCTATGGGCGCTTGTGATCTCGACGTCGTAAGAAACGCCGAATTGTTCGAGGATGCGAGCCGCTTCCATCATTGTCTCGAGATCGCTCTCGCTCCCCATTAGTATCGCGACTGTGTTGGTTTTGTCCCTCATTGTTGTCGTATGAACCCGAACGAGCAAACCGATGAATCTAGGCGCTCCTGGCAATGTCCTTTCTATATCGCATTCCTTCAAAAGAGATTTTGTTCATCGCGCCGTAAGCACGGGCGCGGGCGGCCTCGAGAGTAGTTGCGCGGGCCGTTGCTCCGAGAACGCGTCCACCCGATGTCAAGAACTCTCCGCTGCCGCTCCGAGAGGTTCCCGCATGAAAAATGACCACTCCTTCAATCGAGCTTGCGTCGTCGAGTCCGGTAATGACTTTCCCCTTTTCGAACTCACCCGGATAACCGCCCGAGGCCGCCACAACGCAGACTGAGGAGTCGCCGGACCATTCTATCGGCGTCGCGCCGATTCTCTTCTCGATGATGGCCTCCATTATCTCAACGAGATCGCTGTCGAGACGAACCATCACGGCCTGGGTTTCGGGGTCGCCGAATCTGGCGTTGTACTCGATTACTCGGGGCCCGGCGGCGGTCAGCATCAATCCCACGTAGAGCACGCCCTGAAACGGCTTCTCTTCACGAGTCATGCCCAAGAGCGTCGGTTCGACTATGTCGTTCTTGATCCGCGACAGGGTTTCCTCGTCTATCAACCCAGGAGTCGAGAAGGAGCCCATGCCGCCTGTATTCGGCCCCAGATCGCCATCATTGACCCGCTTGTAGTCGCGAGCGGGGGCGATGATCTTGTAGTCGCGCCCGTCGCTGAATAGCATGAGCGAAGCCTCTTCGCCAATCAGGCACTCTTCGAGCACTACTCGGGCGCCTGAATCCCCGAAAACACGTTCGACCATCATCGCGTTTATCGCGTCGTCAAATTCCGCCGCGTCGCCGGCTATACTGACGCCTTTGCCCGCCGCCAATCCGTCTGCTTTTACGACCACGGGAAAACCAAACCCGCGCCGAGATGAGCGCGCCGATTCCGCGGAATCGCAGACCGCGAAGCGCGCGGTTGGAATTCGATTGCGCTTCATGAACTCCTTCGCGAATACCTTGCTCCCTTCGAGCATTGCGGCATTCGCGGAAGGAGCTACGACGCGCAGGTTCCGTGACGCGAACGCTTCACGAACGCCTCTGACAAGCGGCGCTTCAGGCCCTATGAACGTCATGTCGGCGCGCAACGATTCCGCCAGCACGGAGATCGACGATGGGTCATTGACGTCAACTGGGAGGCATTTGGCGATTACGGCGATCCCCGCGTTCCCGGGCGCGCAGAACAGTTCAACCGATCGCTCGCTTTGGCGGAGCTTCCATATGATTGCGTGTTCACGGCCGCCAGAGCCGATTACCAGTATGCGCATCAAGGGCCTCACTTCGAGGGACTTGGAATATTACACTTGCGGCGGCAAAGCAGAAAATCAAATTCACCGAAAGCGATGTGGGCTTCACCCTGTCGCAAAGATTCACTCGAGGCAGCGCACGACGGCGATTGTCTAATTTAGCCGGCTTCGAAGGCGAGCCGCGGCGCTACGCCGGCGCTTCCCCGGTATTCAATCAATCTCCGACCCTTGCCTCGCCGCCGGCTTGAGCTATCGCGTCCAAGGGCTCGGCTCTATCCAACCAGGGTTGGATAGAGATCCATAACGCCGCGGGCGCAAGAAACGCGATACCCAGCAACATCGCGGCCTGTCTGGGACTTAGACCTCCGTAATCCAGCCCCCATCCCGTGAGATATGTCGAGAGAGACATCGCGGCGGTCACCAGCGCGAGTTCGAGCGCGAACACTCGTCCTCGAAAGGCGTCAGGGACCGCTATCTGAAGCAAGGCAGTCGAGAAAACCCATTGAATGCTGCCGCCGGCATGAGCGCCGACCACAAACACGGCCGCCAATCCCAGCCACGGAGCCTGCGCGAACAAAAGATAGAACACCGACGAGATGATAAAGGCGGCGCCAATAGTCCTTCGCATAGTGCGTTGCGAGCCTCGCGTGATCCGCTGCGCTATCAGGGGGCCGATCATCGCGCCCACGCCGCGCGCGGCGTAAAGCAGGCCGATGGAAGTACTGCCGTCACGGCCGATCGGAAAAAGCTGCTTGCCATAAACCGCCAGCAGTAAGAGCACTCCGCCGCCCAGGCCCCAACCGGTTTTGACGAGCAACAGCGTCATCACTCGAAGATTCGACCTCAAGTAACGAGCGCCTTCTATGAAGTCCGACACGCCTATCGCGTGCGCGATTGTGACGCCGGCGGAGCCCTTCCGGCGTTGTAGGGGCGAGCGAGCCGCGGGAAATCGCACGAACAACAGGAATCCCGCGGAGACAAAGAACGAGATCGAGTCGATAGCGAATGCCGTGTTCCGCCCGAAGGCGTTAGTCACCAGGCCGCCCAGAGCCGCGCCCAGCGCCAGCGTGACGGACCAGGACGCTCCAGATAACGCGTTCGCCGAAACCAGCTCTCGCGGCGCGACGATGTTCGGAATGGAAGCGGTCTTGGCCGGTTCAAAGAACGTCGAGAGGACGACTTCCGCCGCGATGATCGCATAGACCATCCACACTTGATCCGGCCGGTCGATGAGCAGAAATCCGAGGACGACAATCCCGCGAAGCAAGTCCGACGTGATCATTATCGCCTTCCTGCTAACGCGGTCGGCAACGACTCCCGCGATGGGACCTATGAAGAACGTCGGGAGCAGCTTGAGTATTAGAACAAACGCTACGGCCTGGCCCGAACCAGTGAGATTCAGCAGCAGAGTGAACAGCGCGACGCTATTGAACCAGTCACCCGTTTGAGAAACCAACTCGCCAATGAATAGCCGCCGGTAGTTCCCGTTAACGCGGAGCAACTCGACATAACCGGCCGGCTCCTGGCGATTCCTAACGGGCATTGACGAATTGTAGAGATGGAGGCGGTTGCTTTCAAACCACGCGGCGCAATTGTGTGTCGAGGCATTGTTTTTTTCACGACCGCGCGGAGATGCAAGCAGCGCGGGGCGACCATTCCGAATTCTGAGGCGCAGAGGGGGTGTGAAAAACCGAACTCCCCCACACGGAAGTGTGGGGATAGTTCAAGCTCGACCTACACAAAGGCCGCCTTCTCCTTTCCCGAAATCCCACCCACAGGCAGTGGGTGGGATTCGGGGAAGGGATATGGCGAGCCTCGTCATGTAGGTTGGGTATGAACGATCCACCAACTGCGCTGGTGGGATTCGGGGAAGAAGCTGCGGCTCTCCGTTTGTGGGTCGAGCTTAAACTATCCCTCAACTGCGTTGTGGGTATTTCCGCCGCTGTAGGCAGGGACCTCCTCCCCAGCC
>JAHFUG010000462.1 GCA_023265195.1 Blastocatellia bacterium | reverse complement strand
ACCGTGGCGGCTGATTCGGAACTACAGATCAGAAACATCGGCCTATTGGGGCGGAGTGAACGGACCCAGGTGCTGGAAGAATGGAATCAGACGCAGAGAGACTATGCGCGCACTTGCGGCCTGCATCAGTTATTTGAAGAGCAAGTAGAACGAACGCCCGACGCCGTGGCCGTGATCGGCGGTCAAGTGGGATTGAGTTATCGAGAGTTGAACCGTAGAGCCAACCAACTGGCTCACTACCTGATCGAGCGAGGAGTCGAACCTGAGGTAATGGTGGGACTCTGCATGGAACGGTCGATTGAAATGGTGATTGGTTTGCTCGGCATTCTTAAAGCCGGTGGAGCGTACGTTCCATTAGATCCCTCCTATCCGCCGGGGCGTTTGGCTTTCATGCTCCAGGACGCCGGGATCAGACTCCTCGTAAGCCAAGCGAAACCGGTTGCGGCATTGCTTGTGGATGGGATTGAAGTGGTTTGCATTGACCGTGACTGGCGTGGCGGCGGCGAGGCAAGTGAAGAGAATCCAAAGAGCAACGTAGGACCTGATAATCCCGCCTATGCGATCTATACGTCAGGGTCAACCGGACTGCCGAAAGGTGCGCTGGCGTTGCATCGCGGGGCAGTCAATCGGTGTAACTGGATGTGGGACGTCTATCCATTCGGTGAAGAGGAGGTCTGCGCTCAGAAGACGTCGCTCAATTTCGTCGATTCGATGTGGGAGATCTTCGGTCCGTTGTTGCGTGGAGTCTCAAGCATCATCATTCCCGAGACAGCGGTCAAAGATTCGGCGAAACTCACTGAGATTCTGATTGAGAACCGGGTGACGAGGCTCGTTCTTGTGCCTTCCTTACTAAGAATGTTGCTGGAGCATTATGAGGGCAATCCAGTTCCTCGTGATCTGAAGCTTTGGGTTTGCAGTGGCGAGAGTCTGTCGCGGGAACTGGCGCGGACCTTCGCTGACGTCGTGCCTGGTGGACGGCTGATAAATCTCTATGGATCATCGGAGGTGTCGGCTGATGTGTCGTGGAGCGAGCCGGCGGAGTCAGTAGAATTCGATGGAACGGTGACGATTGGGCGGCCAATAGCCAATACCAGGTTGTACGTTTTAGATGAGGGGTTGCAACCGGCGCTGGTCGGCGTCATCGGGGAGCTTTTCGTAAGCGGCGAAGGACTGGCGCGAGGATATCTGAATATGGCGGCTCTGACGGCTGAGCGATTCATGGCCGATCCGTTTGCGGAAGCGGGAACTCGGATGTACCGGACTGGAGATCTCGCGTTTTGGCGTAACAATGGAACTCTGGAGTTTGTAGGACGCGCCGATCATCAAGTCAAAATACGAGGCGTTCGAATTGAGCCGGGCGAGATCGAAGCTGCGTTGCGGGAACAACCAGGAGTGGCGCAAGCAGTGGTGTTGGCGCGGGAGGACTCGAGCGGCGAGAAGCGTCTTGTCGGTTATGTGACGCCGTCGCCTGGCTCGAGCATCGATTCCATTGCCTTACGGCGGGACTTGGCGCGGCGGCTGCCAGACTACATGATCCCAACGGCGATCGTCGAGATGGAGTCGCTGCCGCTTACTCCGAATGGGAAACTGGACCGCGGGGCGCTGCCGGAACCGGGGGCCGTTCAGTCATCTGAAAACTATCGAGTTCCACGCACCGAGCAAGAACGCATCTTGTGTGAACTGTTTGCGGAGGTGCTGGGGCTGGAACGCGTGGGGCTAGACGATGGCTTCTTCACCCTGGGCGGCCATTCACTGCTGGCGATGCGGCTGGTGAGCCGCATCCGAAGCGCGCTCGGCGCCGAGTTGTCGATTCGCACGTTGTTCGAATCGCCAACGGCCGCCGGCTTAATTGAACGGATCGCCAGGCCGGCTCGAACAGAGCCCTATGAAATAATCCTTCCCATAAGACCAGTTGGAAACCGTTCGCCTCTGTTCTGCATACACCCTGCCGCGGGTCTCAGCTCGGGTTACAGCGCTCTCATACCGCATATCGATGCGAAGCATCCCATCTACGGCGTGCAAGCGCGAGGGCTCACTGGCTCGGAACAGCTTCCGAACTCGATAGCCGAGATGGCGGCCGAGTATCTGACTCATATCCGAGCGGTCCAGCCTCATGGACCTTATCACCTGATCGGCTGGTCATTCGGCGGGTGTGTGGCGCAAGCCATTGCATCGAGCCTGCGGCAATCGGGCGATGAGATAGGACTCCTCGTGCTGTTGGACTCCTTTCCAGTGAAAGGAGATGAACTGATAGACGGCTCTCCCGGCGAGTACCTCCAGGCAATACTCGACGCGAATCCGGAGATGTCGGAGATGATCGACGTTAATCATCGGCGGCACGTCATCGAGGTCATTAAGAATAATGTGAGGCTTCATCGACGGTTCGAGCCCTACCCGTACTCGGGCGAGGTTCTGTTGTTCGTCGCCGCTCGCGATCACGACGCTCGTGCGGTGGAAGATCTCTGGCGGCCGTACATTAATGGAAGGATCAAGACGTTTCCGATTGACTGTGGCCATCACGAAATGTTGCGGCGGGAACCGATAGCCCGGATCACTCGAGTGCTCCGGGGAGAACTCCAAAAGCCGCGTGATTGGGGGAGATCGAAAATTCCCGTCAGCTAGAAGATTAAACCACGAAGTTCACGAAGACCACGAAGCAACGGCGCGTTTGGGTCGTCACCCGCGTGAGAGGAGGATTTGATGTATGGATGGCTTAAAGATTATTCCACAGTTATTCTACGACTTGATGGCCCGCATCATTCCAGGCAGCATTGCAATACTTGCCTTAACGGCTGCTGGGAATGTCACGTTGGGCCAGGTCAGGGATAAGGTATTCCAATCTGTCCCCACTCTACCTGACACCTCTCTTGTTTCAATAACCACATTTTTATTAGGAGCCTATTTGATGGGTCACTTAATCGATTCATTGCGTGATATGAGCGAATGGACTGTGAAATGGACTGTGAAAAGAAAGTTGTTCTCCCGGAAGTTTATTTCAAAGGCGACTCAGTGTATCAGGATAATATCGACAAAGTTATCTCCGTCATTTTGCCATACACTTGAAAAATCTCTCGAAGCGTTGTGCACCACATACTTGCAGTGCGAAGCAGACCGTCTTTTTAAGAGAACTCTGTATGGCGCAGTGACGGAGAAAGATAAACTAGATAGTGTTCAAAAAGCAGATGCGATTTATCTTTGGTATGACTGGCTTAGAGTTCAGAAAGCTGATGTCGGAGCAAGACTAACCAAGCTACGAGCGGAGTACCACATGCTTGAACGCATAGCCTATGTCCTTTTTCTCGCCTTGATACTTCACCTCTTAGTCTGGACAGGGGCAAGGCGCATTAACCCAGAGATAGCATTGAACTGGTACTTGGTAATAGGTAGTTGTTTGGGATTCATCATGAGTAGTCGCGCGGCGGCAAAGGCATGCTGGTCGTTTCAGTGGAGCACAATCAATCATTATATGCTTATGAATAGTGAATCAAACACTGCGAACATCTCCCCCTGTCTCAATAATAGTGTTCCGAATAGTGTTGCGCCGCCTGCGCCGGAAACGTCAACGCAACTGGGGTGACTTATGTCGTGGTTCCGCTTCAATGACCTGCGCTATGGATTCCGGATGCTGCGGAAATCGCCCGGATGGACTGCCGTCATGGCGGCCACCTTGGCGCTCGGGATCGGATTAACCACCGCGATCTTCAGTTTGGCGTACAGCCTCTTGCTCCGTGCATTGCCGTACTCTTCTCCTGAGCGGCTGGTGGCGCTGTGGACCACCAGTTCGGCGCAGCACATGGCTAGTATGTCGCGCTTCAACGTAGGCTCGGCGAACTGGATGGACTGGCGAGCTCAATCCACGTTGTTCGAAGATATCTCGCTAACCAGATTGATCACCAACTTCAGTCTCACTGGAGACGGCCCGCCCGAGCGTGTGCAAGGAGCACGCACATGGTGGAATCTGTTACAGGTTCTCGGCGTTCAGCCGCTGCTCGGCCGAATGTTTACCGAGCAGGAGAACCGCGCGGACGCCAAGGTGGCGGTCTTGAGCTACGGGTTTTGGGATAGGCGCTTCGGGCGCGATCAGGCGATTCTTGGCCGAAAGATCCAACTGAACGGCGAGCCTTACGAGGTGATCGGCGTTATGCCGCCGAGTTTTTGGTATCCAACCAATGAGTTCGAATTGTGGACGCCGTTGTTTATTCCACCGGATGAAGTCCAGTCGCGTTGGGGCTTCTACTATAGATCGGTTGGGCGGCTGAAACCGGGCGTGAGCTTGCAACAGGCTCAGGAAGAGATGTCGGCGATCATGCGGCGTCTGGCTCAGCAGTATCCCGAAAGCAACGAAGCGCCTAAACTTGGAGCCTTGGTTCAGCCGCTGCGTGACGGCGCCGTTGGGCAGTTTCGCACGACCCTCTATGTTCTCCTCGCCGCCGTGGGTTGTTTGTTGTTGATTGTATGCATCAATCTCGGAGGTCTGTTGATTGTCCGCGCCAACGGCCGGATGCACGAGTTCGCTATTCGAGCAGCGCTCGGCGCAAGCTCGGCCCGATTGCGGAGACAAACCCTCGCCGAGGTGCTTCCGCTAAGCATAGCGGGCAGCGCCGGCGGGGTGTTGCTCGCGTGGTGGGTCCTGAAAGTTTTCATACCGTGGCTGCCTCCCGAGGTGCTGGGCCTGGGATCGATTGGACTGCACGGACCGGTGCTGGCGTTTGCGTTGGTGCTCACCGTGTTGGTGCTGTTGATCGCCGCAATGCTGCCGGCTCGTCTGGCTTCGCGCGTGCAACTCTCCGGAATGATGCAACGAGACTCGCGGTCGGTGGCGGGTGGAGGCGCGATTAGAAACGCGCTCGTCGCATCGCAGATCGCCGTGACGCTGGTGGTGGTGTTCGTTGGCGCGTTGCTGGTGCGAAGCCTGGCCACGGTTATGAAGGTGAATCCCGGGTTCTCGACCCAGAATGTGCTGACTATGCATCTGGCGGTGACGCGGGCAAAGTATCCAACGGATTCTCAGGTAGCGGACTACTATCGCCGATTAGTAGGGCAGGTGAAAAGCATCCCTGGCGTTGTGGACGCCGGCGTGGTCCATGTGCTGCCGTTCAGCGGGCTCCGTGAAGCGCGTCCCGTTAAGATTGAAGGCAAACCGGACGAAGGACTCATCGACGTGGATAGCCGCTCGATAACGCCCGGTTACTTTGCGGCGATGGGAATTCCGCTGATCCGCGGACGGGACTTCTCCGAACAGGACAAAGAAAACTCGTCGCCGGTCGGCATCATAGATGAACAACTGGCTCGCAGGGCGTTTGGCCAGGAAGATGCGCTAGGCAAGAGATTCCAGGCCGCGCTCGGAGTGACTGAGTACTCTCGCTGGATAGAGATCGTGGGAGTTGTTGGCCACACCAGGAACGAGAGCCTCGAGGCCGATCCGCGTCCGCAAATGTACTGGCCGGAAGCGCAGCAGACTCAAGACAGGGGCGCTCTCGTGGTGAGGACCACCGGTCACCCGGAGTCATTTGCATCCGCCGTGGTGGAGCAGATCCACGGAGAAAACCCGGATCAGCCGGTCTATGATATCCGCTCAATGGAAGACTGGCTCGATCGAAGCCTTCAATCGCGAAATCTGCTGACGGGCCTTGTAACGCTGTTTGGCGGGTCGGCGCTGCTGCTGGCTTGCCTGGGATTGTACGGCGTCGTGTCTTATGGAGCAGGACTGCGCTTGCGTGAGTTCGCGATCCGAATGGCGCTCGGAGCGGGAGCGGGTGACGCACGCCGTCTCGTTTTGGCGCACGCAGTGCGGCTCTGGATATTAGGTTCCGC
>JAHFUG010000010.1:39517-41701 GCA_023265195.1 Blastocatellia bacterium | reverse complement strand
TCCTCCGTCCCGAGAGGCTGTCCGAGCCAAGAGCGTCCTCCGTCGGTGGTTCGGAACGCAGCCCCCTTTTGACCTACTGCCCAACCGTAGGCCTGGTCTAAAAAGAATACCCGCAACAGCATGGTCCTAGTGACAGCAGGTCGCGCTTTCCAGTTGTCGGGCCGGATGTCGGGTCCGATCGGATGGACGAGAACGTCGCTATGAGTGGCCGGCAAAGGAGACGCCTGTTGCGTGCGGCAACTCGCCGCCGAGGCGGCCACGAGCAAGACTAGGCTGAATAGGGTGAAAGCGCTTGGTGTAGCTTTAACGGTCGACATTCTAAACCTACCTAGGGTCTGGGTGAACTAGTCCATCCTTCCATACGAATCCACCATACATACATTGCTCTAAGTTAGACCCGGCGTCCCTATCTCCTGGAGGGCCATCAGCGCGTGGACGTGATGAGCTTAGGCGGCTTGCGATGAGGTTGCCAATCTCATGGAAGAGCACGGCGCTCCCGTACTCATATCTCGCTGAGCCCGGCTGGCCTGACAGAACGCCGTTTGGAAACATATCCCTCGCAAAGTAGATGATGTTGGGAGTATCTGAAACATAACCCGCAATCTGGCCACCCTGAACGCCAATCCCATGAGTCCTCAGAAAGTCACCAAGCTGAGCATAGCTCATAGAGTAGTCAAAATACACGCCTGTTCCGGTCGCTTGTTGTGGATCGCTAACGTAGTGCAAGCCACTGACTAACAAATCACGAGCGTTCTCCATAAACGCCGACCCACGCCCAGAGTACTTCCATATCTGCTTTACGCAACTAAGAAACTTCTCTAGTGAGAACCTTGCTCGTTGAAGCGTTGATGGAGAGCCGGACCCACTACCATCACCGCTATCTTCGGGACGGTGACCACCAGTGCCACTACCCCCAACAGGGTTATCGTCCGGACAGTCGCATTCGCCTGTGACTGGATCGACGCATTCACTTGGACAAATCAACCCCAAAGGATCGGTCAAGTTGATCGGGTTATTCAGCGAATAAGAATAACGATTCAAACTTTGCGGGTTGGTTAGATGGTAGCTCCCGCCAAATGGATCAACCCGCATGAATCTACCTGCACTTTGGGCATAGGCCCTATTAACCGCATAGTCCGATGAACTCTCGGCATCCGCCTCGTAGCTGGTGAAGTGATGCTTTTCCTGAGTGCCGCTTTCGCTCGCCTGTTCGCCAAACGGAAGATGTCCTTGCTGACCGACGAGGTTGCCATTCTTATCCAGTGACACCCTGATACTCAAACGATCGCTCAAGAGGAACGTCGTCGAGCCGCTGCCGTTCATTGTGCTGCCCGCGCCTTCTGCTATCAGCCGGCTGCCTGAATATACGTAGTCGATTATCTGCGCTCCAGTCGAAACGTTGTACTCGCACAGCACCCGCCAGCTTTCCCAGATGCAGTGCGTTACGCTTGAGCCCACAGTCTTCTTCACTCTGCAGTTCCGATAGTCGTACCGGTATTCCGCCGTGTTGCCACTATCCACGCTCACTAATCGGTTCTCGGCGTCGTAGGTGTAGCTATGAGCGCCGTCGTTTGTTACGTTCCCCGCTGCGTCGTACGTGTAGTTCAATGTGGATCCAGCCGTGACGCTCTGAATCTGGTTCGTAGTGACGCCGCTCGATTGTTGCAATGCGACGCTCTGAATTTGATGGCCGCCGGACGTTGCGTCCCACACTGCCGTCCTGTTGCCCCATCGGTCGTATCCGAATCGCCGCTGGGCGCTCGCTCCGTTCGTCGTCTGTGATGACGTCACGAGGCGTCCAACATTATCATAGGTGTAGCTCGCGCTCTCGGTTGTGCTGTTGATTGTTCCGCTGATCGACATCAATTGACCCGCGTTTCCCGCCGTGCTGCCCGATCCCATCTGGCCCGACGACGCCTGATAACTGTAACTCAGATTCATCAAGGAGGTGGAGCCTTTTGCCGCCGTTTGCGAGGTCAACTGGGACCTGTTGGCGTCGTACCCATAGGTCTCGCTCACGCCGTTGCCCAACGAGTCGCCTGTCAACTGACCTGCCGCATTGTACGTAGTGCTGCTCAAGTAAGTTGGAACCGGCGTTCCCTGATTCGGCTCCGTAATCGAAGAGAGCCGGCCGTTGCTATCATGGTTCATCGCAACCTGCCTGCCGGATGGATAATTCAACCG
>JAHFUG010000010.1:23538-39417 GCA_023265195.1 Blastocatellia bacterium | reverse complement strand
TTGGTTGCGGAAAGCGCTCACCCCGCCTCGGGGAGAGTGGGGAAGAGGGAAAGGCGGCTCTGCGTTTGTAGGCTGGGCTTGAACAATCCACTCACTGCGGTGAGTTGGGTTTTGGGAGGGCAAGAGGGCGGCCAGCTTCGCGAATGAGGCTATACCGGCCCTGAAACAGATGCCCGACCTCCTTATACTTTCGATTGTCATACCGGGAAAGCCGCTGATTTGCGCTGACTGCGTAACGCTGATCTGCGCGGATCAACGTTACGCAGTCAGGGCAAATCAGCGGCCTTCCCGGCATGGCGACTTGTGCCGAGCGCCACTAACTGGTCAGCACCCGTTGCATGATTCAGTCGATTGCGTTGTGCGGAATCAAGTTCTTTCGTGCAGTGGACGCTGGGCTGACAATGGACTCAGCGAGGGGTCGGGCTTGATATTGTGAGATTCGTTCGTCATCTCGTCCCGGGTGAGGAATCGCACTTGGGCGTTGTGTTGCCCAGAACAGAGCGGGCTTGCATTCGACCGGTCAGTACATCTTCGGGCAGGAGAATCGTGGTCAGCGACCGGCTCCATTCCGTGATGAGATAGGCCTTCGCCTTCCAGTTCTCGGAGGCTTTTCAACCGCATGCCGATTCGACTGGCGGCAACAGTCGGTGTTACGAACTGAGATGCAATCGATACCTCACGAACTCGGTCAACTCATCGCAGACAAAGCGCCCGGTAGCAGTGACGGCAATGCAGGGCTTGCCTTTTCTCAACTCCCGAGCTAACAAAGCGCCAGGCTGCGAGGCTGCGTTGGCAGCCTGCAAACCACCTGGGCCGGTCACGAGAACGTAGGCGTCGGCAAGATCGAAAAACACCTGCGAAGAGACCTTGAAATCAGTTTTGGAAAGATCGATGACCTGCAAAAACAGCGCTGGCTCGAGGAACTTACGCAGGCTATTGCTCTCGACAATGACGAATTCGTCTCCCTTCAGTTCCTCCCTGAGCGACGGCAGCGCGGTGAACAACTCACCTTGCTTGGTTCGCACCCATAATGAACGCCGTGCGCCAGCGGCGAGAAAGCGTGCGGTGTCGGTATCCGAGTCCGTACGCCGCTCTCGCGTGATCGCGAACTGATGCTCGTCAACCGAACAGCCACAGGACTCGCCGTTCAACGAGCATACGCCGTGGCCGAATTGGGTGATCTTAACGGCGGTCCAATTCATTTCAGGCAGCGCCCTGATGATTCCTTCGACGACCGAGGTCTTGCCGATGTTTCTTGTATGGCCGCCGACCATCACTGCTTTCATGAGCGCAACCTCGCCGCGGCGCCCGCGCGCCGGATTCGGATTCTATGAATCCTCGAATGAGTAAATGACGCGGTCACCGGTGTCGGCGGTCGGTCCGTAAACGGAAGGCGCCGGCAAGTCGAGAATTCGCAGGTAAACCTGCAACTGCCCGCGATGATGCGTCGAGTGGTTTATTCGCCGCGTCAGCACCCATGCGCGCGATCTGTTTACATCGAAGAAAGCCGTCGACTCGCGCCACCATTCGTCCGGCTTGTGTCTCAGTATCTCGAGCCTTCGGCCTGCATCGGACCGGTACTTCAGAATGAAGCCGCTCTTGCTCCGATCGAGTGGGTTTGGATCGCCTGTGTCACTTCCAAGCATGATATTCATCCAGCGTCCTTCGGACTGGACCTGGTGCTCCAGTTGCTCGATGACGCTGCGAGACTTCCGGTGAGGCCGATAATCCATCGTAGAATCCGGAAAAGCCGACCAAACGCCGGTGATCTTCAATATCTCGGTCTCGTATGTATCGAGGAGAAACCCATACGCATCTGACATGGCAATCAATCTCCAAAAGGAAATCTGGAGTTTGGCCGTTCTAACGCACCAAATCCAGCACCACGTTCGATTTCATGCAAATCACTGGTCGGAAAGAGGGATTCATCCCCGCTCCTCCTCCGATTATGACTCACTCAGACTTACCGCGGGCGAGGAGAGCGGGGATGAATCCCTCTTCCCGACCTGTGATCTTTTGATATTCGGCGAACTGAACCAATTTATTGCTATCGAAAGTGGAGTCGCGAGACCAAACTTCGGATCTCCAAAAGGAGATTAAATCAGGAAAGCCGTCGAAATTCTACCGGCCACGCGCCTGGGCTACTAACACGCTATGGAAGATGCGGGCGCATTAACGAACGGACCTTTTGACGTTCCGCAACCTCCGGGGTTGATCCCGCCCCTTGTCATCACCACCTCGGAGGCTGCAGAGGGACGGAGTCGAATTCAAGCCACTCGACTCCGTCCGATCATCAGAACGAATACAGGAAAGCTATGCTCGCCCAGTTCAATTTCTGATTCGCCGACGGCTGCTTGAACCAATCGGTGTGCACCTGCCGGTATTCCATCGCGAAGGTGAAATTGGGAGAGAACTTGTATTGGCCGTTCACCATGTACGTCTGGTTGCGCTTTCGAATGCCGACCAGCAAATCATCATCGCGATTGTCTTCGACGCCGAAGCCGAAGTTCGCGCTGAATTTCTTCCAGGCTCCCTCGTAGCCGGCTGGAGCCTCGCCATGCAACTCAGCCCAACCGCCCGTCGAGCTGATGCCTCGCGCGCGCCCGCCGATCACGACCGAGCTTTGGGCTATGTTGCCGGAGAATATTCCCAGGCCCTGTCCATGAAAGATTTCTCCGGTGACTCGGAATCCGCTTGATAGCCAGGCGTTCAAGTCGCCGCTTATGCCGTACGAATCTATAGGGCTGTAAGCAGTCGTTCCAACGGGATTACCGGGCACGCCGATCTGGCGCGAGTAGTGGCCGCTCACGCCGAGCGACGATTCCTTGGTGTGACTTGGAAAAGTGAACCCCAGACGTGTTTCAAGAGCAGGCAAAGCGCTTCGCTCTCCGAGGCCGATCACGCGCGCGGCGGGGTTGCCGGCGTTGTCACCCGCGTTGGGATCCAGGACCGCGCTCGTGAAAATGAACTTGGACTTGTCGCCGATAGCCGCTCGATGTTCATAGCGTATCTGCGGAAATCTATTCCACAGATTGCCGGACGTCGAGAATCCCGGAATCGCATACGAAGCCAACGTTGTTGGATTGAGAGGCGAAAAGACCGCCCAGTCCTGACCCGCTTCAAACGAATCATTTTTCCAATCGATCCTCCCGTACGCCAGCCGCACGCGGAAGATGTCGAAGTTGACGCCGTTGCCAAACGCGGGCTTGCCGCCCAACAGATCGAGCTCGAACACGCCGGTCAGCTTCGCGTCCTTGAAGATCGAGCCCTCGTAGCGAAGGCCGAATCGAGTCTGGCGCGCGGTCATCTCGAAGTTCTGATGATTCTGGTCCGAGCTAGTACCGCGTTTTTGAGCGAAGAGGGGAATATCATTGGTGTTCGAGCCCCGGTCCACGTAGCCGCCGTTGATTAGAACATTGCCGTAAATCTTCACCGGGATCTTCGACACGGTGGTCATAGGTCCGTCGGATTGGCTTTGAGCCGTGCTCGCCTCCTTTGCGGGAGCAGCCGTTGGAACCGGTTGCGCGGGCTCCGAAATACGCGCGGCGGCGACCACGGGACGGAGTGGCGCCGCTTCCGCCATCGCCGGAACGGCTCCCATTGCAAGAACCGTCTGATCGTACTCCTCGCGGGTGATGACTCCCTTGGAAACGAGAAGTCTGGCCAGCCGTTGTTCGGCGTCACCCGGCGAGGCGCTGTCTTTGATGGATGCTGCTTCCTCCGCCGTTATCACGCCCTTGGACAAGAGCAGTTGCACGAGCGGGGCGGCAGGCGATTTTGAAGCGCCTGCCTGTTGAGCGCCAGCCGTCTCGATAAGTACGAGTAAGGCCAGCGCTATGAGCGTCAACTGAAGCAATCTGTTCATGTATGGATCTCCTTTAGCTAATGAGTACAAAAATAATCATTGAGCGGGACGCAAGTTATTAACCTTCTCGACCGCCAGCTTTTCTTATTCTGGCGGCGTTCCTGTTTCTACCGGCTAGCGCAGGATAAGTGTCTTCAGAGCCCTCCTACGCCCCGACGAGGTTCATCTCGATCTTGTCGTAGCCCTGTTCGGCGGCCCATATGTCGAGCGGCAGCGTGGCCACGTCATCCACCAGAGGAACCGCCAGTCCGTTGACGGTCAGATCGACGCCTTTTATGTATTTGTGACAGGTCTCGCAAACCTCCACCCGCACGTGAGGAAAGTCGGACGCCGTATGATAAGGCAGCTTTCCGAAGCTCTCCTCTCCACACGCCGCGCATTGGACGCGTTTGAACCGCCACTCCGTGAAGCACGCCGAGCAAAGCAACATGCGCTTCGCTCCGTCTCCCTCGGATCTCAAAATCGACACCTGCGGTCTTCCATTGCACAGCGGGCAGTAAGGACTGGCTCCTTCCGCCACTTCCCACCGGTCTTTGAACGCCTGCGTCTTATGTTTCTCCGCCAGGAACTCCGCGTAAGGCTGGAGGAAAGCCTTGGGGAAAAACAGAAGAGACAGGTCGTCTCCCATTTGATCGGCTATCAACTCCTTACTCCAATAGGCCTGCAGCAGTGAAGCCGGCTCACCGCCGCTCGATCCTTCACTCAACCGGGCGGCAGTCTCGGAAAGCAGCGGGCTGCCGACCCGTCTTATCAATGATACGAAGGATGGAAAATGAGCCAAAAGCAGCGGCAGGTGTGACTCCAGAGAACCGCCGTGCAATGGACATGCCTCGTTCGGGGCATCGGCGGCGAAAGCTGACAGCCTTCCGCACAGATAGGTGTATAAGTTCTTTTGAAAGAGAAGGACCTTGCGGTAGAAGTTCAGAGGATCGCGGGCAAAGGATTGGCTTTCAGCCAGCGCCTCGGCGCGTTTGATCCTGTCATCCCAGGACTGAGAGTCCATAGCCTTGAAATCTCGAGGAGCCGGACATTACACGGTTCCGAGGGGCTTGGAAAACAATTCGATACGCTATAGTAAGAATAGTCGTTCACCGCGGAGGCGCAGAGAACACTGAGACAGCGCAGAAAAAAGGCGGAAACCTCCGCGCCGGCTCTGCGTTCTCCGCGCCTCCGCGGTGAATGCGCTCCCGGTCTCCGTTCACACGAAGTAGCAGCGAGAGCTTCAAACTATCTGCACACGCTACTCGCGGCTCATGATCTCGCGATACCACTTCGGATGATGAGTCTTAGCCCACGACCGGGTGACGATTCCGCTCAGCATCGCGCGGACGCTCCCACGCACCACCGCGGCCCCCATGTACACATGGACGATGATTCCGCCGATTACCGAGAGCGCCGCGATCTCATGCACGAGGATGGCGAAGAGCCGGAGCGCCTCTCCAAAACTCTCTGGAAACCAGAGCGGAATTCCAGACAGCAACAGCAACAACCCGGCGATCACCTGAAGCCAGAACAACTGCTTCTGGCCGGCGTTGAACCGCCCCGCTTCCGGAAGCCCTTCATCTTCGTTCCGAATGTACTTCTTGACGTCGTTCAGCCACGCTTTGTCGCCGGCGTCGATCTTCATGTCACGCCGCCAGTTCAGAAACATACGTAGAAGAAACAACACGTAGATCAGGCCGAGGATCGGGTGCCAGATTCTGCTGGTCGTCGGCCCGCCCATGACTGAAGAGAGCCAGAAAAGGTGCGGCGTGAACAACGCGAGTCCCGTGAGCATCAGATAGACGAATACGATCGCGATCAGCCAGTGCGTTATCCGCTCCGCCACTGTATACCTCTGAATGGAGCCGCCGTCGGTTTTCATTCTTTGCCTCCTTTCAACTCACATCTCACGCGCTGGCCGGCGGAGCCTCGTCCGCTTCGATTTCGTGCTTCCGGCCGTATCTGATGTAATGCGTGAACGCCGCAAAGACGCCGCCCAGCATCAAGACGCCTCCGACCCACTTCAGCGGCTGCTTCCATATGGCAACCGCTAGCGAGACTGTGGGGTTCACCGGCAGCCCGTATTCCTCGGGGTGATCGCCGTGCGGCAGGACATAAATCACGTGCGTGCCGTCGACGCCGGCCGGATCGTACACGTCGGCCTGCTGGTAACCCTGCTCCTTGAGCTGGCTCACGCGGGCTTTGCCGATCTGCACCAACTGTTCTTTGGTCCCGAAGTGAAGGCAATTAGTCGGACACGCTTTGATGCAAGCCGGTTCGAGCCCTACCTCGACTCGGTCGGAGCAGAGCGTGCACTTGTAGACCTTGCCCGTTGACTTGCTGAACCTCGGCACGTCGAAGGGACAGCCGGTGACGCAGTAGCCGCAGCCGATGCAGTTCTCCTGCTGAAAGTCGACGATGCCGTTCGCATACTGAACGATGGCTCCCGGCGATGGGCATGCCTTGAGGCACCCCGGGTCCTCGCAATGCATGCACTGGAACTTCGTCATATTCCAAATCAGCTTGCCGTCGCGTTCGAACTCGTTGAACTTGATAAGCTGCCAGAAGTTCGCTTCGAGATCCGGCAAAGTCTGATAAGACCCGAAGAACGGGCGTCCATCGGACGCCTGCAAATCGTTCCATTCCTGGCAGGCTACCTCGCAAGCCTTGCAGCCGATGCAGGACGAAACGTCGATGAGCTTTGCGACTTCCTTGGTCTGCTTGATGGCAGGCGTCGGGGAGCGCGTGGCGGATATCGCTTTCAGTTCCAAACTAGAAGTAGGCATACCATGCACCCCCTTTCTAAGCCTTCTCGAGCTTCACCAGGAAGCCTTTGTATTCAGGAGCAAACGAATTCGGGTCGAGCACGGACGGCGTCACCAGATTCGCCAGCGAGCCCGTCTGACTGCCACGCCCAATGAACCCCCAATGGATCGGGAAGCCTATCTGGTAGACTTTCTTGTCGCCCACCGTCATCGGCTTGATGCGTTTGGTCACCATCGCCTTGCCTTGAATGTGACCTCGAGCCGACGTCACCGTAACCATCTCGCCGTTCTTGATCCCCTTGTCCGCGGCCAACTCCTCCGGGATCTCGACGAAGAACTCCGATTGCAACTGCACGTTGTAAGCGTTGTTTTTCGTCCAGTAGTGAAAGTGCTCAGTCAGCCTATAGGTCGTGCAGACTATGGGGAATTCCTCCGCCGTTCCAAGCTTGTCCCACTCGGTTTTGAACGGCTTAACCACCGGGTTGAAACTGTGCTTGGGATGCAGAAGATTGACCGTTGGAGATTCGGCCGGCTCGTAATGCTCGGAGAACGGCCCTTCAACGAACTGACCCGGCACAAACAATCTGGCGGCGCCTTCCGGAAGCATTATGAAAGCGCCAAGCCCGGCGTCGGGCGGACTATCGACCTTGTAATCCGGAACGTCGCCCACCCATCGCTCACCGTTCCACGCGATGGCCGAACGTTTCGGATCCCACGGCTTGCCTTGCCCATCCGCCGAACAACGGTTGTACATGACGCGGCGGTTGGCGGGCCAGTTGAACGCCCATCCGTGATAGAAGCCCAGCCCCGTTGGATCGTCGGTGCTCCTCCTCTGCATCAAGTTTCCCGCGTCGGTATAGCTCCCGATGTAGAGCCAGTTCCCGCACAAAGTCGAACCGTCCGCGCGCAGGTCGAGAAACTTATTGAGCTGTCCGCCGGTCTTGACGTCGGTGATCTTCGGATCTTTTTCGTTGGCGACCTCGCTGACCGCCCATCCGTTGATCTCCTTGGCCACCTCGGACATTGAAGGACTGGTCTTGTTCGTGTACCACCAGTTCAGGTTCTTGATCGGGTCGGCGAATTTGCCGCCTTCCTTCTCGTACAGCTCGCGAACCTTCAAAAAGATCCTGGCTATGATCTCCTGGTCGGGTTTCGCCTGGCCGGGAGGATCGACGGCCTTGTTCTTCCACTGAGCCCACCTTCCGGAATTCGTGAACGAGCCGTCCTTCTCCGCGAAGTTGGCCGCTGGAAGCAGGAAGACCTCGGTCTGAACGTCCTCCGGCTTTTTGTCGATCAGGGCTTGTATTTCCGGCTTCCAGAAGACCGCCGTCTCCATCTCGAAGTTCTCGGCCACCACGAGCCACTTCAGCTTGGATAGCGCCGATACGACCTTCTTTGAATGAGGGCCGTTCGCCACCGGGTTCATGCCGAAGGTGATGAAACCCTCCATCCTGCCGCTGAACATATGATCGAAGATGAAGGCCCAGCTCCAATTCTCCAGTTTGCCGGCGTCGTTCTCGGGAAGCTTCGGGTGATGGTTGTAAGCGAACTCGTTCTCCTTGGCCGCGCTCTTGCCGTAGAACGCCTTGAGCTGGCTGACGAAGAAGCGGTCGGTGTTCTGCAAGAAGTTCATCGAGTTCGGCCTTAGCGGCTTCGGCGTAACCGCGTCCAGAAACTCTTTCAAGCTCTGGTGCGCGGCCTTCGGAATAGCGATGTAGCCCGGCACGTTGTGATAGGCCATCCCGTTGTCGGTTCCGCCTTGAATGTTCGCGTGTCCGCGAAGGGCGTTGACTCCCCCGCCTATGCGGCCGACGTTTCCAAGCAAGAGCTGCAACATCGCCGCGGCGTGAATCAGTTGTACGGAATGGCTGTGATGCGTCCAGCCTAGCGCGTAAAGGATCGTGCCTGCTTTATCCGGCGGAAAACTCGACGTGATCAACTCAGCCGCCTTAGTGAACGCCTCGGCGGTGCAGCCGCAGATCCTGGCCACCATCTCCGCCGTGTAGCGGGAATAGAACTTCTTCATCAACTGAAACACGGAACGGGGGTCCTGCATCGTCATATCGATCTTTGCGAACTCCCCTTCCATTTCATAGTTCCAGGTTGATTTGTCGTCGTAGTTTTTGGTCTGCTCGTTCCAGCCGGAGAAGACGCCTTCGTCCTCGTTGAAGCTATATCCGTCCTTCACGATGAAGGGCGCATTGGTGAAGAGCCTGACGTACTCTTCGTGGTAGCGCTTGGTCTGAAGCGAGTAGTTGACCAGCCCCGAGAGGAAAGCGATGTCGGAACCCGCTCGGATCTGCACGTGATAATCGGCCATGGCCGACGTGCGGTTGAAGCGAGGATCTACGTTGATCAGCTTGGCGTTGCGTTTTCGTTTGGCTTCCATGACGAACCGGAAGCCGACTGGGTGGTTCTCAGCGGGATTGCCTCCCATCGCCAGGATGACGTCCGCGTTGGCGATATCGGTCCAGCCGTTGGTCATCGCGCCGCGCCCGAATGTGGCCCCCAAACTGGAGACCGTCGGGCCATGTCATATCCGGGCCTGCTGTTCCATGGGAATGACGCCAAGCCCCGCCCTGAACGCTTTGACCATCAGGTAATTGTTTTCGTTCGTGTCGGTGCATCCGCCTACGACGCCCATCGCGGTCAGCGCGTTGACGGTGCGCCCTTTGGCGTCCTTTTCGATGAACTTTTCATCGCGGGTCTTCTTGACAAGCTGGGCGATGCGGTCGATAGCCCAGTCCCAGGATTTTTCTTCCCACGCGTCCTTGCCCGGCGCGCGATACTGGACCTTCGTCAGGCGGCGGTCATTTACTATGTCCTGTTTCAGGGTTATTCCCTTCGGACAAAGCGTGCCGCGATTAATGGGGCTGTCGGGATCGCCTTCGACATGCACCACGGTCGAGCCGGTCACGTTCTTCGATTTGTCGCCCAGCGTGTGAATGATGACGCCGCAACTCACCGAGCAATATGGACAGATGCTTCGCGTTTCCGTCGTCCGCTCGATCTTGAGGCGGCGTGTCTGGGCCAGGGCGGGGCTTACGTCGAAGCCAAAGGCGCTGGCGGCCAGACCCGCCGAGCTAACCTTGATGAAGGTACGCCTTGATACCTGCATATGCGTCCCCCTTTCTCCCGGAATAGGAAAGCCGTTGGCCCCCTCCGGGAACAAAGCTGATGGGCAGTTGAAGATTGATTGTATTACCTCGACCCGTAGAGGCGAGGCGTGTGAAGGAAGGAGAGTGCTGTCGTCTAACCGGCAAGGGCTGCAACCTCCGATGCTAAACCAGCCTCAGTCAGGTGAGGCCATTAGAAACGGGCGATACCCTTCCGAAATCTCGCGGCGCTCACTCGATCGCCGACTAACTTTCCGCGATCAGATGACCCGCCGATTGGAACTCACTGTCCCGCCATATCTAACTCCGGCGACGGTGCGTCGAGCGCCAATAAAACATTCAAATAAGACCGAACCGAAAAACCGAACTCGCCGCTAGCTCCCCAATTATCGTCCAACGGCTAAAACGCGCCTAGGATATATCAAGATTCGCTCCCGGATGTCAACGCATTTGACGCATTGGTTAAACGATATTGTCCCGCTTGTTCTTAAGGGTGATTGCCAATTGACCGGCTCCCGAGGAGCGTCGTGAGGTATCAGTCTTACATCTCTAATACTGACGGTTGACGAATTTCTTGCCGCGGGTACTCGTCCAGCCGCCGAACCGTCTCTCAAATCAACAAGGCCAGCTTACTATTATGGTGGCGGTTTGCCAGGATGGGAAAAGCTTGGCAATAGTGGCGTGGACGAGATCGAGAAGTTGGGCAACGCTGTTGTCGGGTGATCAACAAGCATCGGAGCCGGACGGCCGGAACGTATCAGCGGCAGTCTGTACAATCGACGGATGAGCAGATCATCGGCGTCCGAACCCAGGACCGATCCCCGATCATAGTTAGATATATTTAGACTGCGCTAAGCCGCTTATGGCGCGGACCGATACCTGACAGCTAACAGCGGCTCATATCTCTATTAGGTGGCTTTAGCGCGCAAACGCTTCACTGCTTTCTTTGCTTGGTTGATGATGCCGGGGCTGTTTTTCATAAGGCTGCTCGAGGCCAGTATGACTTCTAGTGGGCCGATAGCGCTTGAGTCTCCATGCGACTTCAGCCACTCAACCGCGACTAGCTTTACCAGGTGCGATCGGTCTTTCAACGCCGCGACAAAAACAGGAATGAGAGCGGGATCGGTAGAGTATTTCAGTCCTTCGACGGCAGCCCATCGAACATATTGATCTTTGTTCTTCAACGAATGCTTATATACATCGATAACTGGCTTATCCGTCAGGCCATGCAGACAGCTTACCAGAGCGGATGCTTCGGTCTCGGTTGAGTAATAAAGATGAATAACTTCGTCGACATTTTTTCGAGCCGCTTGCGCCAGCTTGTCAGCGCATGCGTCTCCCTCGTCCACCGACTTTGCTCCGTGTAATTCCGCCAGTATCTTATGTATTTCACTGTCCATTATCGCCACCTAAAGCTTGGCTCACCGGCTGCACTCATGCCGTCTGGTGCAGCCGGTGTTAGGCTCTTTGTCGTATTTGTCTTTGAGCCGGCCTTATGAATCAACCTATCAAACTCAATTACTCTTCCCCCTTGATACGTGCGTTAAAAGTCTTGCTCACTCCCAGGCGCCAAGCGTAATTGTCAGCATGTCCGCTCCCGATGGAAGCGGGTCGAATTTTGACGGCACATTCGGCTGGCCTGTTGGAGCGGGGGGCACGGGACCGGCGTTTTCGTCGTAGGCGAAGCCATATGCCTGTCCCATGATGGTTCCTCGCGCGCAGGTAGTGGAGCCCGGCGCTTGAATAAAGATCGGAGTTCCTGATGACACCGTGGCGGTGTGCATAAACAAGGAGAATAGATTCTGCGCGGCGCCCGAAGGATACCAGTTGGTTTGTGTCCCCCAATACTCGGAGGAATATCCACCTGCTCCTGAATTAGGAGCCCCATTGGCCACGCCTCGATTCAGCGCGCTGACGAGCTGGTTTTGGAGATTCAAAACGACGGTTGCCTCATCGGCCGAGTAGTTACCGGAGTAGGCGAAGACACCCGCATTGGCCAACACCATGGCGCCGCTGGTCATAAACATACCGGGAATCTTGGAAAATCCATATTGGGACGGAGCGGGCATGCCAGTACCTGCGCTGATCTCAACGCCGGTAATGTTGTTGCTTGTATTGCGTGTAACGGATGCAACAGTGGTGTTATTCGGGTCTACGCCGGCGCCGGTTACAAACATGCCTGCCAGGATATTTGTATCAGACGGCAGGGCGGCATCGAACGTTAAGGATGTATTATCCAGCTGACCGGATATCGCGGTTTCAACCCCGTTGTTGTCGTAGGTGAGTGTACAGAGGCCAAGTGGACTAAACACATTTAGCGTAATGCCATTGCTTTGTCCCACGAATTGCAGCGCCTGTTGAGAAAGCGTGGCTGGGGCCGGCAGGGGTTGTTCTCCGGCGCCCGCGACTGTATAGATATCGGCGCTAATGCTTCCCGAAGAGACACCTTGAATGCTGAGATCGGCGTTTGAAAACAGGGTTTTCAGTTCAGCGTCAAACAGCCCGTTAAGCGAACTCGTTAGATTGATCAAGTTATTGTTCGAGCCGGTATCGGTGAGGTACAAGCCAGGGTTAAGCAGACCTCCCTTATTCATGCTGTACTGTAGGTCGAGAAAGGGCTTAGCCGCATCGCCAATTGCATTCATGAAGGGTTTATAGGCGGCCAGGATAGCATCGCGAGTAATTCCGCCGAGTGGCTGGCCAACGGCGCCGAGCGAATCGTTGAGGGTAAGATTAAGCGGGAAGGTCAGGCCATCGACGGTTTGCAGGTCAATGACGGCGCCATAACTCAAGTCAACGACGGTGAATTCCGCGAAAGCGTATGGGGGGACAGCGGAGTTGGGCGGGTTTTCCACGTTGACGACATTGGCGCCCCACGCAGTGTATGTCACTTGGGGAGGATTTGGAAACTCGCTGTTCTCCGCAACAAAAAAATAAATGCGGGCCCCATTAATCTCATTGAGCGGCGGGGTAAGATCAATATCAATTTGGGTGATTCCCGTGCTGCCCAGATTGTAGGCCGGCAATGTTCCGCTTTCGTTCGGCATCGCCACGAATGACGCAGTTGTTCCGGTTGTCACGCTCAACATCAATTGAGACGTTGTCGAGAACCCGAGAACATAGATGCTGTACTTCTCTGTATCCAGTCCAGTCTGATTTTGCAGCGGGATGCTAATGGCGCCAGTGTCTGTATTAGCCGATTTCATTTCTTTCCCTCCTAGGTCAAGGTGTATCTAGCCTAACAATCCGGTTGACCGGGCCGCCGTCGAACATTCAAAAGAAACCATGCGAAATTGCTTCGGCGGCTCCGGTCGAACGGCGTTGATACCTTTTGCTGCTTGTTCCGGTTCGACATAATAGCTCCTTTCGAATCGTCGATTCCAGGAACCCTTATCCCTCTATTAGGCTAGAGCGTAAAATCGAGCTGAATTCCTTCGGATTTCAGATAATGGGGTCAATAGCTCGGGCACGATTAAGAGGAGACTTCCAACGGCGGTCTTTGCCGGGAAACACGATTTGAATCGGGCTGACGTTGCTTGTGGTATTGAGCGCGAGAGATGAGAGGAGCTGTTGGTTTATCGATTGGACAGGTTTACGCGACGCCGGCCACAACCCCGTTGGGGTTGGAAACGACACGCCGCCATCGCCCAGGGTAGCTGAGTAACAGCAACCCTGGGCTGGAGGCTTCCAACCCCTTGCGGGTTGACGACACCGGGGTTGACGGAGGGTCAAAACGGGAAGTTATCTTATCCAAAGCAGAACGTGAAACCGACTCCATGATTTCAATAATGGAACAGCCGGGAACGCCATGTTACCGTGAACCCCGCGAAGCCGATGGCGAGTTTGCTCGCGGCCTGTCTCGGGGGCCATATGGTCTGGCGGCAAGCCATCACGAAAGATCGCCACACTCTGAATTATTAGCCGGCGCCGATTAAAGCGGAAGCCGGCCTCGCAGGTTGAGCAACCGGCTCCGCACCGGGTGGTGTGACGTCACACGTACGTCTGACCTCTGGTGAACGACACGCCGTTACGTAACAGCGAACACGAAAATGCCGCGGTCGAGATACAATCCGACATCATGCCAATTGAACTGCATGAGGCAACTGTTCCCGAGGTAGTTTGTCTTTTCAATTGTGGCAGGCACTTTCAAGGCGTAACTGAGCGTGGCCGAAGCGTTCGGCGCCAACGATAGCCCGAAGAAAGGCGGCTGAGTCAGGCGCGGGAATCTAGTATCGACGTTCAGAAGGAACGTGCCGACGACCGGGTCGACATTGCCCGAGCCGACCCAAACGTGGGCGAAGAGCCAAATGGCCTGGGTTGGGTCCGGATTGAAGAGGCCGAGATTGTAGTTGACGGTGCCTCCGGGCGTTGTAGAGTTCCAACCCTGCGACACGATCATCGGTGAATTCACTCGTTTGAGTTTCTTCTCGGTTTCTTCCGGAGTCAGGCCGGTAAAGTGCTCCCCCTTGTTCTCGCGCTTATGTTGCTCGATCACCGCCTGGACTCGCTGAATCTGCTCTTTTAGTTGAGCGGCGGCTCCTTTCTTGGATACAACCGTGTTCTTTGGCCTGTTTGCCATGTTTCACTCTCCTTCCTCATCTTTGAGTAGTTCGATTTCGCACTATTGAGTAGATTATTACTCCTCTACTATTTAATAGACGTAAAACAACCCACCAATTGTTGTAGGAAATTTACCAGAGGGATTATTTTTTTATTGTGAAGGTGGAGCCGTCTGTTCCATGCCGTTGTTTGCCTCATAACCACGCCATCGGTCTTTGCTGCAATGGTTCAGTTTGGTGTCAGGTGGGCTCGCGCGGCCGATTTTCCGGAGTAACCGCGGATGAACGCTGCCTTTGGCTCGCAGCTCTGCGCAGATCAACGTCACAGAGTCAGCGGAAATCAGCGGTTTCTTCAGTAGTCGTTTCGCTCAGCTCAAACTGAACCACTACCCAAAAAACAGGGACGCGGGTCACGCTGAGGTCAAGAGGCTGCCCCGGTGAGCCGGGCGCCTTTTTACTTCGTTTGTTTAAGAGCATCCAGGACGTCCCGGCTATGTGTCTCGGTATTCACTTTGTTAAAGACTTTTAGAACGCGTCCGTCTTCGCCGATGAGGAAGGTGGTGCGTTTGACGCCCCACGACTTCTTGCCATACATGTTCTTTTCTTGCCATACGCCGTAGCTCTCGGCGACCTTATGCTCCGTGTCGGCAAGCAAGGGAAAGTTGAGGCCGTAGTTGTTGCGGAACTTTCCGTGAGACGCTTCATCATCCGTCGAAACGCCTAGCACCACGGCTTTCGCGCGATTGAACTTGGCGAGGTCGCTCCGAAAGCCGCACGCTTCTTTCGTACAGCCCGGAGTGTTGTCGCGAGGATAGAAATAAAGAACCACCTTCTTACCTTTGAAATCCGAGAGCTTCACTTTCTTCCCATCCGCGTCATTGAGAACGAACTGTGGCGCTTTGCTTCCTTCCGCTGGCTTCATTAGCGTAACTCCTCCCTTTCTTCTTGCGTCGTAACAATCGTTGAAGCCGTGATTATATTAACGGCATGAGCTTAGGTCAAAAGCGTTCGACTTTATGAAAATCAAAGGCCGGGAAGAGGGACTTATCCCCGCTCCAGTGTGGGGATAGTTCAAGCTCGACCTACACAAAGGCCGCTTTCTTCCCCTTCCCAAATCCCCCACACGGCAGTGTGGGGATAGTTCAAGCTCGACCTACACAAAGGCCGCTTTCTTCCCCTTCCCAAATCCCCCACACGGCAGTGTGGGGATAGTTCAAGCTCGACCTACACAAAAAGGCGCCCTTTCTTCCACTTCCTAATCCCGCCCACGGCGGTGGGCGGATCGTTCAAGCTTAACCTTGCTTGCGGCAAGCCCGTCAACCCGCCCTCGAGGAGAAAGGGAAGAGAGATGGGCGGCCCTCCGTTCGTAGGTTGAGCTTGAACCATCCACCCACTGCCGTGGGTGGGATTCGGGAAGCAGGCCGCGGCCCTCCGTTCGTAGGTTGAGCTTGAACCATCCACCCACTGCCGTGGGTGGGATTCGGGAAGCAGGCCGCGGCTCTCGGTTCGTAGGTTGAGCTTGAACCATCCACCCACTGCCGTGGGTGGGATTCGGGAAGCAGGCCGCGGCTCTCGGTTCGTAGGTTGAGCTT
>JAHFUG010000010.1:7863-23438 GCA_023265195.1 Blastocatellia bacterium | reverse complement strand
TTGAACCATCCACCCACTGCCGTGGGTGGGATTCGGGAAGCAGGCCGCGGCTCTCGGTTCGTAGGTTGAGCTTGAACCATCCACCCACCACAGTGGGTGGGATTCGGGAATGGAAGGAGAGCAGCCGTTGTGCAGGCTGGGATTGAACTATCCGCCGACTACCGTGGGTGGGATTTGCTCATTCAAGCCCCCCAAAGTCTCTCTAAGGAGCTTCGGCTTAAGGCGTCATGAGGTTATACTTCGCTGGCGCGAGGATGGACTAGAACGTGAACTTTGCCTTGGTGCAGATGCGCCTGATAGAATTCGCGGTTTCTCGGTTCAACCGCGAACTGACGGTCCCCGCTCGAAGGGTTCAGCACCCTTCTTTCTTTTTGGGTCGCCGCCGCGGACTATGGAGTCTGTGAGCGTCCATCCGGGTGTGCATGAGAGAGTAAATGAAGATCCCGATGGCTGATGGGTCTGCCGAAGGAATGAATGGTGCGACGTCCATCCGGGTGTGCATGAGAGAGTAAATGAAGATCAGTTATAGATGGCTCAGTGAATTGGTTGAGTTGAACACGTCCCCGCGGGAGCTTGCCGATAAGCTCACGATGATAGGGCTCGCCGTCGATTCCGTCGAGACCCACGGCGACGATCACATATTTGACTTCGATCTGACGTCAAACCGCCCTGACGCGCTGTCCCACTTCGGCATAGCGCGCGAAGCCGCGATCCTGTGTCGCGCGACGCTTAAGCCGCCGCCGTCCGAAATCATCGAAGCCGAAGAATCGGTTGACTCGAGCGCTTCGGTGCTAATCGATGACCCCGAGCTCTGTCCGCGGTACGCCGCGCGGATCATCCGAGGCGTTAAAGTCGGACCGTCGCCCGCGTGGCTGGTGGAAAGATTGGAAGCGATCGGGCAGCGCTCGGTTAACAACATCGCCGACATTTCAAACTATGTAATGTTCGAACTCGGTCATCCTACGCACGCGTTCGACCTGAACAGGCTGAAAGGACGGCGCGTCATCATCAGGCGTGCGCGGCTCGGTGAAGTATTGAAGACGCTCGATGGCGTCGACAGAGAATTGTCTCCTGAAATGCTCGTCATCGCGGACGCCGAGCGAGCGGCCGCAATCGCCGGAGTGATGGGCGGCGAGGAAACCGAAATAAGCGGCGCTACGACGGACGTGCTTCTCGAAAGCGCGTACTTCAATCCGCTTTCGGTCCGGCGGACCTCGCGCGCGCTCGGGCTCGCCTCCGAAGCGTCATATAGATTCGAACGCGGAGCCGACTACGACGGCGTGGTTCGCGCGGCGAACCGTGCGGCGCGGCTCATCGCGGAGATAGCGGGCGGAGTCGTGCTCAAAGGAGTGATCGACGAGTATCCCGCTCCCATCACGCGAACGCCCGTGCCGTTGCGGGAAGCGCGAATCGAACGGCTTACGGGATTGAAAGTCGGCATCGAGCGAGCCGTGGAGATATTGACCGCTCTCGAATTCATCGTCGAGCCTTTGAAAGAGCGAAGAGAGTTGCTGGCGCTGCCGCCGTCGTTTCGCATCGACGTTTCGCGTGAAGAAGATCTGGTGGAGGAAGTTGCGCGCCATGTTGGCTACGAGCAAATCGGCCTGACGATTCCTGATTGGTCCGGAACCGGAGCCTATTTGCGGGGCGAAGGCAGGCGGCGTGATCTTCGGCGGCTCTTGCTTTCATCGGGATTCAACGAGGCTATCTCATTCAGCTTCACGGCGGGCGATCGCGATCGCCTCTTCGTTGAAGGCGGCGTCAGCGCGCCCACAATCGAAAACCCCATTGACGTCAACGAGACCGCGATGCGAGGGTCGCTAATCAGCGGTTTGCTGGAGGCGATTCAGAGGAACTTCAATCAAAACACAAAAGACGCCAGGCTCTTCGAAACCGGCCGCGTCTTTGGGGAGATTGGCTCAGATGGGCGTCCCGCGGAAAGAGAGCGGCTCGGTCTTGTGATGACGGGTTCGGCCAACGCGACCGGCTGGCGGGAGAAGAGACAGATCGACTTCTTCGATCTAAAGGGAGCGGTCGAACAAATCACCGGTGCGTTAAACGTCTCCGGCTTTACAATTGAGCGAGCGAGTGTAGAATACCTCCATCCTGGACAGTCGGCAGCGCTGATACAAGACGGCCGGCAGGTAGCGGTATTCGGCCAGTTGCATCCCCGGATCGCGGCGCTGTACAAGTTCCGCCAGGCGGTGTTCATAGCCGAACTCGAGTTCGGCGAGTTATTGGACGCGGCCAGTGATGAGATTCGATACCGGGGACTGCCCAGATTCCCAGCCTCGTCGCGTGATGTTTCGGCGCTCGTGCAGGACGATGTTTCGTGGAGAGACATCGAAGACGCTATAGCTGGCCTCGGTCTCGAGGAGATCGTCTCGGTTAATGTGTTCGACGTTTACACCGGCCGCGGCGTTCCCGAAGGAATGCGGTCACTCGCGTTCCGCATAACGTATCGAAGCCCGGAAGCGACCTTGACCGATGAGCAGGTCAACCGGATGCACGAAAAAGTGAAGGACGTTCTTGAGGGAAGGCTTAAAATTCAGATCAGATGATTCACGGTTGAGTGGCCGCGAATCGCGCCGGCCATACCGGGAATCGCAATCTTCCGAAAGCAACGGAGGTCGTGTGAGCGGAACTTACGGATTAGAGAAACTCACCCACCTGGAAGACAAGATCTACCGCACCATCGAGCAGTTCAAGCGCGAACGCAATGAACGCGAAACGCTCGAGCGCGAATTAGCCGGCGTTCGCCGCGAACTGGTCGAGACGCGCGATGAAAAGATTCGGCTCGAAGCTCAAACCGAACGATTGATCAGCGAACGCGAGACAATCAAACACAAAGTAGCAGCGATGCTCGACGCAATAGCTATGCTGGAGTCGGGAGAAGAGTAAGAGGGCGAGTTATCCACAGATGACGCAGATGACGGAGATTGAGAGAAGGACAACGGGGAGTAGGAAGAGGGCAAATTATACGGAGATGACGCAGATATGAGAGAAGGACGACGGGGAGTAGCAAGAGGGCAAATTATACGCAGATGACGCAGATATGAGAGAAGGACAACGGGGAGTAGCAAGAGGGCAAATCATACGCAGATGACGCAGATGTGAGAGAAGGACAACGGGGAGTAGGCAGAGGGCAAATCATACGGAGATGACGGAGATATGAGAGAAGGACGACGAAGAGTGGGAAGAGAGAATTGTGAGAACCGTGACGAGGCTGTTGGAAAGTAAGACTGGGCAGTTAAGGACCGCGGGCGCGCAAGGCCGTGGTCTCGTGGAAAACGCACCGGGTTTTTAGTCAGCAGGGTTGATGGCGCTGAGCCCAAGGCGCAATTTATTGGATCACGGGCGAAGCTCACGTTGCGCCCGAGTACTCGCGGAAAGAGGTGGCCGGCGTTATGGAAGCAATTCCGAATCAATCCATCAAAGTAGTCATCTACAATCAGACCTACACCCTGCGCAGCGACCACGACCCCACATACATTCAAGAACTAGCCGCTTACGTCGATGAGCGAATGAACGAGATAGCCAGCGGCAGCATGACCGTTGACTCACTTCGAGTAGCGATCCTGGCCGGCATTCAAATCGCCGACGAACTGCACCAATCCCGCCGAGAGCTTAAAGAGACTGAACAAGAAGTCGCTGAGAGAAGCACAAAGTATGCTGAGTTGCTGGATCAGTTTCTTCGCGCCGAGATGAACGGCGACAATGCGTAGATCAATGTCGTTCAGAACCTCTGGGGTTCGGCTCATAGCGCCAAAGGGCAAACAAAGTTGGCAAAGGCATTCCAACGCGAATTGCAGTTTTCTGATCTTCTCCGGGTGATTGCGAAATGATTGCGAGCAGACCTATGCAGGGTTCGATTCGAGAAATACGGCAAGCAGTCTTGGATAACGCGGAACTCTCGAAGGACGACATCCGCCTGACCTGGGATCTCAGCGAAGATGAGTATACCCAGCTTAAGGCTGCTCTTAGGAACGATGTTGATATAGAACCTGGGCCGCAGCGGACCGGAGGCTTCTGCGTTCGAAAGAAACGATGGCATAAGCAACCCGAGGAGGTATCGACTATCGAAGTTCCGGTCGACGCTTGGCAACGGCGGGGCGCTGAACGCCTTGCGGTGCTTCTGACGGTTCCGCAACTGGAAGAGCTCTTGGGTAGGAAGCTGTCTAACGCCTTGCGTCTGGACAGAAAGCGCAAGACTGGTCGAGACTCTCCAAACAGGCTTTCCGAGCTTGCGAGCGCTATCATCGTCAAATATGACCGCGATCTATTATCGGCCGGCGGCGTTCGCGCTGCTGTGGCCAAGGCATGCAGTGTCCCGGCCTTGGGGAAATGGCATCCGGGTAAGACAGGGGCTGCTGAGTTCGTGCGCTCGGTTGGTTTCCCAATCGAGTTTGCCGGGTTGCCTGCGGAAGACGCTCCACCCTCATTTGAGTACCTCGAAGGCCGACTGAACCTTCCGAAGTTGCTCGACTTTCAGGAGGAAGTGCGGAACAAGATGCTAGGTTGTTTGGAGAGCCCATCTGATCGCGCCATCCTAACTTTGCCGACTGGCGCGGGTAAAACGCGTGTGGCTGTGGAAGCTATTCGAGATTGGTTGACGCGGCGCTCGCGGCAGGGGTCGCCTAAGGGTAGGCACGCTGTTCTTTGGCTTGCTCATTCCGGTGAGCTCTGTGAACAAGCGTATGAGTGCTTCAGGCAAGTATGGCATTACTCAGAGGACGTATGCGCACTACTATTGTTCCGCTTCTGGGGTCGCTACACACACGATTTTGATCACCACCAAAATGCCCTCCTCGACATCTTGGAGCAGCCGAGCGTCTTGGTATCTACGCCAAACCGCGTCGTGAACATTATTGAAGGCGTCAGCGAGGTTAGTCAGGACGTTCTCCAAATCCTCTTGTCCACAATCCGTTTGGTCGTCATCGATGAAGCACACAGGGCAGCAACTCCGTCGTACAAGTCGATTCTAAATAGACTTGCAAATCCGGCGACTTCGGACACCAGAGTCATTGGACTGACGGCAACGCCGTATCGCGGTGAATACTTGAGCGACGGAGAAGCTGGCACCAAAGCGTTGTCGGAGTTGTTCGGCCGTGAGTTGATTGAGCCGGAAGATACTCTTGGACAGAATGCCCGGTTGACCTTGCAGAAACGCGGAGTGCTGTCCCGGTTCGTTGAGGAGTTCATCGACACCGCGACGATTTTAGAAGCGCCTCAAGTGGGGGGTGATGAGCTGAGCGAAGACGATATTGAAAAGATCGATCATGCTCTCAGAATCCGCGCGGATAACCCCACCAGGCGTCAAACAGTCTTTGAGCGGATCGTTAAACTATGCGACGATTCGGGGTCCTCGATACTGTATTTTGGACCGAGTGTAGCGGACGCCGAATGCGTGGCGTTTCTTCTCCGACAAGCAGGTATTCGAGCGGCATTTGTTGGGGCTGACACCCGGGACGTCAGTCGTCGCCGCATTGTCTCGGACTTCAAGCACGGCCGGTACAAGGTCTTGTGCAATTGTGAGGTGCTTACAACTGGATTCGACGCTCCCAAGGTCACGCACGTCGTCGTGGCTCGACCTACGGTCAGTGGTGTTCTCTACGAGCAAATGATAGGACGCGGGTTGCGAGGCCCGGAATTCGGCGGCACGGAGCACTGCGTAATCGTGAACTGCCGCGACAGCTACCGATCAACCAAGCCGACATTGGGATACGAGGCGTTTCGACACCTTTGGGAGATTGAGTCGCGACGGTAGGCAAGCGAGACGGGTAACCTCCTTTTTATGCGCGACCGAACCTGCGAGTTAGATCGCAATAGCAGTGGTCCGCCGAGCCTCTTTATGCGATTATCAAGCTTTACACTCGCGAGCCACTTGAGTTTGCGGCGTATTGTCGACATTCTCTCTTACAACCGAGTCGACTCGATGAGTGAACAGAGATCGGCGCTTTGATATTGAGATTACGGCACTCGGAAACGTACTGCAATTAGTCAGAACTTATGAGTTGAACCATGACGTATCGAGAACACCGACTTTCAGGATACTTCCAGGACCCTGGCAGACCGGATAATTTCTGCCTGGGACCAGGAATGACTGGGAATGCCTGCCAGAACGTTCGAAGAGCGCTCAGATACCTGAATGTTGATCTGGTTGACTCAGACATATATGACATCTGCGTCTACGATGCGATTCTCGAACTGCAACGAAGGGAGGGACATGAGCATAAGGATGGTCTCACAGGTCGTGGGACTCGCGCCCTCCTGGTAAGAACGCTACTAAGAGGCGGAGGCGAGCGCGTGTTCAGCCAAATGACCTACCCAAAGGGACAGGCCTTTCCACGTGTTTTCGTATCGTATGCAAAAGAGGATCAAGGTTCAGCGGAGCACGTTGTTGATTTTCTCATAGAGCATGGCGTGGAACTATGGGTCGACTATAGGAGCCTTCAACCCGGCGAGAAATGGCCGTCCTCTATCGAGTACGCGATATCCAGCTCCAGATACTTTCTCGCACTACTATCTCGTTGCGCACTAAATAAACGTGGTGTTGTCCAGTCGGAGTTCAAGACAGCATTGAGTATTGCGGACCAATACCCGGATAAAGAGATATTCGTCATTCCAGCGCGATTAGAGGAATGCGATGTTAGCGACACGAGGTTTGCAGAACTGCAATACTTTGATCTCTTTCCAAATCCAGACGAAGGGTTGAGCCGCTTAGTTGACTTCCTCGCTGAGAACTGGAGTTAAAGGTAATGCAGGCCGTCTAACAGTAGCGGTGGCGTCAGGTGGACTTGCCCAACGACGAATTCTTTCGCAGAATCGATGTGTGAAATTTGACGTCGTCGGCCCGATCACAAGCACTGAGGTCATTGCCACAGGGACGAGCATTCGCGTTCTCAGGGAACTACGGAGGGTGCATGGCCAGGGTCGATGGCGTAAGCTAAAGGGAGTTGCAACCGTTCGCCTTCGAAACGGTGTATTGCGCAGAGTGGAGCTACACTGGTACGAAGCTTACGGTATTGGCAAGAGGGACCTCAAGATTAAGCGCTATTTGGACGAGTAATGAAACTGAAACAACCCACGAAACACTTTGCGCTATGCATCGAAAACGAGGATTACGAGGCGTCACTGATTCTCGGTAAGGTTTATCGGATCCTTCCGGATGCTAGAGCAGCGAAGGACGACCTTGTGCGCATCGTCGATGAGAGCGGCGAGGACTATCTTTACGACAAAAGCAACTTCGTGTTCGTCGATTTCCCCGTCGCCGTCACGAAGAAGCTACTCGCTCTTCAAGGCGTCAGCTAGAGGTACGGTGTACACTGAATGGCGAATGATGATTGATGAAATTGATGAATGATAATTGATGATTGATGATGATTGATGAATAAAGAGTATGCCGAAAATTCGTCGTCATTTACCCGCAATCCGCATTTCGCAATTTCTCTACAATTTCCCCAATCATCAATCATCAATCATCAATTCCCCATTCCCCATTCCCTTCCCCCAATCATCAATCATCATTCATCAATTCCCCAATCGGTCCGTTTGGCGATTTTGATCGCCTTCGTTGCGACGTTGATCCATCCCGGCCAACGGAATAGCAATTGCCATAATACAATCGGCAATCTTGATCGCATTCGACGCTGCTTCGAGAACAATAGCATCGAAGTTGCGCGTGATCGGTGGTTACTGGCGCGACTGGCGTGAAACACCGGTTGCTTATGGCAATGATAAGTGTTCCTGACATGACCACGCGATTGGATAATGAATGGGTTAGTTGTCATCGCTAACAACCCGCGAGCGCACTTAGCCGCGGCCCCCCAAGTGCTTGGATTAAACCCCGAGCGGCCCTCCTGAAAAAAGGCTCCTGATAGATTGACGTTGAGCTTGAGGTTCAACACAACGGTTTCTAAATCACGTTTGGTTGCGCACTCGATGACTACGACAACGTCGTAGTCTCGAGTTTGGCCATTCCAGGAAAGAGCAAGATCACATTCCATGTTCAATCTCAAAAAATCACACGCCGGGAAGAGGGATTTGTCCCCGCTCCTCCGGTTACGATTCGCTCATACTGGCGTCAAGCAGAGGAGCGGGGATAAATCCCTCTTCCTGACCTGTAATTTTCCGATGTCCGGCGAACTCCTTGATCTCGGCGCCTCTCAAGAGAGTCAACCAAATGGCCAAACTCCAGGCTACGACAACGTCGTAGACAAAAAGGCCATTCAGGATGTGACAGTACTCCACATGCCGTGGGCCGGCGGCCAACAGCGTGCATATAAGTCCGATTCTCCGGCGGGTAATCAATTATGCTCAGAATCAGTTTGAGGATCGCAATCATAGGCTCGATCTTGTTGCCGGGCGCGGCGCTTTTGTTTTGCGGCCGGGTGTCGGCGCTGGACTCCAGCAAGGCGGTCACGCAATACAGCATCAAGTCATGGCAAGCGCAGGAAGGGCTTCCGCAAAACACCGTCACCTCGATGGTGCAAACCCGCGACGGGTATTTATGGTGCGGAACCGAAGAGGGACTGTGCCGCTTCGACGGAGTCCGTTTCACGATCTTCAACAAGAACAATTCTCCGGGTCTGGTCCACAATTACGTTACGTCTCTTTACGAGGACCGAGACGGCGTGCTTTGGATAGGCACCTGGGCCGGCCTCTGTTTCATGAAAGACGGGACGTTTCGCGCGTACTCGTCGGATAAGATCGATTTCGCGGGAGGAGTGGCCGGCATTTCCGGAAGCGCCGACGGAACCGTTTGGGTCGGCGTCGGTGACGGCTTGATCAAGATCAACGGAGGCGATCTTCGCTCTTATACAAAGAAAGACGGGCTGTCGCACAACTCCGTCCAGTCCATCACCGTGGCCCGCGACGGAAGTGTTTTGATCGGCACGCTCGGAGGCTTGAATAAGCTCGTTGACGGGAAGTTCACCGCCTACACGGCTGCCGATGGGTTGGGCAGCAATAACATTCGGCCGATCATCCAGGATCGCGACGGCGGGATATGGATCGGAACCAACGCCGGGCTGAGCAGGTTGAAGGATCAACAAATCACCAACTACACGAAGAAAGACGGGCTGTCGAGCGACGGCGTGAAGTCGCTCTGCGAAGACAAAGACGGCAATCTCTGGATCGGAACGGAGAGCGGCCTGAATCGCATGAGCGCCGGGAAATTCTCCGCTCTCACCAAACGAGGCGGGCTCTCGAACGGCAACGTCGATTCCATCTGTGAAGACCGCGAAGGAAATCTCTGGGCGGGCACCGAAGGAGGGGGACTCAACCTGATCAAGGACGGCAAGTTTTCCAGCTACACGACCCTGGAGGGTCTTTCCGACGATAAGACGTGGACGGTCTACGAAGCTAAAGCCGGCGGGATGTGGATTGGAACCGATGGCGGCCTGAACAGGCTGAAGGACGGTAAGTTCACCGCGTACACCACGCGAGACGGATTGGCGAATAATGTCGTTCGAACCGTTTTGGAAAGCAAAGACGGCTCGCTCTGGATTGGAACCGGCGCGGGGCTGAGTCAATTCAAGGATGGGAAGTTCACAAGTTACACGGCCAAGAACGGGCTCTCGAATGATTTCATAAAAGCCATTCACGAAGGCGGCGACGGCAGCCTATGGATCGGCACGGAGCGAGGGGGAGTCAACAGGTTCAAGGATGGAAAGTTCACCGTCTATACGAAAGCGGATGGCCTGGGCGGCAACGCCGTGCGGACGATCAGCGAAACGCCCGACGGCGCTTTGTGGTTCGGAACCAACGGGGGGCTGAGCCGATTGAAGGACGGAAAACTCGACTCCTCCGTGCTGGGAGACCTCTCATCCGCGCAGATCATTTCAATTTTGCAAGACGGGCCCGACAGTTTCTGGCTGGGATCGGTCAATCAGGGCGTAATTAGATTCAAAAACGGAAAGGCTCGGGCGTACACGACCAGGGACGGCCTCTTTGACGACGCGGTGATGGCCGTAATTCCGGACTCGTCGAATCATCTATGGATAAGCTGCAATAGGGGAATCTACCGGGTAAGCGCAACCGAATTGGAAGGCCACGAAGCGGGCTCGCCTCCGATAAGCTGCCAGGTGTTCAACACTGCGGACGGTATGCGAAGCCAGGAATGCAACGGCGGCAATCAGTGGGCGGGCTGCAGAAGCGCCGATGGCAAACTTTGGTTCCCCACCATCCAAGGGGTCGTAGTGTTTAACCCCGAGAGAACCATCGCCAACAGCATCGCCCCTCCCGTCTTGATCGAACGGATAATGATAGACGGGAGACCCGAGGACGCAAAAGCCGGCATTCGAGTGCCGCCCGGCAAGGGCGAGGTCGAGATTCAGTACACCGGCTTGAGCTTCTCGGCGCCGGAGAAAGTCAAGTTCAAGTACAAACTGCAGGGGTTCGACAAGGATTGGGTTGACGCGGGCGCCAGGAGAGCCGCCTATTACACGAATCTTCCTCCGGGCAAGTACGCCTTTCGGGTGATGGCTTGCAACAACGATGGTGTGTGGAATGAAACGGGGGCGTTGGCGGAGTTCTACCTGACGCCGCATTTCTATCAGACGATTTGGTTCCTCGGGCTGTGCGCGATCGGCTTGGCAATGGCGGTGATGGGCGGATACCGAATCCGGGTAAAACAACTGAGGATGCGCGAGCGCGAGCTGGCCTTGCGCGTGGATCAACGCACCAAGGAACTGCAAGCCCAGAAGAGGCGATTCCAACAACTCTTCGAGAATGCGCCGGTCGGCATAGCGATGTTGGATCAGGACGAGAGAATCATCGACTTGAACAGGAGTTTTGAAACCATCTTCGGATTCGAAGCGCAAGAGGCTCGCAATAGGCGGATAAACGACGTCATCGTGCCCGATGACTTAATTGAAGAAGCCTGGGAATTGTCTCGCATGACCCTGAACGGCAAGGAGCCGATGAAGGAGACGTTCAGGCGGCGCAAGGACGGGAGCCTCGTTCCGGTCGAAATCTACGGCGCGCCCATATTGATGGGGCAGGATCGCGAGGGGATATATGGCATGTACGTGGATATCACCGAGCGCAAGAAAGCTGAAGAGGAAATGCGCGAGGCTAAGGAAGCCGCCGAGCAGGCCAGCCGCGCCAAGAGCGAATTCCTGGCCAACATGAGCCACGAGATACGCACGCCGATGAACGGCATAATCGGCATGACCGAACTCGCTCTTGAAACCGATCTGACCGAGGATCAGGAAGAGTACCTGGGCACGGTGAAGTCGTCGGCCCACTCCCTATTGACGCTCATCAACGACATCCTCGACTTCTCGAAGATAGAAGCTGGAAAGCTGGATCTCGACGACGTTGGGTTCGATCTTCGCGAGAGCATTGAAAGCGCGATGAAGGTGCTTGCGGTGCGCGCTCACCGGAAGGGTCTCGAGCTGATATGCGACGTCGCGCCTGAAATCCCTGAATCGCTGGTCGGAGATTCCGGGCGCTTGTGCCAGATATTAATCAACCTCGTCGGTAACGCCATCAAATTCACCGAAGCGGGTGAAGTGGTTCTCAAGCTTCGAATGGACTCGCGAACCGGGCACGATACGGTCACGACGTTCGAGGTGTCGGACACCGGGATCGGCATCGATCCACAGCAGCAGGAACGGATTTTCCAGGCGTTCGAGCAGGCTGATGCGTCGACTACTCGAAAGTACGGCGGAACCGGACTGGGGCTATCGATCTCGTCTCAGTTGGTGCGGCTGATGGGAGGCAAGCTCTGGGTTCGAAGCGAAGTTGGCAAGGGAAGCAGCTTCGGTTTCACTGTCCGGTTCAAGCTCCAACCCAACGGCTCGGCGCAGCCCGTTACAAAGGCCGCGGCGCGGCTCACGGGGCTTTCGGTGCTGGTGGTGGATGACAACTCCACCAATCGCCGGTTACTCGAGACCAATCTAACCAACTGGGGCATGTGCGTAACCGAGGTCGACAGCGGAACAGCCGCGCTGGCGGCTTTGAAGCAAGCGGCCCGCGATGGCTTTCCCTTTGCGCTCATGTTGCTCGACTACCAGATGCCGAAAATGGACGGTTTCGAGGTGGCTGAGTCGGTGAAAGCCGACCCGCAACTGTCAAATACGCGAATAGTGATGCAAACATCGGCGATGCATCACGGAAGCGCAAAGCGCATTCGCGAGTTGCGGCTCAACGGTTATCTGATCAAGCCGATTTCACAACTGGCTCTTCTCAACGCGGTAACTCAGGCTCTCGATGAGGGCTCATCCAGACGAACCAGCCCCGGCGTCAATTCGCAAATGTCGGCGGAAATGAAACAACGCCCTCTGAACATTTTGCTTGCCGATGACAACGAGGTGAATCAGAGGCTGGCGTTGAAGATGCTCGAGAGCCGTGGCCACAGAGTCGATCGGGCGTGCAACGGCCTGGAGGCGGTCGCGTTGTTCGACAAGCGCCGCTTCGACGTCATATTGATGGACGTACAGATGCCCGAGATGAACGGCTTTCAAGCGACGGCCGCGATTCGCGCCAGGGAAGAGGGGACCGGCAAAAGAACGCCGATCATAGCAATGACCGCGCGGGCGATTAAGGGGGATCGAGAGGAGTGCCTGGCTGCCGGAATGGATGGATACGTCTCGAAGCCGGTTAGTCCGCCCGATCTCTTTAGGGTGATGAAAGACCTCATCCCCGGCCTCACGGGCGCCGTGCCCGATCATGCGGCCGGCAATGGCGGCGGCGGCTCGTTACGCGTGCTTGACCGCGCGACTCTGCTCGAGGACGCCGATGGCGACGAGGAATTCGTTCAGCAATTGGCGGAGGTCTTTTTGGACGAGTATCCGAAACAACTGAGTCTCTTGATCGATGCAATCGGCCGCGGCAATAAGGTAACCGCCGAGGATGCGGCCCACAAACTAAAAGGATCGCTTGGAGGCATGCGGGCGGAAGCCGCTTTCGACACTGCGCGGAGGCTGGAAGACTCCTTGCACCAGCGGGATTTCGCGGCGGCTGAAGAGATGCTGACGCCGCTACGCAAGGAGATTGAAAGAGTCAAGGCCGAGCTTCTAAGAACAGCGGAGCCGGTTTCAACCGAAGTGTGAGCTCGAGACGCTTCATGAATAGAATATCCCCCCTTCCGGAACGTGTAACGCGTTTCCGCAATTAATTATCTCTACTGCCGAAATCGACAGGCCGGCTGAACTAATATGACTACTAACCAGAGACACACCATTCTTATAGTTGACGACGAGGTAGTGAGCCGAATGAAGCTCGGTAAACTGCTGGGACAGGATTACCACACGGTTTCAGCGGCGTCCGGCGCCGAGGCGCTCGAGATACTGCGTAGCCAGGATGTCTCCCTCATAATCGCGGATCAACGCATGCCTGGCATGACCGGAGTCGACCTCTTGCGGCAGACGCACGAAAGGAGTCCGGACATAATATGCATGCTGATGTCGGCGGTTGCCGACGTGAACATGTTCGTGGACGCGATCGCCAAGTGCGGAGCCGTACGGGTTATCACTAAACCGTGGGACTCGGCCAAGCTGTTGGATGACGTCCGAATTTCGATCGAACGATACGACAATCTGATCGCTACCAGGCGTTCAATAGGCCGGCTTAAGGAGAAAAAGGACTTCGAACGCGCCGGCTGACGTGAAATGAGCACCCATCCAAAATCCTCGCCGACTTCGGGGCTTCACGCCGGCGACGGCCTTTAATCTGGCCGAAGAACAAGTAGAAAACCGCCCGCCGCCAACTTGCCCGGCGGCGGGCGATGCTGATTCTGGACCGCTAATTCGCACTCGACCGGAACAACAGCCGGTTCGCCGTTCCCGATGGAAGGCCACTGAGTCTGTTGGTTGTGGCCGTATTGACCATCTCGTTTCTGACAGTCGCCGGAGAAGCAGATGGATTGCCCTGCAAGATCCGGGCGGCGACGCCCGTGGCGTGCGGAGACGCCATCGATGTTCCGCTTAGCGTCGCGGTCGCGGTGTTGCTGCTGAACCAAGACGACAAGATGCTCGATCCGGGAGCGAAGATATCGACCCCGGCTCCGAAGTTCGAGAAGGATGAGCGGGCGTCCGACATAGTCGTCGAGCCCACCGTGATCGCTTCCGCGACACGCGCCGGCGAGTTGGTTGACGCGTCGGCGTTCGAGTTGCCGGCCGCCACGCAATAGGTGACTCCCGACGCTATTGAATTGCGAACCGCGGTGTCGAGCGTGTCCGAGACCGGCCCGCCCAAACTCATGTTGGCGACCGCCGGGCTTACGTGATTGGCCGTCACCCAGTCGACGCCTGCGATCACGCCGGAGTTCGAGCCTGAGCCGCTACAGTCGAGAACTCGCACCGCGAACAAGCGCACGCCCTTGGCAACGCCGAAGGTCGATCCGCCGACCGTGCCGGAAACGTGGGTTCCATGCCCGTTGCAGTCTATGCCGTTCCGTCCGTCGCCGACCGAGTCAAAGCCGACCGACGCTCGGCCCCCGAACTGCTGATGCGTAGTCCGAATGCCGGTGTCTATGATGTATACATTGACCCCGGCTCCGGTTGTCGTAAACGAATAACTCTGGTTCAAAGGCAGATCGCGCTGCCCGATTCGATCGAGCCCCCAGGGAGGATTGCTCTGAGTTGTGTTCGCTTGAATGATCGAATCTTCCTCGACGTACTTGACCGCCGGGTCCTGACTCAATCTCAGCGCTTCATCTTCGGACATCCGGGCCGAATAGCCGTTGATCGCATGCGTATATATGTTTGTCGGCACGCCGCCGAAGGCCGCGGTCAGCTTGTTGATCTTCCTGGTTGTGACCACGAAATCCGATGGCGTTCCCGCGGCGTCCACGTCGAACACGACTATATACTGGTGCGGAATCGCGTTCTTACCCATACGGTGGAAACGGGGCGTCTCATTCCCCGGGCTCTCCCTTACCTGATCCTGGACGGTCTGCTCTTGCTGCGCTCTCACCGGCGGAAGCGAGAACCCAACCATGCAAACGACCATGAGCGAAAGCAAAACGAAATTTCTCTTCATATTTCCTCCTCAAGATATTTGATCAACTGGTGGCGCGGGAAGTCCCTGAGCGCTCGAATTCGAGATCGCCGAACGCGCGGTGGCCAACGATCAAAAGCATTTCATGATGCGCGGCGGAAATCGTCCTGAGAACTCGCAAACACGCTTACCGGCGCCATTTGACCCACTACCAATCGAATCGTTCAGTCAGGCGAATGAGTCCGCTTAACGAAGCACCTTATCAATGTGTAGCCACCTGGAAGCGCCCCTTGAATTAGCCGAGCCAATGGCCGGCCATCGCATCCAGGGTCAACGGGCCGCCGTTGTTTGACGCACTGCCAAAGCCACGCTAAAGCTAAAATCGTTGAAGTTATGCAGATTGGAACAAGGCGAATGACTGGATTCGCTCCAGTCTATGGCGACGCCTTAGCCAGCCTGCCTAAAATTAGAGTTAACAACTGGCTCTGGGCCTACTGCGCGGCAAACGCCGTAGCAGCCCCTTAATATCAGGTCCAGTGTTCGGCATCACTGGCGAAAAGGCGTTGCGATGATGCGAGTCGCCGGTTAAGCCCGCGCTCCGAACACTATGCACCCGTCCTGCCTTGACA
>JAHFUG010000010.1:0-7763 GCA_023265195.1 Blastocatellia bacterium | reverse complement strand
AATGATAAGCCTTGAAAACCGAAATTTCCGGCGGAGTGTAACAGCGGCGCCAGGCGGTGTCAAACAAAACAAAGAAAGCGGAGCGGTAAGCGTGGCTCCTTGTCGAAGCTGACGCTGGAGAGCCTGCCAGCTTCCCCGGGGAATGTCGTCGTTGTTCAAGCTATCTTGGAGCGACCGCCGACCGTAGTTGTTCAAGCGTTATGTTTCCACCGCTCACAACGAGCGCAACGGTTTGATCAGCGAGTCTATCTCGAATCTTGAAAGCCGCCGCGAGCGGCGAAGCGCCGGCGCCTTCAGCAAGCGTATGCGCCTTCTCGATCAAGAGACCTATTGCGTCGCGAATCTCCTCTTCGCTCACCTGAATGAAATCATCCAGCAATTCCCACATGATGCTTTGCGGCAGCGCGAACGCCGTTCTAGTCGCGAGTCCTTCGGAGGCGGTCTCCATCTTGTCTTCGAGGAGTTGTTTGGCGCGCCATGATTTGTAGGCGGCTGGCGCGCGCTCCGCCCCGACTCCGATAATTCTGATCTCAGGGTTGACTGCCTTCGCGACAATGCACGCGCCGGCCGCTCCGCTTCCCCCGCCTATGGGTGTGATTATCGTGTTTACCCGAGGCTCGTCTTCTATTATCTCGAGCGCTATGGTTGCAACTCCCGCTATCAAGAGAGGCTCATCGCCGGAATGCACGTATCGCATCCCCTGATCCCTCGCCATCGCTTCACAGTGGACTCTCGCGTCATCGAAGTCCGCGCCGTGCGAGAGTACTTCGGCTCCGAGGCTTCGCATTGAAGCGACCTTGAGTGGATTCGCATTCTCCGGAACCACGATGACTGCTCGAACGCCGAATAGACTCGCGGCGTATGCGACGGATTGACCATGATTCCCGGTCGAAGCGGTTATGACTCCGGCAGCCCGCTCGCGCGGCGCCAACAGCGAAATCAGATTAACGCCGCCTCGGACTTTGAAAGCGCCCACTGGTTGAATGTTCTCGTGCTTTACAAGAACCCGAGCGCCGATCAACCGGTCTATCGCCGGATAGTTTATCAGCGGAGTTCTCGGGAGATGAGGGGCTATCCGCTTTCTCGCGGCGAATACGTCAATCACGCCTGGAGCTTTCATTCCTACCTCGCATCTCGGTTATGTCAACGCCGGATCGGCCGGCTGGCGCGCCCGATCGAGACGGCTGAACTAAACCTATTGGTTGTCTCCTCTTGATTCGAAGAGCGTCGTGTATCTTTGTATGCGCGCGCCGTGCCGGGTTGCGTTGATCATTTCTTCGTCAGGCCTGAAGAGTTTGCTTCTCCATATGCCGAGCGTCAAGAAGACCAGTATCACCGTAGCCGCGGCGCCGCCTTCGGGTCCGTAAGCGCCGCCCGATACCCAGTGCGGCGGCAAACCGCTCCCCTTGAGCCATGTCATATAGCGAAGATCGGTGATACCGCTGACGGGCAGACCAAAGACAAAAACCGTCGCGAAGTTCCACGACGCATGCATCGCGGTCGCAAACCAGAGGCTTCTGGTCTTGAGGTAAGCGACTCCAAGCCATACGCCGGCTAGAACCGTGTTGAAGGTAGAAAAGGCGGATGCTGACTGGTTAGCGATATGCAACAGACCGAAGATAAGCGATGTGACGGCCAACGCGGGCAGCGGTCCAACATTGTGGAGCAGCGCTTGAAAGGCGAACCCGCGAGCCAGCAGTTCTTCAAAGGCCGCGGCCATGAGAAAGATCGCGAGCAGCGAGCCGAGCTTCAACAACAACGCGAGCGCCGATTCGTTTCGCCGTTCGAGCGCCGCCGCTCCAAACCCGGCTTCGATCGCAACCGTCATAGCGAGCGCGGACCCGCCAATGAAAAGACCCAGCGCGAAATCACGTCCCCACCTCCGATGGAATTTGAATCCGACTGAAGCCAGGCTTCGGCGTTCGAGCAGTTTCGCGCACAAAAGGCTCGCGATCAGGATCGAAGCAAGATTGGTGGCCGACGACAGAGCGTAGTAGATTAGAACGCGTCCTGAATTATCTTGCGTTATTGTTTCGGGCAGCTTGAGCATATCTCGCAATCCAGGAAACCATATCCCGAGCGTCCCGGCCAAAGCCGCCAGCAAGACCTCCACTACGGCCAACGTTGCCGCGAAGACAACCAATCGCCAGCCAGACCTCAACTCGCTTTCGTCGTTTACGAATGAGTAACGAAGCGCTCGCGCAGGCTCGATCATCAGGCGGACGATATCGGCCCCACTCGACACTGTCAAGACGCTCGTGGTGTGGTGTGTGGCGGAAGTTCCGTAGCTCCAAGAATGTCTAGAGTCACATAGATGAGAAGACGAAGGGACAAGTTCAGCTAGATTGACTGTTCTACGGGAGATGACTCCGAAAGAAGCAAGCGATAGTGAAGGAAAAAATAGCACAGTAGAGTGATCTATGAGTAAGGATCTCGACCCGAATGGTAAAGCCAAAGAAAAGCACCTTCTTTGGCTTGTAAGCAGTGGGTGGTGAAGCAAAGGAAGGTAAAGGTGCGCTGATTTCGAAAGCTGCGGGTAATGAGGCCAGAAAGAAAAGATCCTCGGCGGCGTGAAAACGCGCCCAACATCCAGTCTCGAGCCCGTAAACTTTCGGTGTTCCAATTCCATTGAGTTTCAATCTGATAAAGAGCGCGTCTTTCCATCAAAGGCAGGCAAAAAAATGCGGCTTCGTGAAACCCGCAAGCAAGCCAAGAAACCTATTTATTAACAGGCAATGAAAGGACGCTCGGGTAAGAGCCGCCTGTGACGGTGAGAATTGTTTTGACACCGTGAAGCCCAAACTTCTAAGTCTAAGGAGAAAGTAATGAAAAGGAATATCAGAATAGCCGTTGTGTTCACGCTGTTGCTCATAAGCATTTCGGTCTCCGGGTTTACGCTGCAAAGACGGCGCTTAGCCGAGGATGGCCGCTTACCTACGGGTGACTGGACCCTGTCTTCTCACGCGTACCAGGGCAGAGATCTCTCGAGTATGCCGGCGGTCGTGGTTGCTGTTACGACCGATGCGACGAGGGGGCTTGAGATTTCCAAGGTAGGGTTGAGGAATCGATTGAACTCCAAGGCCATCATCGCTGTGAAGCTGCTGTGGTCTCTCTCAGTCGATGAGAATGGTTATCGGAAAGTGCTGCAATCGGCGGAAACTCCGCTGATCTGGCTACCTGAGACTCTTGAGCCAGGCGGGCGTCAAGACATAGTATTCCCTGTTGTATCATTCGCGAAGGTTTTTAAGAACCTTAATCGCAATAATAACGGCAGAGAAGCGTACCGGTTTGACGTCGCCTCCAGTGAGGTCATTTTTGCGGATGGGAACTCGTGGAAGTGGCAGTCACCAGACGACCTGAGCGCGCATAAGGCTATCAGTTCAGCGCAAAGCCTTCTCATAAGAAGGGCGTCTTATTCGCCCTTGCTTCAGTGCGCCTACCAATCTTGCGAATTCGTCGCAGCTACACAGGGTAATCCCGCCCACTACCACTGTATTGATTCAACGGCCAAAGAAAGCTGCACAAATCAAGTGACAAGTTGCACGAATGAGACCTGTGGCCTGTTGGATTAAGTCGTCACTAATGCAGATGCCGCCAGGCAAGAATGAATTCGAAAGTCGTGAGAATTAAACGAAGGTGGCCCCGACCAGACGGATGAAACAAGCGAGAAAGGATGAAGCAGATGGGGTGTCATTATCTTAGCTTCGCTCTTCATCCGCCCAGTCGGGGCCACCTCGATGAAGTGGCCTGTCTTATCCCTTCTTCCCACTGGCAGGCGGTGGGTCGGATTTGTGGCTTGGTTCGCTCGCCTTTCCTCCACCCCCTGAATCGTGGTGTTGCGGCGGCGGCGAAGGTGGCGGTGAATGACGTTCATTCGACCTTCCGCCTCCCGAATCGTTGTTGTGTTGGACAGGGGGCGGTGAATGATGTTCGCTCGACCTTCCGGCCCCGGAATCGTTGTTGTGTTGAACAGGCGGCGGTGGCGAATGACGCTCATTCGATCTTCCGCCGCCTGAGTCGTTGTTGTGTTGAACCGGGGGCGGCGGAGAATGCTCGTTCGACCGTTGCTCGGAGCCGCTCGTTCTCGGCCTTGGCCCGGCGCTGTCGCCGGTTGATGAAGAGCCGGGATTCAATGACGGCCTCGTGGGCGAATCCATCCTTGGCGTAGCATGGTTGCGCGTCCTCGAATCTCCTGCCCCATTGCTTTCGCCTTGATCGCCGTTCGTCCGGCGTTCTCCACGATTCTCGTTGGCGCGTGAGCTATTGCCGGTGGAGCCACTTGTTGAATCGCTGGGCGTAGCGCGGGTTGGCCGTTCGCCTCTTGATTCACGCGCGGGCCGCGATGAAGAGCCCTCGTTTCCAGCAGGCCCTTTCTCTTCGCCGGATGTTCTTCGCTCTCCGCCGGTCCATGTATCCGAAGAATTCCTTGGCGCCGGTGTTGGCGAGAATTGCCGAGGGTTGACCAGAGTGCGCTGACGGTTCGCTCCCGAATCGGAAGCCGCGCCGCCCGCCGCAACTGGAGGCAGGTTACGAGTGATCACTGGCCGTCTAACCACTTCGGCGGAAGGTCTCGGCGCCGGCCTTGTCACCAACGGGCCTCCGTCAATAGGCAGCGGAGCGATGACGGGTTTCTTTGACATTCCGTCCGGCAGGCCGGGCCTTTGGTTCCTGGCGATTTCGCCACTAATATCGCCCTTAGGTGCCTGCGGCCGCACACTCAACTTACCGGAGCGACTAAAGGTCTCGACTGGCAGCACCGTAACTCCGCCCCCGATTGGAGCCGGATCCCTGGTCCAGCCGTTTGTCGGCCTTGATGGATCGGTCCCTGGACGGCGCGCGTTTCCACCGACAGTCGGCGCGGGCAGTCTCGGTGGAGAGTTCCATCTATGTTCGTGGTGTCTGTCGGGCCGGCCCCAGCCAGCGCCCGGATGAAGCGGATACCAACCTACGTAGTTCCCATAATGCGTAGAGCAGTTGAATATGAACACGAGCGCTGGACGCCACGAAAAGTATGAAGGCCGGTGGTAGTATCGCGGCCCGAATCCTGGAACCCACGCCCATCCCAATCCATTCAGAAAAACCCATCTTCCGTAATGATACGGAGCCCAACCCCACGGTTCATTGGCTATCCAGGTCCAGCCAACGGACGGAGCCCATATCCATTGGCCATCCCGGTACGGAGCCCAATCCGCGCCGACGCGAGGAATCCAACAATCGCCGTACGGGTCGTAGTAAGTCCAGGTCCCATAGCGAGCCAAATCGCTTACGCCATAAAGCCCGCCATAAGTTGTTTCATAACGGGCTACGAAATCCGGAGACGGCTCGACTTGATTGATAGCCGCGTCGCGGTCGTAGCTCCATCTGTCCCAATCATCAGTCGAGATGTCGAGAGCGATCGCCAAGTCGTCTTTGCCCGTGCTGTTGGAGACGAGCTTATGACCCTCGCGCACGGTGAAGCTTCCATCGACGGTGGTCACTTCGGCGGAACCGCGCCTGACGATGATTTCAGATGCGCTGTTCGAGCCTACGTTGATTCTATACAGCCCGTCTTCCTTGAGTAGTAGCGCGCCGCCCGGCGTATCAATCTCGAATCGCTCGAACGCCTGTCCGAGATTGTCCACTCGAACGTTGGCGGTTCCTACCGTGATCTCAAACTGAACTATGCGTTCCGAGAGATCGGTGACGGTCAACTCGGTGTTCTCGAATAATCTGATGTAGGCGCCACGGCCGACTTGTACTTCTACGCGCGACTTGGTTCCGCTATAGATGTGATCGCCGGCGAAGACCGGCAGGTTCTCGACGACTCGCTCCCATTCATTTTCACCCGCGCGCAGAAACGAAACATCGCCCTGGATCAAGGTGATCCTCGCGGCGCGCGGCACGCCGTCGTCATCTTCGTCATCCGGCGATTGAATACGGTTATCGCTATCGGTATTGGCGGGCGATTGTGACTGGGCGAGAGAAGTTGGGGACGTAAGAGCAAGCAGAAGAAGCAGGAGTATCGTGAGGATTGGGGAGATCTTTCTTTTCATTTTGGAACCTCACACGATTCATTTGCCACTGTCGTTCGCCGAGCACCACAGCAACACCTATGCCCGATTGGCGGATGGTCGATGACGCGCCGGAAACAGGAAATCCCGCTTCGAGTCAACGAATACGCCGGGCGACAACAGATATCGTTTCGCCCGGAGTGCACCAATTAGTGTAGTGGCGGCGGAACGCGAACGATTTAGTGTGAGGGTGTTATGTGTCACCCGCCGGTAGTGGTTCAGTTTGAGATCACGACTATGCAGTTGAGATTAACAGCCGAATCTCGCTGATTGTTGGTCAGAACCTGATCTGCGCGGATCAGCGGCCCAAAAGCGTCGGCCATTCGCGGCAATGCCGAAACCTGAGAGGCGGAGGTCCTGGTTGCGATGGACTGAACAACTACCTACTTGCTCCTGGCGGAAGTTTGATAGCCACAAAAAGGCTCAGAAGGCGCAGAGATGAGAAGACAGACACCATATCCACTGTTCTCTCGTGTGATCTTGTGCGTCTTCGTGCCTAATGAACTATTTCCACCGAGCACCACTACTTGGAGGTATCGCGGTAGCCCTGGCGCGCGCGAACCATGACGCCCTTGCGGGATACTTCCAATCTGATCTTGTGGTATTTGGAATCGTGGTGTCCGGATGAGTAGTATCCGATGAAATACTGATTCCGGAGTTCCTCGGCGATCTCATCGAAGGCGGCGCGAGAATCGGCGAAATCCTTCGCGTTGAACAGCGTCCCGCCGGTTCGGCTGGTAATCGTTTTCAAGTACTGATCGGATTCGCCGTAAATCTTATCGAGATTCCGCGTAATTTCATCCGGCGGCCGGCTCGGCTGCCGAGGCAATGTCGAGTCGGGAAAGGTGAGCGGCGGACCTGTTGGCGCGCCGATTTCGATTCTAGGCGTGCGAACGCGCGGGAACTCTTTCGGCGTGCCGTCCGGCCCACCCATGTCCGGCGGCAACGGAATCCTTCCATCAATCGCAACCGGCGCGTTGGACTCCGGGTGCTCCGCCTTGAGCCGCCTTGCCGCTTCTTCGAGCCACCATCTCGTGTCGAACATAACCGCATAAACCGCGGCGCCTGCTTCTTCAGCCTGTTTGATTGTTCCTTCAAACGAAGCTTCAACGCTGCGCATATCGATTCCATCGCTGAAGATTATGACCGCGCGCCGGCCTTCGACCGATTTCAAGCTGTCCAGCGCCCGCGCCACTGCTTCATAAAAAAGCTTGCCGAAGCCTGACTCGGTTCGCCGGATCGACTTCTCGAGTTCTTCGCGATCCGCGGTGAAGCCGGTTAACTGACGGACCTCGTTGTCAAACGAGATGACCATCGCACGGTCATCTCTTGTTATTTGTTTGACGAATCTGACGGCGGTGTCTTGAATTGCTTTCAACCTGTCTTCGGCGCTGTTGGATGTATCGAGAACCAATACCACGGTGAACGGCTGTTTGATAGCGGCGAAGCTCGCGATCTCCTGCCGCTTTCCATCTTCAAAAACAGCGAATTCGTTCTTTGCGAGGTCGCCGACAAAGGCGCCCTGCCGGTCGGTAACCACGGCCGGCACTTGAACGAGAGTTGCGCTGAGCCGGACCGATTGCTGATCATCGGCCTCTCTCTTTTGTTGACTTGTTCTTGATGGTGAGGGTTGGAATGAGATCCCTGCACTATTGACGCCGAAGGGAAAAGCGGTTGGCGTGAGCGCGAGCAGCAGCATGAAAAGAATTCCCG
>JAHFUG010000104.1 GCA_023265195.1 Blastocatellia bacterium | reverse complement strand
TCGCGCGCGACGCGGATCTTCTCGCCGAGATGGCTCGCTACAGCGCGGCCGCGGTATTTCTGTCGGTCACGACCCTGGATGAAGACCTTGCTCGGGTAATGGAGCCCCGCGCTTCGATTCCGGCCCGCAGGCTCGCCGCCGTCGAGGCGCTGGCTAGTGTAGGAGTGCCGGTTGGAGTGCTTGTGGCTCCGGTTGTTCCCGGGCTGACCGACCACGAAATCACCTCGATAATCAAAGCCGCCGTGAAGGCCGGCGCCAGGTTCGCGGGTTACACCATTATGCGCTTGCCTTATGCGGTGGCTCCGCTTTTTGAAGACTGGCTCACGACGCATTTCCCAGATCGAAAGAAGAAGATTCTCAGCCACGTTCAAGATTTGAGAGGCGGCAAGCTCAACGATCCGAGATTCATTTCCAGAATGCGTGGCGAAGGACCCTACGGCGATCAGATCAGGGGCATGTTCATGCTTGCCTGTAGAAAGGCCGGGATCGAAGGCCGGCGCCCGGTCTTATCAGCGGAGTCATTTCGAAGACAATCCGAGGGTCAATACACTTTGTTTGACGATCCGTGATCGAAGGAGCGTCAGGTTACAAGCAGAACTTATAGGTCACACATATGCGGGACACGGAGTTGTAACTGAGGTTGAACGAACTTTCATCAGCGGCGTGTTTCGGGAACCCTGACCTACAGCGAGCGTTCAGTTTACGCGAGCTAAGTCTGCGGAATCACAAAGCGCCGGTCTTTCCTACGGCGCGGCCGGAGCCTCTCAGAGGCTTGATTCGAGCAGTGACAAAGACTTAAGATTGCGGTCTTGATGAAGGACGCCCGTTACGGTGTAAACAATGATGAAAGCTAGACCCGTGCCGCTGAATCGCAAGCTTGGCGCTCTCACCGCATGTATATTGATATCCAACCTCCTTGTAGCATATGGCAGCGGCAGTAGAACCCGGCTCGCCGATCCGCACAGTCTATCTCTCAAAGCGGCCAGCCTTCTGGACAGTCATAGCATCCCCGTGATCTCTTGCAGCGGCAAAGTTGGATTTGTCTCGGCTACCGCGGACGGTGAATTGATCGCGTTCAGCACCGGTTCCGGTAAGCTGCTTTCTTCGGTTGTGGTCGGTCAGAGCGCCGGACCCGCCACGATGGTGGAGACGGAAAGCAGAAGGCTGATTGCCGTTGCTTCGCCGAACGCCCCTGAGCAAGGCTTTCCCGCGACCATTAGTATCATTGACGCTACCAGCGCCAAGGGAATGAATATCGTTTCGGTGACGGCTCTTCCCTCGAAGACCAACCTAACAACGGCTTCCCGAGTTCTGCTCACATCGGACGGGCGCTACGGCGTAATCGCCTCGAGTTTCGATGAGCCTGAGTTGATATGTTTCGACACGGAAACAGGGGAGATAGTGTCGACGCTGCCGCTGCTCGGCAGGCCCTCGGAAACGGCTTTGTATGACTCAGGGCGCCGGCGGCTGGCGGCGGTGACGAGCGCGGTTTCTAATATGCTCACGGTTGTGAAAGTGAGTTCGAACGGCGAGCTTCGGCACGCTTCTTCGTTCAGTCCGAGTGAGGGTAGTTTCGACGAAGCAAACAACCCTGCGTTCAGTTCGGATGGGAAGTCGGTGTATGTCGCAACTTCGAGTGGCGACCTTTATGCAGTGCGAGCGGCAAGTGGAGCCGAGACTGGGAGACTAAGGCTCGGCGGCTCTACCCGGCGCATCAACGTGGCTTCGACGCCGGATCATCGTGATCAGATAGCGGTTACTCGAATCCGCCGCCCCGCGGCAGACAAGCCCTCGGGAGTTTCTATCGTTGTTGGCGATCAAGGGAATCTGGCGCCTCAATCCGAGTTCAGCCCGCCGAGCCCGATCGAGTTCTCAAACTCTAACAACCCAGTGATTCACGAATCAGGAACAGTGGCGTTCGTCGCCTCAGAGACCGGCGTTCTATTCGCATTCGACACGGCTACGGGTGAGATGGAGTCTTACCAATACGTAGGCGGCGAGTTGATGGGCATGGCGTTGACGGCGAAGGGCCGTTCCGTAGCGGTCGTGCGCCGCGCTCCCGACACAGACCAGATAGTGGTTTTGGGCTTCGATAGTGAATCGCCAGACAAATCGGGGGACGGAGCTCCAGTCATACAATCGCTGTCTCCTGACGTAGTCGAGCAAGGCAGGTTGAAGAATCTATCCCTGGTAATAACAGGCGAGAACTTTACTCCTGAGTCACAGGTATTCGTGGACGGTCAGATGGTGACGGCCGTGAGCTTGACTCGCAAGGGGAAGGCGCTAACGGCCAAGGTTTCGAAGCTGAGCTTTCAGAAGGCTGGAAATATCAGCATTACGGTTAAGAACGCGGACGGTGTCGCGTCAATCCCAGCGCTCTTGCAGGTGGTCAAACCCAATTCCCCGGTGATAGATCAAGTCCTTCCGGGCGAAGTCCCGGGGCCGAGCGGACCCTTCAAGTTAAGGGTCTTTGGCAGCAACTACAGGCCAAGTGCGATGATCTCCGTTTTGAGAGTTGGCGATGGTTCATTCGGTTCTTGGACCGCCTTGCACACCGAACGAGTGAGCGACACTAAATTGGTCGCGAGGATCGAAGCTGAGCTGGTCAAGAACGTCGGAGACCTGAAGATTCGAGTTGAAGATATTGCGATCTCGGATCTGGTGTCGAACGAAAAGACGCTTACCGTCTTTGGCCCGCGCATCGATACGCTTACTCCGTCCGTGGCGACTATCTTGGCTGGAGGCCCCCGCTTCAAACTCGATATAGCCGGCGTGAACTTCCGCGATGGGGCGGAGGTGGAGATAAACGGCGCAGCCGTTCCGGAGCATTTGATCAGACGGCCAAGAAGGGGCCTCATTAAGGCCGTTATCCCAGCGCGCTTCGTGCAGAATGCCGGCAAGCTCTTGGTTGTCGTCAAGAACCCAGACGACAGCAGGTCGGAGCCGAAGGCATTGAATGCGCTCGGGCCGAAGATTATCGCCTTGGGGCCACAGGAACTCTTGGCGGGCGACGCCGACCTGTCTCTGAGAATAACCGGAGAGAACTTTCACAAACGGGCCAGAGTCTTGGTGTCTGTCTGGGGTGAGAACGGGAACGTCCTGGAGGTTGATCGAGAAAGGGTTCGGTTTCGCTCGAGCAGTGTGCTGACAATCAGCTTCGGTCCCAAGTTGAATCAACTGATCGCCCAGCGTGGACAGTTGAACGTCCAGGTCGTAAATCCTAACAACGGTGATGGCGTTCCTTCAGAGGCTAAAGAGCTCAAAGTGCTGGGCCCTGAAGTCACCGAGGCGCGGATAACATCAGTCGAGGGCAACACGGCGCTCGATAAACTGGTGATAGAGGGCGCGAACTTCAGAAAGGGCGCGATCCTTGAGTTCGTTAAGGAAGGGCAGGTCCAGCAGCAGATCTCCCCGGACACATTCAGCGTGAGCCATCTGGTCGCCACGGTAAAAAAGAAGAGAATTGATGGGCTGGGAAGCTTCTCAGTTCAGGTGGTGAATCCTGGGGGCATAACCTCCAACCAAGCTGATCCCGTGCGACAATGGGTCCCCGAACAGACGAAGAACCCATAAGTCCAAGAAAGAAAAACCACGACATCTCTACAGTTGGAGAGCCGAAAACATCCGGAACGCCTTGCTCCCACACTAGCCCGGCCGGACGGAATTTACCTCTTGCCATTTTATGCCGGTTGAAGGTTGCTGTGATATACTTTGCCGGGTATTTGGAGTGGGTTGGGCGGTCGCTGGCTGATGGGCAGGTTTCGGACACCGTAATCCGAGATTCGCCGGCAGCGAGAGGAAAGTCCGAACACCACAGGGCGGCGGACTGGCTAACGGCCAGACGGGGCGACCCGATGACAAGTGCAACAGAGAATAGACCAGCCGATGGCGCTCGAATGCTGGCCGCGGTAACGCAGTCTCGTGTTCCGGCGCACAGGTGATGGGTGAAACGGTGGGGCCCGCTAGGGCTTAATGTAAGAGCCCACCAGCACGGGTGGCGACATTCCGTGGCTAGGCAAACTCTCCGTGGTGCAAGACCAAATAGGGAGGCGTCAAGGGTTGCCCGCCCGATGCTTCACCGCTGGAAAGACAGGTTGCCGGTTTTCGTTGAATCGGTGGCCGCTCCCGGTGGTGACTGCGCCTCCGGGTAGGTCGCTCGAGCGTGAGGAGCAATCCTCCGCCTAGATGAATGACCGCCACCGGCTCTTTAAGATCTTGCGCGGCTCGCCGCGCTGGGTTTTGCCGAGTGGTACAGAATTCGGCTTATCGACCCACTCCAGAACCGCTTGTTTTTAGAGGAAGAAAGCCATTTCTTCCCGACAGCAGTCGAGGGGGTTTTTCGTAAGATTCTTGATGAAAAGAGGAAGCCATTGAATACAAAGATGATCATCGGAGTCAGCGGACTGATTCTCGGGTTCGTAGCCGGTTTCTTTTATACCAAAGGCCTGAACGAAAGCGGCGCAGGTGTGAGCGCAAGTGGCGCTAAGGCCGCAGGCCCCTCTGCCGCGGGTGATTCGGGCGGTCAGCAGGCTATGATGGCCACGGTGAAGGAAACAATAGAGAAAGCGAAGAACAATCCAAACGACTTCAATGCGCAACTCGAGGCGGCAAAAATATACAATCAGGTCGGGCGAATTCCAGAGACGATTGAATACTTGAAGAAAGCTTATGACTTGAACAAGGTCGAGGCCGGCAAACAGGGCATTACGCCTTACATCGGACAGTATTACTCGGACCAAAAGAATTACGATGATGCGGAGAAATGGTATCTCCGCTCGCTTGAGACGAATCCGGAAGACCAGGAAGTGCAGATCGAGCTAGCGGCGACTTTCATAGAGCGAGAACCGCCTCAGGCCGAAAAGGCGATTCAATACTTACAGGTGGCCCTTAAATCGAAGCCAAAGGATGGACACGCACTGAGCCATTTGGCGCAAGCATATTTGCTAAAGAAGGACGTCCGGAACGCAGAAGACACGGTGGCGCGCCTAAAAGAGGCCGAGCCGGCAAATAAGATGATCTCAAAATTGCAATCCGAGGTTGAAGCGCTGAAGGCCGGGCGGCCAGTCACAATTCCCAAGGAATAATTGGGGCATTCTAATGTCGCTGATCAGGCTTCTAACTTATTTTGTTGTTGGCTATTTGTTCTGGAAGTTCTTGAAATGGCTTGTTGCGCCCGCAAAGAAGAGGGGCGATTCGAGTGGAGGGAATCCTGGTGGTAAGGCGATGTTGCTCATAAAGTGCAATGCCTGCGGCATGTTCATAACTGAGTCGAGAGCCTTGATGGTGCGGGGCCGGGCTTACTGCTCGACGGCCTGCGCCGGGACGGCGGCTAACCGCGCGTGATGTTTTTTGTTGGCCAAGTGCGTTTTTTTTCGTCATTACTTAATGGGGAGGCTAGTAAGCGCTAAGGTAGGGGAAGGTCCCCAGAATAAAGCAGGCTCAAGATCAGTGGTCCCTACAAGCTTGAAGGAATTGTAATGACTTCAGGTTGGCGCCGAGTTATGAGTCAACATCTGAATGACCTGTGAGGGGTCAGATTGAGTAGGGCGGAAATGAACACAATCTTTGACGGAACTAATTGCCCCGACGAGGCGAAGCTCCTCGCGTTCTTCGAGAACAGGCTCGCGTATTTTGGGCGGCGCGCCATAAGACGACACTTAGCGTCGTGCTCGGACTGTTGCGATTCACTGGCGTTCTTGGTTAAGAACTTCGACGCCTCGGCCAATGTGGACGCGGCTGAAGCCTTTGACCTGGGCTCTGAAGCCCTCGGAGCCCTGACATCTCGCGTGATCACGCTGATAGAACGAACCGATAGAATTGAGGCCTCGGCCCAGTCCAGACCGCGCCCCGTGTCCGGCGCGTCTTCCAGCTTGTCCGACAAATTTGGCTTCGTCCTCTCCTACAAGGCTCTGATGGCGGCTGCTCTCGTTGTAGCGGCTGTTGGGGGCTCGGTTTTTCTCATGGTTTCGCGTCCGTCCGCCTCAGATGAAGCAATGAAATACGTAGCACTAGGTGTAAAGCCAGAGAGACAAATCGGTCCTCAGATGCCCGGCGTGCCTTTCTCTCCTTATCTGGAACAAAGAGGTGGTGAGGGGAGCACGGCCGAAACGCCATTTCAGCGCGCGCTGCTAAAGGTAAGCCCCAACGGCCTTACTCCCTCAGGAGTCTCCTCTCGGATGGCGATGGTCACGGTGCTCCTGGAATGGAACAAGCCAGGCGACGCTGAGAAGGCGTTGAAGATAGTCGACGAGACATTGAGTCACGGCGCAACCACGGCCGAATTGTTTCTTGCAAGGGGGGTTGCGTTGTACCAAACTGGCGTGGAACAAAATGACAAGAACCTCGAGATATATGAGGAAGCCGTTCTCGCCTTCACGTCGGCCATAGAGAAATCGCCGAATCTGAGCATCGCATACTTCAACCGAGCGCTAGCCGAACAGAAGCTTAAGCGGTTCGCGAACGCCAAGCGCGACATGGAGTATTATGTTTCCAAGGAAGCCAACACCGAGTGGATAAAGGAAGCAAAAGAGCGTATTGAGCGCATGAATCCGGCCGACAACGACGAAAGACACTAGAATCAATCGCCTTGTCTTCATCAACTCCGGGATTCCCCCGAGTCCGCCCGCTTTGCGAGCTGAGCGCGCACCAGACACGAGAGTTGCGTCGCGCTCAGTTCATTGAACGAGATTCTATCAGAGCGTAGCGCCTCAGTTCCTTCATCGTCTCAGCGAACTCCGATGGCGTCAGCGATTGAGGACCGTCCGACCAGGCCTGATCGGGATGAGGATGGACTTCGATAATCAAGCCGTCGGCTCCTATCGCTACGGCGGCTTTTGCAGCGGGACGAATCAGGGTTCGCCGGCCCGTTCCGTGCGAGGGGTCCACTATCACCGGAAGGTGGCTCAGTTCGTGGAGCAGCGGAACGGCCGCAAGGTCAAGAGTGTTGCGGGTGGCGGTTTCGAATGTACGAATTCCACGTTCGCACAGGATTATCCGATCGTTTCCGTGAGCGGCGATATACTCGGCTGACAGCAGCAGTTCTTTTATAGTAGAACTCATGCCGCGTTTGAGCAGGACCGGCTTCGCCACCCGTCCAAGTTTCTTGAGAAGCGCGAAGTTCTGCATGTTGCGCGCTCCAACCTGAAGTATGTCGGCGTAATCGGCGACCAATTCGACGTCTTCGGGAGTAATGATTTCGGTTATCACCTTCAGGCCAGTCGCCTCCCGCGCTTCGGCTAGCAGCTTGAGTCCCACTTCCTCCAGCCCTTGAAAATCGTACGGCGAGGTTCGAGGTTTGTAGGCGCCCCCTCGAAGTATTTGTGCGCCGGCGCGCTTGACCGCCTCCGCGGTCTCCATTAGTTGCTCGCGAGTTTCTACCGAGCAAGGACCCGCCATCACCACCAGACGCCGGCCTCCGATTTCGAGATCGCCAAGTCTTATCACGGTTCTATCCGCCTTCACGTCGCGGCTAACGAGCTTGTACGGCTGTGTTATCGCCGCCACGTCGGCAACCGCGGGCGAGAACTTCAGCGATTGCAATTGGTCTTTGTAGTCGCCGCGGCCGACCGCGGCGACTACCACTCGCTCCTCGCCGCGGATTAGGTGAGCCGCGTAACCGAATTCGCGAATCTTCTCGCACACATGGTTGATCTGCTCTTCGGTTGCATTGGATTTCATGGCTATGATCATTTCTACGCCTCCATCTTCCCTTTCGTTGTCGAGTTGGCATGATTGTTCGATGCAAGCGGTTCTGCCCGCCTGTAGCACCCAAGAACTCTAACGCTCTCCGCTAGTTCTTCGAGATGCGCGAGAGCTTTCTGAATGGCCGAATCAGCAGTGTCGCCGAGGATGTCCAGGTAGAACGAGTATTCCCAGGGACGGCCCTCTATGGGCCGGGACTCGATCTTCGAGAGGTCGATGTCGCGAAGGGCGAAAGCAGCGAGCGCCCGAAACAATGCGCCGGGCCCATTCGCCACCCGAAACACGATTGTTGTTTTCATGTCCGCTGATTCAGTTGTGACGTGGATGGACGCGGCTCTGGAAGGCTGTGACACCAAGAGAAATCGAGTGTAGTTTTCATGATGGTCCTCTACGCCTTCGGCCAGGACTTCCGCGCCGTAGACTTCGGCGGCGAATTTCCCTGCTATGGCGGCTTCATCGGACCGGCCATTCTCGATGATCATCTTGACGCTTCCCGCGGTGTCGTAGGCTTGCGCGACGTCGATCTGCGGGTTAGCGCGCAAAAAGCGCTCGCATTGTGCGAGAGCGACAGGGTGTGAGTAGACGCGTTTGACCTGTGAAAACTTCACGCCGCGCGGAGCAATGAGGTTGTGAGCTATTCCGAGGCTCGTTTCCCCGATTATAGTCAGCCGGTGAGTTTCCAGGAGGTCATAGTTCTTGAGCACCGAACCCGCGAGCGTATTCTCAATCGGCGCGATCAAACAATCCATTCGGCCGACGGCGACTGAGTCGAACATCTCGTCAAAGGTCCTGTGCGGAACCGGATCCGCGGCGTCACCGAGCAGCTTGCGCGCGGCCGCTTCGCTAAACGCGCCGCGCTCTCCTTGATATGCAGCTTTAACCATCATGGCCCCCAAAAAGCTTAAGGCCCGCTAGCTTCGTGGAAGCAGCGGGCCTTAAACTCTTGCGATATTGAAAAAACTCAATCCATCGCGCCGCCCGCTCCTCTTGCGATGCTAAAGCTAAAGAAGCCGTAGTAACCCCGCCAGCTTCCGAGGTTGATGTTCAGCGCGATATTTAACGATGCGTGATTCATACTTGTTGTTGCTTCAGTCCCTCCACATTTAACGCGGCATTATTGCGGAATGGCCAACCCGTGTCAAGTAGAAAGCATCCGTGGTCGCGAACACGGAGCCTGCCCCCGGCGGTTTTAGGATCGGATCACGCTCGGTCCGCTCCGCTCAAAGCCGTTGACAATTCGAACGCTCGTTCGATATTCTTCCACCGCCAGAAAAGCAGTCAATTCGGAGGACGCAATGCCTAACTACAGCACCGCGACCATAACTCAGAGACACCATAACGCGATCGTTGATTGGCAGAAAAAGAACTTTCCAGAACTGGCCATCCTGGAGCGGCGCTGGGACGATCACTTCAAGGGCCAGACGCCGTTCCAACTCGTCGCCAAAGTCGGGGAGGCTAAGACTGATACGATCGATTACGGACAGTATGCGGGCCGCCGGAAGTTCGAACACGCCAAGGACATGGTGGGCAACATGTTCTTTAGCTCCCGCGACATCATTCGAGCTCAATGTTCCACGGAACTCGGCTCCATCCAACAACACCGGCTAACTCTGGATCGAGCCATCAGCGATAAGGGAAAGTTCGCGGTGCTGCGCATAATGGCGGAGGAGCTTCGTCACGCGTATCAGATGTTCTGGGTGTTGGACAACGACCCCTCATGGAAAAAGCCCGGACTGGGTGATGTGGCGAAACAGACGATAGAGGAATTACTTTCGATGGAGCTTGGCGGGCATGTGCTGGACGCGTTCAACATCGACTTCAATGACTTTCTGGATAACGTGACCTACGCCACGGTCATCGATCTTGTGGGGAAATACCAGCTCGAGATGCAGCAAGTCTTCAGCTATGCGCCAATGGCGAGAAGCATGGGGCCCATGCTTCAAGAAGAAGCTTTTCACCTTGGCAGCGGAAGGACATTGCTCAAAGAAATAGGGCAGATGGCGGCAAGGGACGAGGGCGACTATAGCGTCGAAGACATGCAGAGGGCGCTGAACTTGTGGTTCCCCCGCGGCCTCGAGATGTTCGGCAACGAGCACGGCGGCGAAACGGCAATCACATTCGGATTCAAGGACAAGACGAATGGCGTCGCGCAGGCGGAGTACATTGAAGAAGTGAAGGGAGTCGTCGGCAACGTCAACATCGCGCTTATTCAAGAGAGAAATGCGAGTTTCTCACGCGAAGAAGCGCGGGCCGTGCTGGATCGGGTGGAAAAGAGCGGCGATCCGAGGCAAGGCGTTAAGCCCGAAAACCTTCTGCGCGTCCCCGACGTGAAGTTTTTCCGCAAGCGCGGGGCCGAAGATCTCATTTTCCAGCCATATGACGTGAATGGGAATCTGCTCGTTGATTCCGGCTCACCGATTTCTCCCGATCGGTATCTGACCTACTTGTCGACGGTCTTGCCGCCGCGTTTCATCGGAAGCCGCGAGTACGACAAATACGTGGGCCAGATGCGCGAGTTTTTCTCTCAAAACTAATACCTGCCGCGGCGTTGATCGAATAACTATCGCGGGAGCCCGGCTCCCGCTTTTCCGCGTATGGCGGACGACATTGGGAGGTCGAGTTGCCCGGCCCCAGCCAGCAATGGTAAGGTCACGCCTCTGCTGGAGGCGGTTTGAATCGGTTAAAGGCGCTATACGCCATTTACATCAGCGTAGCGGTAGGCTATATGGGGGTCGGTCTCGTCGCTCCGCTGATTTCACTCGTGCTGCATGAACATGGGGCGAACAGCTTCATCGTTGGGCTCGTCGGCACTACGATGTTCTCGGCGTTCACCCTTGCATCGTTTCCGATGGGCCGCGCGACGGATAGGCACGGAGCCAAGCCCATTCTGGTAGCCGGCCTCTCGGTCTACGGATTCTCTATTCTGCTGTTCGCCTTTATTAATCAGATATGGCTCTTTTTCGCGGTTAGAGCAATTGAAGGCGTTGCCGCGGCGGCGATTTCGGTAGCGACCGAAACCATGATCAGTCAGTTGAGTGAACCAGAAGAGCGTGCGAGGCGAATGGGTTACTACGGGCTTTCGGTTGGAGTGGGCTGGGCGCTGGGTCCGCTGACCGGGGCCGCTTTATTTTCGCTAAGGCACTGGGCGCCGTTTGTTGGGTGTTTTGTCTTTAGCGGCGCAGCGGCGATTCTCGTAGCGTGCTCGGTTCCACGCGTCCACTCACGAGACCATCAAATTCCAGGTCTTGTCTCGGGGCTGTCGGCGAAGCTCGTGACGCCAGTGTCGGGTGGAATGCTGTATGGTTACCTGATGTCCTCCCTTGTGACTCTATTTCCGCTCTACCTCAACAGAAGGGGCGTGGAAGAGGTTCAGACAGGCGGAATCATAACGGCTGTTATCGTGGGCACGATCGTCAGCCAGGTGCCGATCGCACGGGCTGCCGATAGGTTCGGCAAGAGGCCGGTCTTGCTCGCCAGCGCGATTTTTCTATCGGGGTTGTTCTGGCTGATGACAATGCACTCGGCGCCGCTGTTCTTTGTTTGTGTAGGCGCTCTAATAGGCGCAAGCGCCGGCAGTTTGTACCCGGTGGCGCTTGCGATAATCGGGGGATCCGTGATTCCCGAGCGGCTCGGCACGGCTACCGCGCTTTTCTCCCTGGCTTTTGGAATAGGCAGTCTCGCCGGACCGGCTATGTCCGGTCTGGTGATGGACCACTTTGGTGACGCCTGGCTCTTTCGAGTCGCCGCCATTTTAACCGCCGCTTTCTCCGCTCTCATCCCGATAATGCATGTCTGGATCCGTTCTCGAGTTCCTCGAAACCCTTGAGCGATAAGCAGAATCTTGAATTACAGCACCAAGGAACCAAAACACTCTGATACTTCCCTCCCCCTTTTAGTGAAACTACTGTCTTCTTGCGATGCTAATAACACTATGAAGGAATATCAAACAATATAGAATTACTGCGGCCCACACTATTGGGACCCTAGCTTCTATTGGTACTCTCGCTAGCGAGAATCCAGTTTGAAGGCAGTCGGGGATAATAACCGGTAATACGAGCCAATAGGTCGGTCGAGAATATTTCAAGAGGGATAGGGTAATGACGAGCATGGAACAAGAAACAGTCACCGCGAACGGATCTGGACGCCGAGGCCGCTCCAAGGATTCCAGACTAAAAGGACCAAGCGACAAAAAGCGGTCGCTCGCTGCATTGAGCTTGGCGTCCAAGATCGGCTATTTGACGATCAGCGATCTCTTGCCGACCAAGGAAGCGATTACGTCGGCTTTGCACGGCCAACTGCCGATTCGCATATACGACAAGGGCGAGCGCATCTTTCCGACGGAACAGGCGGAACCAATTCTCTTTCTCGTTCGGACGGGTGCGGTCGCGGTATTCAGGAAGTCGCCTTCGGGCACCCGCTATAACGTGAAGAACCTGGAATCTGGATCGGTGTTCGGCGAAATGCCGGAGTATGGCCAGACAATGCTTGGAGCCGAAGCTGAGGCTCTTGTCTTGACGGAGCTGGCCATAATTCGACCGCCGGAGTTCGAGGCGATGATCAGCCGATCACCGACGCTCGCCGTCAACCTCGTCCGCGGACTCGGATCGCGGCTGGTCGAGGTGGAGAAACAGCACGAGCAGGCGGCGTTTCAGACGATTCCCGCCAGGCTCGCCACGTTGCTGCTCAGAATGGCTTCCAGCGAGAATATGGTAAAGGGCATTTCTCATCAGGACATCGCGGACGAATTGGGTGTCTATCGGGAGACGGTTACGAATGCGATGGCTGAGTTGAAGAAGGCCGGCTTGGTTGCCGTGGGCCGCCGGAGGATCACGCTTCTCGATCCTCAGCGGCTGGTCGAGATCGACTCCGTCTAAATCCAGCGCGGGTGAGAATACTAAAAAGAGCCGCAGGCTCTCGGCGAAGGAATAGCAATTTGGCGAGGGCCTGCCGTGTGCTGCGGATCGCGCCTCCACGCTGCTGGCGGCGGATGATCGACATGTCGCTCCGTGCATCCCCCCCCCTAATTTCCCGCTTAGACTGATCTTACTCACGGAATCCTCTATTTCTGCTTTTGATTAGCGTTTGCGGGCGTGTAGAATAACTCCTCTTTATGAAGGCCGCTGCAAACCCCTTCAAAATTGGGAGCGTCGAAGCAGGCGGGAGCGATCTGTTCCTGATAGCCGGCCCATGCGTTGTGGAGAGCGAGACCCACGCGCTGAAGATGGCGGAAGCTATTCGCGACGCCGCCGCTCTCTTCGATATACCGTTCATATTCAAAGCGTCTTACGACAAGGCCAATAGAACCTCTGGAAATTCCTATCGCGGCCCGGGGATGGAAGAGGGGCTTCGCGTGTTAGAACGGGTTCGGCGCGAAATAGGGACGCCCGTGCTAACCGACGTGCATGAGGCGGCCCAAATTAAGATGGCCAGCGAGGTCGCCGATGTCTTGCAAATTCCGGCGTTTTTGTCCAGACAGACCGATCTGATAACTGAAGCCGCTCGTTCAGGTCGCGCGGTGAACATAAAAAAGGGTCAGTTTCTCGCGCCGCACGACATGAAGAACGCCATCGACAAAGTTACATCCCAAAACAACCACAGGGTCATGGTTACCGAACGCGGCGCAAGTTTCGGCTACAACAACCTGGTCGTAGATTTTCGCGGATTCCCCATCATGCGGGAATTCGGCTACCCTGTGGTCTTCGATGTGACGCATAGTCTTCAACGGCCGGGTGGAATGGGAGCCACGAGCGGGGGCGACTCTCAGTTCATCGAATACATGGCAAGAGCCGGAGTGGCCTGCGGTGTCGACGGCGTGTTCATGGAGGTCCACGACAACCCGAGCCAGGCGTTGTCGGATGGGCCGAACAGCCTTCCGCTCGAGCGGCTGGCGCCTTTGCTTCAGGCTCTGCGAGCCATTCACTACATTGTCAGGGACCTGCCTTGAAGGGTCGCGTTCGATAGTGGGCGCCATCTTTGGCGCGCGGATACTCCGGGTTCGGCGAGTCCGGCAGAGTATGAGGCAGCCTCAGTCATCGGTAAAGGGAAGTAGTTTCCAATGTCAAAAAGATTGTTACCCGCGATTCTGTTTATTCTTGCTCTGTGCGCCGTGGCGGCGGCGCAAGAGGTCGAAATAGACAGGTACGGCCTCAACGCCAGACTTGACCTTGCGGCAAACTCGGTGGAAGTGCGCGCGGCTCTCTCTGTTACGAACCTCGGGCAAGCCTCAAAGACGCGTCTTTACTTGCGTCTCAACAAGCAAGCAAAGATCAGCGCCGCCACGGTCGGTGGCTCTGCGGCCACCTTCGAAGTAACCGATGATCGCCGCGCCTCCGCGCTGAATCAGGTGCTGATCACATCGCCGGTTTCGATCCCCGCGGGTGGCCAAGCCGTTGTTGAACTGACCTACAGAATCGAAGCGCCCGAATCCAATCCGCTCATAGCAATCTACTACGGCGAAGTGCTGCTTGCACCAGAGGCGATATGGGTTCCAATGACGTCAACGCCGTACACGCTTTACGGCGCGCCGACGGCTCCTATTTCGCTTACTGTTTCCTCGAGCGGAGGCGGAATCCGAGGGGTATCGTCCGGAATTCCTAAAGAAGAGTCAGGCGGCCAATCCGTCACCTTTGAACAGCATTTGAATTCTCTGCCATTGATCGTGGGTGGCGCCTTCGATCCTCCAGCCGTCTCCGAGCGCGCGGGTATAAAGATCGTCGTCTTCGCGCATGCGGGGCTCACAAACGCAGGCGGCGAAAGCGCGCGCGAACAAGTCTCGCGGGTGAGCGATGAGGCCGCTCGAATGGCCGATTTCTTCACCCGGACGCTTGGCCCGGCGCCATCCGGCGCCTCGTTCACCATGATCTCTTCCTCCAGAGCCGGTTCTATTTCCGTTCCGGGCGCTCTTGTGATGAATGAACAGGTTTTCAGGCAGGATGCTCTTGATGCGCCAACGATTGAGTTGCTCGCGGATGGAATGGCCAGGCTTTGGATCGACGGCCGCGTGCGAGTGCGAGGCCAGGATGGACGGCCTGAGCAGCCGGACCGTCCCGCGCAAAGGCCCCGTAGCGCCGTCTTGCTTCGAGACTCGACGCCTCGGTATCTTGCGTCGCTCTATATCGAGGACCGCTTTGGCCGCGCCGCCGCTGCCGATGCCTACGCCCGCATGCGATCCCTGTACACGCCGATAGCACTATCGGGAAGGGACGCGGAAATGTCGGTGCAATCCATTCTGCTGCCCACCTACGGGGCCGCGGCGTTTGGAAAAGGCCCGCTCGTGTTGAGACTTATGGCGGAAACGGCGGGCCGCGACAAACTGATAGCCGCGCTACGTTCCGTTCTTGCCGGACCTCAAAACAGGATTGTAAACACGGAAGATTTTCGAAGCGCTCTTGTGAAGTCCGCCGGCCAGGAGATTGAATCGCTTTTTCAACAGTGGGTCGATACCATCATCGAGCCCGATATCATCATCGGCGTCCCGCAGCCGGGATCCGCGCCCGGCTCGCAGCGAGTGAATCTGCGTAATCTCGGAAACGGAACGGTCAGCGTCAGCGTGCTTGCCACCACGGCCTCCGGCAAGAAGATATCGAAGAACGTCATCGTAGGCGCTGACGACCTCGCTTCAGTGGATATTCCAACCGATGAGAAGATATCGGCGATCGAAGCAGACCCCGAGAAGCTGATAATCCAAAAGAACTATGACAATGATTCGAGACCCGTTCAGATTTCACCGCAGACATTGCTCAATGAAGGAATAGCCGCGTTCACCAAAGGTGAATTTTCTCAAGCAGAGACAAAGTTCAAAGACGGCGTTCGCGCCGACTCGAACAGTTGTCTGCTTCACGCATGGCTGTCGAGGTCTCTGCTCTCCCAAAGCAAGCTGGACGACGCGGCTTCCGAAGCGAATCTCGTTCTAAAACTGAATCCGCCGATAGCCTCGGCGCTTGCTTATGCGCACATGACGCTTGGCGCGGTCGCGATGGCCCGCAATCAATCCAGCGCGGCCGTCGAGCATCTGCGCCGCGCCGTTGTCGAGGCCAACGACGCGCCCGCTCAATTCGCCGCGCACGAACAGGTGGTCAAGGCCGAGCGGGCCGCGTCGAAGCAACCGCCGGTTGAAGAGTCGATCCGAGCTTTTGTCACGCAGATCGACTCGTTAATTAAGCAGCCTTCATCCGATAAGCTCTTCGCTCTGGTCAGCAAATGCAATCTGAAGAAATTCGTACAAGGGCTGACCGTTACCCCGCCCGCGGCGTGGACAACCGAAATCCTTCGCGTGGACCGAATCGACGCCAACCGCGCGGCGGTCGATGTAGCGGTCAAGGCGACGGCCGCCGGAAGGGAGCAATCGGGTACGGCCGTGTTCGTCCTTTATAAGACCGGCGCTGGATGGATGCTCGAGGATATTCAACTCTTCAACGTCAAGTAGAAATGGACCGGCGTCTTCGGAGGAAAAGTGAAATGAGAATAGCGAAAGGTCTGCTAACGGCGGCGGCCCTTCTTTTCAGCTTCGCGGCCGGAGGCCGCGCTCAAACTCGAACGCTGAAGATATACATCTCGGTCGACATGGAAGGCGTGGCGGGCGTCGTGACCGGCGAGCAACTTGGTCCCTCGGGATTCGAGTACAACCGATTCCGCGAGTTCATGACCGATGAGGTGAACGCCGCGATAAGAGGCGTCCTGGATTCGGGGCCGGCTGAGATCATGGTCAGCGACTCGCACGGCAACGGACAGAACATACTGATAGACAAGCTGCCCAGGGGCGTGACTCTGGTGCGCTCGTGGCCCCGCCCGCTGATGATGATGGAGGGCATAGATCAGACATTCGATGGGGTCATCTTCATCGGCTATCACAGCAGCACTAACAACACTAGCGGTGTTCGCGCTCATACGATTTCAAGCGCAAGATTGACGGACGTTCAGCTCAACGGGGTCTCGATGCCGGAAGCAGGGATCAACGCCGCCATTGCCGGACAATTCAATGTGCCGGTGATAATGATCAGCGGCGACGATGCGATTGTTAAGGAAGCCTCCGCACTCCTGGGCGGCATCGAAGGCGCGGTGGTCAAGTGGGCGATCAGCTTTCATTCGGCGAAGTCGTTGACTCCGGCCGACGCCTGCGACCTTATCATGATGAAAGCGAAGAAAGCGGTGTCGCGAATCAAGGAATTCAAGACTTACTCGGTGTCCAAACCGGTCCGTCTTGATGTGCGTTTCAAGAGCTATCGGCCCCCTGAATTACTGAGTTACCTGCCGATCGTTGAGCGCACCGATTCCCACAGCATAAGGTTTGCTGGGAAGGATATGATAGAGGTCTCGAAGTTTCTCGAATTCATAACCAGCTACGATCCATCGCTAGAGCCGTAGGAGCAGTTGAACGTTCAATCCGCGGTTTGACTGACTGGCCTCGGACGACAGTCTACAATGACGCAGCCGCGCGCCAATGGCGTTGAACAGGACCTGAGTTCCCGGCGAAGTCACGGCAGCTTTCGTATGAATGTTTATGGCGCGGACACCTGGAAGAAGCTTGTGGCGTTTCAAGAGGGGCGGCCACGGAGAGCCGCCCGTACATTGATTTCCAGGCGACTCATGAATCAAGCGATCACCGGTTTTGGTCTTATTCGTGAGGCGGAATGAAGCAGAACACCGCGACGGCGCTTCTCGTTTTTGGCGCTCTCCTTCTTCTCATAGTCCTCAACCTCACCTTCCTTGTCGACAAGGATGATGATGAATCGGAGACGAAGTGCAAACGCTCCTCTTATCGCGCCACTCCGTACGGTACGAAAGCGTTGTTTACTCTTTTGGAAGAGAGCAAGTACCCGGTCAGCCGATTAGAGCGGCCTTTCACCGATCTGCCGAACCTGACGGAGGCCGGAACCATCGTATTGATAGACGCGGATCCCAATTTCAATCCAACTCCGGCGGAGATCGATAGCCTTACGAAATGGATTGAATCCGGAAAACTGTTGATCGTCGTTGACCGCGATATTCTTCTGACGTTTGACCCGCAAACAAAGGTCTCTACCCACTATGCCGACTTCGAGACTGAGGCTGCGCCTCTACAGCCCACTATTCTCACCCGCGGCGTTCACAAGATCGCGCTTTCCGAGTTCGCCAAGGCCGTTAGAGTCGATAGCGCTACGGCTACCTTTCACGCCGGAGGCCGTTCCGGAGCCGTGCTTGCGGAAACAAAACTGGGGAAGGGCCGAGTCGTCTTCCTGGCCGATCCTTATGTGGTCGCCAACAACGGAATCGCCAAGGCTGACAACCTGACCCTGGCGCTGAACCTGTTTGAAGAAAGACCCGCCGGAGACATTGCGTTCGACGAGTATCATCACGGGTACGGCGTTCTAAGCCGGCTTGGCGGAGCGAGCGGAGGCGTGCTCGGGTACTTCAACGGCACGCCGATTCCATGGATGGTAAGGCAATTGGGCCTTATTCTGATTCTGTTAGTGTTTTCGAAAGGCAGGCGTTTTGGCCGTCCGCTGCCGCCGCGGCGGGAGCGCCGCACGACCAACCTCGAATTCGTTTCTTCGATGGCGACGATCACAAGGCTCGCCCGCGCCACCGATCTGGCGATGCAGAACATCTATACTGAGTTCAGAAGAAGGCTCTGCCAGTACGCCGGCGTTCCCTCGAAGATTGCATCGGCGAGTTTGGCGGAGGCCGCCGCCCGGCGCGCCAGGACCGACGTCGTCGAGCTAAAAACCTTACTCCGAAAATGCGAGGCGGTCGCCGCCGGCTCTCCCGCAAGCGACGCCGAGATGCTGAAGCTTGTCTCACGCGTTCGAGACGTGGAGTCCTCGCTCAAACTCTAATCACTAGTT
>JAHFUG010000461.1 GCA_023265195.1 Blastocatellia bacterium | reverse complement strand
CGCGCTGTCAATCTACTCACTGAGTGAAGGGCCACTTTTTGCTGCGCAGTCTGCAAAAAAGCCTATTAGGACTTTACCCTCTTATCAGTATTCCTTGAATCCTGGCGGAGAAATCCAAACGAAACCATGCTTGCGTTTAGTTATACCAAACGTCATTATGATGGCATATGGTAAATCGCCGATTTTGGATCGCGCGCGTTGAGGAGGAGTGGCGGCGCCGCTCCATACTCTGGCTGCGGGGCGTGCGCCGCGTCGGCAAGACCTCGCTGGCCCAGTCGCTGGCTAAAGTCGAATATTTCGACTGCGAACTGCCTCGCGTCCGGCGGACCATGGAAGATCCGGAGGCGTTCCTGCAAGCTCTGCGCGGTAAACGTGTGGTGCTTGACGAAGTGCATCGTCTACCCAATCCTTCCGAATTGCTCAAGATCGCCGCCGACCATTTTCCCACCGTCCGCGTTCTAGCCACCGGCTCGTCGACGCTCGGCGCCAGCAGCCGCTTTCGCGATACGCTCGCCGGGCGTAAGACGGAACTGTGGCTCACCCCAATGATCGAAGCGGACTTGCCGGACTTTGGCGACACCGATCTCCTGCATCGCTTGTTGCATGGCGGCCTCCCGCCGTTCTTCCTCTCGCCGGAACCACCGGAGCGGGATTTCCAGGAATGGATCGAAGCCTACTGGGCCAAGGATATTCAGGAACTCTTCCGCCTGGAGCGCCGGGCTTCATTTCAGCGATTCGCGGAACTTCTCTTAACACAGAGCGGCGGGATTTTTGAGGCGACCAAATTCGCCGGGCCGTGCGAAGTCAGCCGCACCACCATCACGAATTATCTCGCGGTGCTCGAAGCCACCACCGTGGCCCTGGTGCTCCGGCCGTTCAGTTCCCGCCGCGGCAACGAAATCATCGCCGCCCCAAAGGTCTATGGCTTCGACACGGGCTTCGTGTGTGCGCATCGTGGCTGGACCAGCCTGCGGACGGACGACTTGGGACATCTCTGGGAACACTACGTCCTCAACGAGCTCACCGCGCGGCTTCAGACCACGGGCCTGCGTTACTGGCGGGACAAGCAAGGTCACGAAGTGGACTTGATCTGGGCGCCGCGCGGGAAAAGCCCGACCGCCATCGAATGCAAATGGTCCGCTCGTGACTTCAATCCAGCGAACCTGCTCGTCTTCGCCCGAATTTATCCCAAGGCAACCTTGCTGGTGACGGCCCCCGACGCCCGGCCCGCCTTTACTCGAAATTATAGTGGCGTCAAAGTGCACTTCCTAACCCTTGACCGTCTCATAGCACGCATCGCAGGCTGTTAAACTCTCGCCTTCCCGTTCCTCGAAACGCATCAAGAGTTTTCTAAAAAAGTCGATCTCCATGGTCATCTGACCGGCCTTTCTCTCCAATTCAGCCACCTGAGTGTCCGCTACCGGCGCGACATGAGAGGGTTAACTGCGACTGCGGTCGGGCTCAATGGTGACCGATTACATCTCAATCGTGGACACGCAGACTACAAAAATGAGATTCAGCGCTTAGACGATTTGGTCAAGGAATCGTTTACGTATGCGGAGATGGCGCTGTCATATCTCGACCATATCCAGCGTGCGTCCTCCTAGATTAAGGCGAAAGTCCATCCCGGCAATACCCTAATACCCCCCTACCTGTCGCGTGGCGGCCGGTCTTCCTGAGAAGCCGCCACTTCCATGACTCTTCCGCTCAAGTCATTGCTGTTTCGCGTCCAGCCTTTGGTCGTTGCGCCTGGCCCTCGATTTGGATTTAATACAGCCTTGATTCTTACGAGTCCATCCAACAGCCGGCTGGAAAAGATCGTAGAGCTGGCGAAGTACGCGGGATTCCCGTCTTCGGCCGCCGCCTCCAGGGCCGCTCGTCCGAATCCCTTTTTCGTCACTTCTCCTTCACGTAGGGCTGACCGATGGCGCGGGGAGGAGTCGCACGGCCAATGAAGCCGGCCAGAACGACCAGCGTTAATACGTAGGGGATGATTTGAATGAACTGGACGGGTATGGCGACGACCCCCTGCATTCGTATCGAGATCGCTTCCGCGCCGCCGAAGAACAAGCAGGCGAGAAAGGCTCCAACCGGATGCCACTTACCGAAGATCAACGCCGCGAGCGCGATGAATCCGCGGCCCGCCGTCATATTCCGAGTGAAGAGCGAATTCTGGCCAATCGAAAGATAAGCGCCGCCGATCCCGGCAAGCAGGCCACTCAGCAGCACTCCCGCGTAACGCATTCTTTCGACGCTTATGCCCGCGGTGTCCGCCGCTTCCGGATTCTCGCCAACCGCTCGCAAGCGCAACCCGAATCTCGTGCGAAACAGAACGTAGTAGGTGACGGGAACCATCGCCAGCGCAAAGAAGACTATCGGCTTGTGGCCCGAGAACAACTGGTTGAGCACGGGAACCTGGCCGATCAATGGAATATTCCAATCTGGCAGAGTCTGTTCTCTAGGCAATTGAGGCGTCGAGCCGGTCGACTGAAACAACGCGCCGCTCATCAAAGGGGGCACGCCGAGGAAGAGTATGTTGATCGCCGCTCCGACAACCACTTGGTTGGCGCGGAATCTGATGGAAGCTACGGCGTGAATGAACGAGACGGCGAGGCCCGCGCCAGCGGCCGCAATGAGCCCAATCCAGGGGTTGTGATAAAGAGCGGTCACCGCGGCGGCCGTAAAAGCGCCTGAGAGCATGATCCCTTCAAGAGCGATGTTGATGACCCCGCCTCGCTCCGAGTACAGACCGCCCAGCGACGCAAGAATCAATGGCGTTGAGATCCTCACCATCGAAGCGAGAAGTGACAGGTTGATTATGCTGGTTAAGGTTTCCATTCAATCACTATTCGGCGGCCACTTTGAGTCTCCGCGAGCGAAACTTGAAAATTTCTTCGCACGCCACGAAGAGAATGATTACAGCCTGCAAGATGACAACCCAATCCTTCGACACTTTATCCGTGAAGATGTTTATGAACAGCGCGGACCGCTGCAAGGCTCCGAAGAGAATAGCGGCCAGCACTACGCCAGCCGGATGATTGCGCCCGAGGAGCGCCACGGCGATTCCGGTGAAGCCGTACTGCGGCGAGAAGCCGTCATAGTAGCGGTAGCGATAGCCAAGCACCTCATTTATGCCGACCCCTCCCGCCAACATACCGGAGATCACCATCGCGATGACGATATTCTTCGATGTTGAAATGCCTCCGTACTCCGCGGCGGTCGGGCTGGCGCCGACGGCGCGCAGCTCGTATCCCCATTTCGTCTTCCAGAGAAAAACGTAGACGATTACGCAGACGCCAATCGCTAACAGGAACGATAGATTCAATGGAATGTGTTCCGGGAAGCTCACGCCGAACGGCGCGAGCAGCGCGTGCATTCGAGGCAGATGCGTACCCGTCACCACGCCTCCCTTTACCTCGGCGATTGGATAAGTCTCTAGTATCGCGTCGCCGGGTTTCCTGTAGTGATATTGCGTCAAGTAGCTGACTATGCCAAAGGCGATGAAGTTCATCATTATCGTCGTGATGACTTCGTGCGCGCCGAACTTGGCCTTGAGCACGCCAGGGACGCCCGACCAGACGCCGCCGACTACGATTGCGGCGAGCATAGCCAGAACGACCACAATGAGAGTGGGCCAGCCGGGCAACATCAATCCTACCCAGGCAGTGGCGAACGCGGCGACGATCAACTGGCCTTCAGCCCCTATGTTGAGCAGGCCGCACTTGAACGCGACAGCGACCGCAAGCCCTGTAAAGATGAGCGGCGTCGCATAGAAGAGGGTGTAGCCGATCCCTTCCGCGCCTTTGAACGCGCTGGTGAAGAATAGCTCGTACACGAAAAACGGGTCGTCACCAACCAGCCAGACTATTACGCCTCCCACGAGAAACGCCGCGGTGACGGCGATCAGAGGCAGCTTTAATGAGGAAATCAGTCCTTTCATGTTGTTACGTGAGAAATGCAGCCCATGCGTATAGTCACACCGGCGTCAATGACTACGCCAAACATCAAAAACTCACAGGTAGGGAAGAGGGATTTATCCCCGCTCCCCTCTTGGCGCCAGGTTGAGTGGATCGGAAGAGCGGGGATAAATCCCTCTTCCCTTCCTGTGAGTTTTTGGAATTGAACATGAGATATTGATCTTGCTCGTTACGAAAATGGCCGAGCCCCAAATGCAACAGAAGCCTGGTTGCGTCTACCCGCCTGTCATCATCAGTCCCAGTTCTTCTTCGGTCACTGTCTTAGGGTCAACTTCGCCTACGATTCGCCCGCCAAACATCACGATCACCCGGTCGCCCAGGCTCAATACCTCCTCGAGCTCCGCTGAGACAACAACGACAGCCGCGCCGGCGTCCCGCAACTCGATAATCTTGCGGTGAATGAATTCAATCGCGCCGATGTCGACCCCGCGAGTCGGCTGAGCGGCGAGAATCAGCTTCGGTTTCGAATCAAATTCCCGCCCAATGATCAGCTTCTGCTGGTTCCCGCCTGAGAATCCCCGAGCGGCCAACTTGATGTCCGGCGGCCTTACATCATAATCCTTGACGAGCCGCTCCGCGCGCGCGGTGATGAATTGCTTATTCAGCAGAAAAGCTCCCGATACGGGTCGATCGCTATGCAAGCCCAGTATCGAGTTTTCCGCCAGATCGAAATCCAGCAGTAGCCCGCGCCGGCGCCGGTCTTCCGGGATGTGGGCGACGCCAAGACTCTTGCGCTCGTGGGGACCGAGAGGCGTGATGTTCCTGCCGTCAAGCCTCACTTCACCCGAATCCGGCCGCCGAAGTCCCGCGAGAACCTCGATCAATTCAGTCTGCCCGTTCCCTTCGACTCCCGCGATCGCGAGAATCTCTCCCTCTCGCACTGTGAACGAAACGTCGTAGAGCGCCACGCCGCCGTCGGGGTTCTTGAGGCTAACGCATTGAACCGAGAGCGTCGGCGAACGCGGCTCCGCTTCTCTTTTTTCGACGCGGAGCAGCACCTCCCGGCCCACCATCATTCGAGCCAGTTCCGAGGCGGTCGCGTCCTTTGTGGCCAGGCCGCCTATGACTTTGCCGTCACGCATCACGGTGATGTTGCCGGATAGGGCAAGAACTTCCGCGAGCTTGTGAGTAATGATTATGATTGTCTTGCCCTGCTCGCGGAGGCCGCGCAAGATCGAGAACAACTCCGCAACTTCTTGCGGCGTCAGCACCGCCGTAGGCTCGTCCAGAATCAGAATCCGCGCGCCGCGATAAAGAGTCTTCAGAATCTCGACGCGCTGTTGTTGGCCGACCGAAAGACGCCCCACGCGGGCGTCCGGGTCAACTTGCAACCCATATTGATTTGAGAGATCGAGAACACGGGCGCGAGCTTTTGCGAAATCTATCGCCATACCGGACAACGGCTCCGCACCGAGAATTATGTTCTCGGTCACGGTCAATGTGTCTACGAGCATGAAGTGCTGATGCACCATTCCAAGCCCTAGCTTGATAGCGTCGCTTGGTCCTTCGATTGACCGGACTTCGCCGTCTATCAAGATCTGGCCTTGATCAGCCTTATAGAAACCGTAGAGGATGTTCATGGCCGTCGACTTGCCGGCTCCGTTTTCACCGATGATGGCGTGAATCGAACCGGGCGCCACGGCCAGATTGACGCGATCATTGGCTACAAGGGCGCCAAACCGTTTGGTGACGCCGCGCATCTCGATCGCATATTTCGGCCCGTCCGTCATGGTGACTTGAGGCGAGGTCTCGCCTTCGGCAATTAACCACGAGAATTCAAATTAGGCGGCGTAATCATAGTTGATTGGGGTCGTTATGGGAAAGGGGAAGGGAGTGCGGAGGGGGGAGTTCGGAGTTCGGGGTTCGGGGTTCGGAGTGCGGGGTTCGGAGTTCGGAGTTCGGAGTTCG